>CAZAFM010000059.1:0-15763 GCA_964484395.1 uncultured Campylobacterales bacterium | reverse complement strand
GCTTTGGAAAATAGATGCGCTATTGTCTATAGTGAGGATATGCAAGATGGTCTTATTGTCGATGAAAAAATAAAAATCATCAATCCATTTAATGTGTAATCCTACAAAGCTAAGTCAAAAACCTTTCTTACATTACCTTTAAAAAATATTTTACTTTTTTCGCTTATAAATTGTAGTTTCTCACCGCTAGCAGGGGTTATGATAGCACTTTCTCCTACTTTGTCTTTAGAAGAGAGTAGATAAAAAAGAGCTGCCATTCCAGTTCCACAAGCCTGAGTTTCACCTTCAACCCCTCTTTCATATGTTCTTATAAAGATATCTTCTCCATCTACTCTTCCTACATTTACATTTGCATTATACTTTTCTCTCAAAAGCCTTAAGCTAGCCATATCAAGACTATCTAGCTCTTCATCTATGCAGACTAGATGAGGAACTCCAGTATCTACTAGCATCCACTCCCTATCAAACTCTAAAACACTATCATTTATGAGATTTGGTGAGGTAAAAGCGGTCTTTACACTATCTTTATCCACCTCTATATCAATCACACCAGCTTTAGTTTCTAAGCTAAGCTTTGAAGGAGAGAGTCTATTTTCATATGCGTAGTATCCAGCAGCCCTTGTTCCATTTCCACACATAGAGGCACTACTTCCATCACTATTGTAAAAAAGCCACTTTATATCACACTCTCTTGAAGGAAGAAGCACTATAAAACCATCAGCCCCAACCCCATAGTTTCTATCACACAGAGTTTTTGCAAGAGATGAGTAGTCAGCCTCTAAAAACATATGGGTTATCAAAAAGTCATTTCCACTTGCAGTTATTTTTGAGATAAACATTAGCTAAACCTTGCTTTTATATTTTTTACAACTCTCTCCACCTCTTTTTGAAGGTGGTTTATATCGCCACTATTATCTATAACCTCATCTGCTAACTCTTTTTTTTTCTCTATATCCATCTGGGCATCTAGTATTTTTTCAACACTCTCTTTGCTTCTACCATCTCTTTTAGAAGCTCTATCTATCATCTGCTCTCTTGGAGCATATACTACTACAACATAGTCTATATCATAGCTTTTAGTTTCAAAATACAGTGGAATATCGACTATATAGGGGGTTTTTTTTGCATCAAGTGCTATGGCTCTCTCTCTTATTTTCATCCTAACTCTTGGGTGGAGTAGGTTTTCTAAATCCTCTCTTTTGTCACTATCTTCAAATATTACACTTCTTATATAGGCTCTATCAACCTCACCTCTACTATCAATCGCCCTTCCTCCAAAGATGCCAACTACTTCTAAGGATAGCTCATTTAGACTATCTCTAGCCATTACATCAGCATCAACTATCTCAAAACCATACATCTTAAAAAAAGAGCATACTGTACTTTTACCACTTCCTATATTTCCTGTTAGTGCTACAGCATACTTGTAGTTACTCAATTTTTAAGATAGCCCTTAAAACAGTTTTGGATAAATAAAGGTTGCTCAAATATAGCCTTATGAAGATATGGCGTATAGAAGCTAAGATTATCAAGCATATCAGCTCTTTGAAGTTGTAAGTCAGAGGTTGGATGATACTTTTTTGAAGCAAACACAAACAGCTCTTGCTCTTTTGAATACGGCATAAAAAAGGGCATTACAACCCTAAAAGATGGAGATATTGTTTTAAAAAAATCTACTTTATCGCAAAAATCATCTTCTAAATTTAAACAAAAAACAGCTAAACCATCATCTTTTAGCTTTGAAATAGCATATAGTACATTCTCTTCATCTGAGATAATCACATCATATAGAGTATCTTTAAGAGCTTTGTGGACTGTAAGCTCTATATTGTACTTTTCAAATTCTCTATCATCTAAATCATTCAGCAAAGCAACACTCTTTGGCTTTGGATGGGTATTAAGTGCAGTATGAATAGTAAGCTCTGATTTTTTAATATTATAAGATGGGGACATTATAACTCCTAACTCTGAAGCGCATCTAGGTCTAAGACCCCTCCTTAGGCTACCCGCGGCACATACGATGCAGAGGGGCTCTGCTGTGTTCCCACCCTGAAGCGTTACCTCTACAAAGTATTGCGCGGACCTAAAGAGGAGCACTAAAAAAGCCAAGAACTCTCTTAGTGCTCCTCTTTTCTCTTTTAAGGGTCGCAATTATACTAAACAAAATTAAAACCAAGATAAATCAATCACTATTTTTACTCTCAGTCTCTTTTTTCTCTTTTTGACTCTTTTTTGCAGCACTATTTAAATCACTAGTATCATCATATAAAAGACCTTGGAGCATCTTGTTCTCATCATCAAACTGACCACCCCGTAAAGCCCAAATAAAAAAAAGCAGCCCAAAAAGACCTAAAATAATCGAAATTCCAAGCATGAAAGCTATAAGTGTTGGATCCATAAAAACTCCTATTCAGGTACACAGACCTCTTTTTTAAACATATGTTGTATAGTCCTTAGTGCTACAAGCCCTACTACAAAAGTCGTAAAGAGTATCAAAAAATAGGAAAGAAACTCATAAAACATATAGCCTGTTATTTTGTATGACAAAAGTGTAGCTATAGTAATAGCTGCAAGTGGAAAGGTAAATGCCCACCAAGATATAAAAAACTTCAGCTTCAAAAAACTCTTATACATAAAAAACACAAGTATAGTAAAAAAAAGCGCTAAATCATATAGCATCCTAGCTATTAAATCATACTCAAAACCAAGCTTTATATAGGCTATAAATCCCACAGCAGGTGGCGCTATTAGAATAAAGATAGTTGGTATAAACTTTTGAGGTAGTTGGTTATGGAAGATAATTCTGTTCAAAATCAATGTAAAAAGAACTACCCAAAAAAACATTCCAATAGCAAAGTAAAATGTAAGAAAATCAGATGGTACTATCCCAGCCCCAGCAACAGGGACTATCACATTTCCAACTATAGGTATGAACCATGCTGGATTTGAGTGATTTAGCTCAAAGTTGTGATTTATCCAAAAAGCTATAATGTAGAAGGTGAAAAAAGTGTGGATTGAGACTCCAACATAGAAAAATATAGATGATATAGTTGGACTTATAGTCGAAAAAATAACGGCTAAAAGCAGTAAAGATATAGATATAGCTGCAAAAAAATTAATACGAATAGGGTGTGAGAACTCCTTTCTTACCTCTGTTGGATAAGAAAAGAGCTTACTCACATAAAAAATAACAATTACAAGGAAAAGGAGCAAATCAATAAATGCAATAACTGTTCCAATAAAATGAGGAAAATGCAGTATCTCAGAGGCTTTTTGAAAAACAATAGCCAAGCCAGAAAGTCCCATCACAACCGCAAAGAGTGTGATGGGGAAGTGCTGAAGCCTATTGTGTACCTCTTGGTGCTCCACTATTTAGTACCTTCTACAAAGTCGGTTCCTGGATAGAAGAACACACTATCTCTTACAGTTGGAGCTATGTTTTTATCATCAACTGAGTAGAGTGTGATTTTGATAGGTAGAACTGTATCATCTTGCTTACGCTTACCTAGGACTTTATCTGTCTCAAGAATTACTACCTTTTTAAGTCTTACACCTTTTTTGAGCATAAATGGCTCTGCAGGTCTTATAATCTTTATATCAGGATTATCTACCTTAAAATAGACTTCATGAGGTTTCTCATCTTTGTTTTGAAACAAAAACACATAGCTGTTTTGTACAGTTTTGTCTGTTTCATCAATAGTATATAGACTTGAAGTTCTGTTGATATTTAGCAAAAATGTCTCCTGCTTACCACTACCCATTACAATAAGTCCAGCTAGTACAATACCTAGAACAACTACATAGCCTATGCTTTTTGGTCTTATATACTTAACCTTCTCTCTCTTCTCTATAGCATTTGAGCTATTCCAGCTTACAAGTGTCTCTTTTCCTAATTTTCCCATCACCTTACTACATGCATCTACACACTCAAGACAGTTTATACACTCAAGCTGAAAGCCTTTTCTAATATCTATGTGTGTTGGACATATATTTACACAAGACTCACATCCAGTACACTCACCCTCTCCTTCTGGAGGCTTTTTCCAGAGTTTATCACCCTTATCATTATATATTTCACCACCTCTTTTGTAGTCATATATAGACATAATAGTATCATTATCATATAAGACTGATTGTACCCTACTATAAGGACAAATATATACACAGAAGTTCTCTTTTAAAGATACTACATCATATATTAAAAAACCTGCTAGTATAAGCCACATACCCACTGTAATCATATGCTCACTAGGGTTTGCTAGATAAGCAAAAAAGTCTTCAGGTGGAACAAAATACCACAAAAAGTTTGCAGCTGCTACAAGTGAAAGAAGTGACCAGATAAGAATTCCAATAACTTTTTTTATTTTATTAGCACCACTACTTAAATCAGGCTCTTTTTGTTTGTTTTTAATGTTTTTTCTAAGTCCTAGTAGCTTTGTTTCTATATAGTCTCTATATATAACCCTAAAAATAGTCTGCGGACAAGCCCATCCACACCATACTCGACCACCAATACTTGTTATTGCAAATATCCCTATAAAAAGCAACATAAGCAAAAAAGGCATCAAGAACAACTCTTGCATATCATAGCCAACACCCATTAGGTGCAACTCTTTGTGATCAAATGATAATAGAAATATGTGATTTCCATCAATCTGTATCCATGGGATTGCAAAAAGTGCAATTGTTACTACAAGAAAGAGCCAATATCTCTTTTTTGCGTAAAATGGATTTTTTACATTTAGGCCTGAATTTTCATTACCCTTAGCCATTACTCTCTCCTTTTTTTAAGTCTTGTTTTTTGAATGGACATTTTATTGAGCTTAGAACTCTACTGTTTGAAAGCTCTCTTTTGATGGGTTTTGACCCACTTTCCTCTCCTAAAGATAGCTCTTTTAGACTTCTTGAGTAGATGTAGTCTTTTAGTGAGCTTCTATTGACTTTTAAATCCCTCGCTATCTGTGAAATAGAGACTCCCTCTCTTAGTGCATCAACTATCTCATCTTTATACTTGTCAAACTTTGACCTTGAGATACTACCCTTTGGTCTTCCGGTTTTTAGTGTAGAGAACTTGCTCATACTGCCCTCTCTAAACTCGTCCAAAAGTCCAAGACTAAGGAGTGATGGTGAGTTTTTATCTATCACTACATCTTTTACACAGTTGTAGATTTTTGCATCTTTTTTTAGCATACAGGTAAAAAGCTTTATAAGCTCTCCTGCCCTATTACTCAGAACCCAAAAATCATACACATATACATGCACCCCATCTTTTAGCCCTCTAATAAACTCTTTTGTCTCTGCTCTTTGCTCAAGTGTTGAGCTAGATGGGCTAAAGTCAAAGTAGAAGTCATCTACTTTGATGTTGTATTTAAGGGCAAAATCCCTTATGCACTCCTCTTGAGTTAGTATAGATATGTTTCTGTTTGCACGATAGATAACTATATTCATCCTATCTACTTTAAGTAAGAATTTTTCGTCATTGAAAATATACAACTTTTGACGATAAAAGTCAATAGATTATATAAATTTATCGTCAATCTACCATCAGCTTATGGATATTAAGAAAAACCTGATATAATTCGTCTTCAAAATTTAACTGAGAGGCGGTGATTTTATGCCGGGTATTCTTGTAAGAGATAGTGAGAGCTTCGATGAGGCGTATAGAAAGTTTAAAAAACAAGTTGATAGAAACCTTATCGTAACTGAATCTAGAGCTAGAAAGTACTTTGAACCTATGACGGAGAAAAGGAAAAAGCAGAAAATAAATGCTAGAAAGAAAATGCTCAAAAGACTCTATATGCTTAGACGCTACGAGTCAAGGCTATAACACCAAAGCAGAGGATCTCTCCTCTGTTTTTTACTACTTATTAACCTTTACAAAAGGACTTTCATGACTTTTAGTGGAAAAAATGTATTAATAACAGGCTCAAGCAGAGGAATAGGGGCTAATATAGCAACATATCTTGCAAAGCTTGGTTTAAAAGTGTGGATAAACTACAGAAGCAGCCCAGAAGCTGCTGAAGCAATAAAAGATGAGATAGAAAATGCAGGCTTTGAGGCGGCTATTATAGCTTTTGATGCTACAGATGAAGAGGCATTTAGTGCGGCTATAAAAACTATAGTAGATAGTGATGGAGAGCTAAGTTATCTAGTCAACAACGCTGGAATTACAAATGATAAACTAGCTTTGAGAATGAAACTTGATGATTTTGAATCAGTCATAAAAGCAAATCTAACCTCTACTTTTATAGGCTCTAGAGAGGCTTTAAAAGTAATGAGCAAAAAGAGATTTGGTAGTGTGGTAAATATAGCTTCTATAGTCGCAGAAATGGGAAATATAGGACAGACAAACTATAGTGCAAGTAAAGGCGGAATGGTCTCTATGACAAAAAGCTTCGCAAAAGAGGCATCTTCAAGAGGAATAAGATATAATAGTGTAACTCCAGGATTTATTGCAACTGAGATGACTGATGCATTAAGTGCTGAGATAAAAGAAGAATACTACAAAAACATTCCTCTTAAAAGATTTGGCAAACCAGAAGAGGTTGCGGGTGCTGTGGCATTCTTACTAAGTGATGAATCTTCATACATCACAGGCGAGACACTAAAAGTTAATGGTGGCTTATATATGTGATTTGAACTTTCTAAGAGTTCATCTTAAAGTTTTTTTTGATAAAATGTTGTATATTTTCGTGTATAAAGAAACAAGGAGAGAGTAATGGCTGTATTTGATGATGTTAAAGAGGTTGTAGTTGAGCAACTAAATGTAAACCCTGAAGAGGTAAAGGCTGAGGCTAAGTTTATAGATGATTTAGGTGCTGATTCACTTGATGTTGTTGAGCTTGTCATGGCGTTAGAAGAGAAGTTTGGTTGCGAAATTCCAGATGATGAAGCTGAAAAAATACTAACTGTTGGTGATGCTATTAACTATATAGAATCAAAAAAATAATTTCTGGGGCTTTTTGCCCCACATTTTAGAGCTAAACTGAAGGAGTATAGGTGCGTAGAGTTGTTGTAACTGGGATAGGTATGATAAATGCATTAGGGAATAACAAAAGCGACTCTTTTAAGGCTATTTGTGAGGGAAAAAGTGGCGTTAGAAGAATCACTCTGTTTAATACTGAAGCCCACTCAGTAAAAATTGCAGCCGAAGTCAAGGATTTTGACCCTACAGTTTTTATGGATGCAAAAGAGGTAAAAAAAGCAGATCGTTTCATACAGCTTGGTTTGAAAGCTGCAAAAGAGGCTATGGAGGATGCAGGATTTGATTCCCTTAGCCAGCAAGAGAGTGAGCGCTTCGGTGTAAGCTCAGCCTCTGGTATTGGTGGTCTACCAACTATACAAAAAAACACTGAGATTTTTGTAGAAAAAGGTCCTAGACGAATTTCACCATTTTTTATCCCTTCAGCTCTATCAAATATGCTTGGTGGCTTTGCTTCTATATATCACAACCTAAAAGGACCAAATCTATCTAATGTAACCGCTTGTACAGCGGGTGTGCACGCAATAACAGAGTCTGCAAAAACAATAATGATAGGTGGTGCTGATAGAATGATGGCAATAACAGCAGAAGCTACTATATGTGATATAGGTGTGGGTGGCTTCGCCTCTATGAAAGCACTATCAACTAGAAATGACGAACCAGAGAAATCCTCTAGACCCTTTGATAAGGAAAGAGATGGATTTGTAATGGGTGAGGGCTCTGGAGTGCTTATCTTAGAGGAGTATGAGTGTGCTAAAAAAAGAGGTGCTAAAATATATGGTGAGATAGTTGGATTTGGAGAGAGTGGGGATGCAAACCACATTACTGCACCAACAACTGATGGTCCTCTTAGGGCTATGAGGGCAGCTTTAGATATGTCAGGTCTTAGCAGTATAGATTATGTGAATGCTCATGGCACAAGCACACCTGTAAATGATAAAAACGAAACAGCAGCCCTAAAGCAGGCTTTTGGAGCTAATGTTCCACCTGTTAGCTCAACTAAGGGTCAAACAGGGCACTGTCTAGGAGCAGCAGGGGGTATAGAAGCAGTTATATCTCTTATGGCACTTGATAGTGGGCTACTTCCTCCTACTATCAATCAAGAGAGTCCAGACCCAGACTGTGATCTTGACTACATACCAAATAGTCCAAGAGAGAAGAAGATAGGGAGTGTTATGAGCAACTCATTTGGTTTTGGTGGTACTAATGGTGTCATCATATTCAAAAAGGTTTAGTTTAAGTGGCGGTATATCTTGACTTCGAATCCAAAATAAAAACACTTCAAGAAGAGATAGCAAGTGCTACTGCAACAAATGATAAAGATGCTGAACAGATTCTTAACAAAGAGCTCCAAAAAGAGGTTGATAAAACCTTCAAATCGCTAAATCCATACCAAAAACTCCAGCTAGCAAGACATCCTGATAGACCATATACAAAAGACTACATAGATATGATTGCTACAGATATAGTAGAGGTTCATGGTGATAGACTATATAAAGATGACCCCTCTATAATCACAGCTTTTGTCAAAATAGATGGTGTAAAAACCCTGATTATCGGTGAAGAAAAGGGTAGAGGGACTAAAAACAAAATATACAGAAACTTTGGTATGCCAAATCCAGAGGGATATAGAAAAGCCCTAAGGGTTGCAAAGTTAGCTGAGAAATTTGGCTTACCAATTCTAATGCTAGTAGACACACCCGGTGCATATCCTGGGATTGGTGCTGAAGAGAGAGGCCAGAGTGAGGCAATAGCTAGAAACCTATATGAGTTCAGTAAGCTAAGAGTGCCAACAGTCTCAGTCGTCATAGGTGAAGGTGGCAGTGGTGGGGCTTTGGCAATATCAGTTGCTGATAAGCTAGCTATGATGAGATACTCCGTATATAGTGTCATCTCCCCTGAAGGCTGTGCTGCTATCCTCTGGAAAGATCCTCAAAAAGTAGAGCAAGCCACAAAAGCTCTCAAAATTAGTGCTGATGACCTAAAGGATGAGGGCTTAATAGATGATATTATAAACGAACCTCTAATAGGTGCCCACAGAGATAAAGAAGCAGCATCTAGGGCTATAAAAAGCTACTTTTTAGAAAGTCTAAGTGAACTTCAAGCCCTTAGTACAGAAGAACTACTTGACAAAAGATATAAAAGCATAACATCAAAAGGTAAGTATATAGAGTTCTAAATTCTTAGCCTATTTTGCTTTGGTGGACTTGCTTAATTCTGATACTTCTTGGAGTCTTATCTTAAATCTACCATAATTATAATTATTAGTATTTGTACAGCGGGAGAGAGAAGTGAAGAAGCTCTATTTCAACTTTGAGGATATAGGACAGATTGCTATTGGTGCATTTGCTCTTGGGGTTCCTGTTTCTTTTTCGCAAGAGGCTTGGGATATGGGAGCAACTCTATCTTGGTACAACCTTGCACTAGTTTTTTTGTTATCAATAGGTTTTTTGACTCTCTTTTCGTATCAAAGCATATTTCAAGGGTCGGTAAAAAATAGAATTTTTGTCTATGTTTTTAGAGTTTTTGCCGCTTATATGCTTACTTTAGCAGTAGTTATACTCCTGCTTTTTGCGATTGATAAGTTTCCAATTATAACAGACCCTATTATTGCTCTTAAAAGAGTTATTATAATTGCAATGCCAGCATCTATGGGTGCTATTATTGTAGATAGTATTGATAAAGAGTAGTAGCAGTAATCTGACTCTCAGTTTTAGTTAGTAGTATCTACAAGATATCAAATAAAGGAGTTTTATGGAATTTAATGACCATGTAGAAGAATTAGAATTATATGAGTTGGGTGACTCACTAGGAAAAGTCGCTCATAGCCTCAAGATGGACCCAAAAGATATTATCAAGCTAGATTCAAACGAAAACCCCTATGGCGCTCCAAAGGAGGCGGTTTTGGCGATAAACTCCTCTATGTGGGAGTGCTCAGTATATCCAGATGACTCTATGTACAGCCTAAAAACAGCTCTATCAAAGAGGTTTGATATTACAAAAGACAACCTAGTAATAGGAACAGGACGAGATCAAGTCATAGATATGGCTTTAAGAGCAAAGTGCAGTCCAGGGGATAAGATACTCTGTGCTCCAACAGTAACTATTTTGTATAAAATCTATGCTGAAAGAGTTGGGGCTGAGATGATACACACCCACTCAGACCATCACAATATAGATGAGTTTTTAGAAAGCTACGATGAGCATAAACCTAAAATGATATTTTTAAGTCTACCTAATAACCTTTTAGGAGACTGTCTTGATAGTGAAGATGTATATAAACTTCTAGACCATGTGGACTCAAATACTATAGTCATACTAGATGGCGCTTTTCAAGAGTACGCGGCTTTTAAGGACAAAGCTAAAGAGATAGAGCCAAAGGATGTTATAGAAAAGTATCAAAATGTAATCTATATAGGAACCTTTTCTAAAATATATGGATTAGGGGGTATGAGAGTGGGATATGGAATAGCAAGTCCTGAATTAAGCGAAGTTCTCTCAAAGTTCAGACCACCATATAATATAGCTACTCTATCTCAAGTAGCAGCAGTTGCCTCACTTGAAGCTAAAGAATACATAAGAAACTGCTTGCATAAAAACTCCTCTGAGATGGAGAGGTTTATAGACTTTGCTAAAGCTTGGTCACTTCCATATCTAGAGTCGTATGCAAATTTCCTAACCCTACCACTAAATATATATAGCTCTACGCGTGTTAAAAACGGACTTTTGAAGCATGGAGTGATGGTGTATGACCTAAAGCCTTATGGAGTAAATGCCATAAGGGTTACAATAGGGACAGAGTCTCAAAATGATATCTTTTTAGAAAGGTTTGAAACATATATCAAGACTTAAGCTATAAGCACTTTTAAACACTATTTTAGATAAAATTGCAAAAATTTTTAGAGGCTAGTTATAGGGCTATAAGCCCTCTGTCTAAGAAGCTTTTTCTACTTGCTCAAAAAAGGGGATTCATTAATGAATAAAAGAGTGCTTGTTAAGTTTTCAGGTGAGGCATTAGCATCAGAGGATGGACATGGTATAGATAGTGATATATTAAAAAATATCGCAGCAGAGATAAAAAAACTAACAGATGCGGGAATAGAGGTCGGGCTTGTTGTTGGCGGAGGTAATATGATAAGAGGTGTTGACCTCCACAAAAAAGACCTCATCAAAAGAACCAGTGCTGACCATATGGGTATGCTTGCAACCATCATCAATGGGATAGCACTTCAAGAAGCACTTGAGAGCTTTGGTATATCAGTTAGGCTTCAAAGTGCTTTGGAGATAAGGCAAGTGGCTGAGACTTTCATAGTCAGACGCGCTATAAGACATCTAGAGAAGGGGCGCGTCGTTATATTTGCAGCTGGGACTGGAAATCCTTTTTTCACAACAGATACAGCTGCAACTCTTAGGGCTATAGAGATAAGTGCTCAAATGATTATAAAAGCAACAAAAGTAGATGGAATATACACAAAAGACCCTCATAGATTTGAGGATGCTCACAAGCTAGATAGGCTAACTTATGAACAAGCAATGGATGACAACATAAAAGTCATGGATGACACTGCCATCACCCTTGCAAAAGATAACGCACTACCAATAGTAGTGTGCAATATGTTTAAAGAGAACAACCTACTAAACATCACTAATGGTGACTTTAGTTTTTGCTCGATTGTAAAAAATGAGGAGATATAAAAATGGTCAGAATAGAACAGATAACAGCAAAAGCACTAAATAGGCTAAATGGAGATAGATACCTACTAGCAAGTATGGTGTTTGAACGAGTAAAAGAGCTAACAAATGGAGCAAAACCTTTTGTAGATATGGATATCAAAAAAAACAAATACTCTGACATTGCGCTAAGAGAGATAGCTGATGGACATATCGGTTTAGATAAGATAGTTCCTAACGCCTAAGGAGTTATGTGCAGATATTTTTAAAAGCCAAGCAGACAAAAACTATTGAGTCTGCCAAAGAGCTTCTGTTTTCACTAGTAGATGATAAAGAGAAGTTTGAAGAGGCTATTAGGTACTGCGTAGACGCCCATCAAGGACAATATAGAAAAAGTGGAGAGCCTTATGCTGTCCATCCCATTGTGGTATCTTCTATAGTTGCTAGCTATGGTGGTGATGAGTCTATGATAAAAACCGCCCTACTACACGATGTGGTAGAAGATACTGATGTAACTATAGAAGAGATTATTGAAGTTTTTGGCAAAGATGTTGCCCAGCTAGTTGAAGGGCTTACAAAAATAGTCACTATACGAGATGAAAAGCTCCCTCCTTCAAGCCGAGATACTAAACTAATTAGTGCTGCTCTTAGTTTTAGAAAGATGCTTGTAGCCTCTATAGAAGACATTAGAGTGCTTTTTATAAAGCTATGCGATAGAGTTCACAATATGCTCACCCTAGATGCCCTGCAGCCAAATAAGCAAAAAAGAATAGCTGAAGAGACACTTGTGGTTTATGCTCCAATAGCCCATAGACTAGGTATTGAAACTATCAAAAATGAGCTTGAAAACCTAAGCTTTTATTACATATTCCCTGAAGAGTTTGAGAGGATAGAGAACCATCTTATCAAAAGTCGTCAAAAACTCCAGCTAAAGCTAAATGAGCTTATTATGGGGCTAAATAATCTACTTTTAAGTAATGGCTTCAAGGAGGATAAGTTCACTATCACAAGCAGAGTCAAAAGACCCTATTCTATCTATCTTAAGATGCAAAGAAAGGGAGTGAGTATTGAGGAGATACTAGACCTTTTGGCGCTTCGTATTATTGTTGAAGAACCACTTGATTGCTACAAAGTAGTTGGACTTATACATTTGAACTACAAACCTATCATCTCTAGGTTTAAAGACTACATCACTATACCCAAAGAGAATGGCTATCAGACACTTCATACTACTGTTTTTGATGATTCTTTTATATTTGAAGTGCAAGTAAGAACAATGGATATGCACAAAACTGCAGAGTATGGATTAGCAGCCCATTGGAAGTATAAAATAGGCTCAAAAGGACCAAAGCTTGATTGGCTAGGACAGTTACAATTCAAAAACGAAAATGCTGAGGAGTTTTACAATCTTGTCAAAAACGACCTATATAGTGAAGATATAGCTATTTTCTCCCCTCAAGGGGATGTTTATTCACTTCCTCAGGGTGCTGTAGCACTTGATTTTGCCTATGCTATACACTCTGAGATAGGAAACAAAGCTGTCAGTGCTTCAATAAACAGAGTCAAAAGCTCACTTCTAACAGTCCTAAAAAGTGGAGATATAGTCAAAATAGAGACTCAAGATACGGCAATACCTAGGTGTAGCTGGCTGGATATGGTACAAACATCAAAAGCCAAACAACATATCAAACACAATTGTACCTTAAGGATTAAGGAGATAGATAGAAAAAGTGTCATAAATATGATAGCAACTGTCTTTTCAAAACCGTGTGAAGAGATAGAAAAAATTATAAAAGAGTTCAACTTTGATAGCTCCATACATAAAGCTGGTCAAGACCTAAACTTTTTACAAGAGGTAAAAAACCGCCTCAAAAACTACTACAGAGCAAACACAGGGATATTAGGACGGATAAAAATCAAAATCTTAAAGCTAAGAGAGCAGAAGTTTGATGATATTTTAATCTACTCTAACTATAATATTAAAAACATAAGCTTTGATTATTGTTGCCACCCCAAAAGAGGTGATGAGATGCTAGCTTTTAAAGCTGGTAGTAGTGCTGTTGTACATCATAAGCTCTGTGATAAGGCCTATGAACAAATTGGGGATTGCCCAAAGATGATATATGTAAAGTGGACAGAAGATGAGCAAAGTAGATATAAAGCAGTAGTCTATATAGATAACAAAAAAGGTGCACTTGCAGGCTTCCTAGAGTATCTAGCAGATAGGGATATAAACATACTAAGTGTTGAGATAGGAAGTAAGATAGATAAAAACTCAGGCTATTGTGAAGTGATTATGGATACAAGAATAAAAGATATAAAGCGCATACATAGCCTAATTGCACCAAAATTTAAACTAATAGAGCTAATAAGTGCTGATGATGCATTTAATGCTCAAATATTTTAGAGAGGATAGTATGGAAAAAGTAGAAAAAGCACTAAATGAGATACAAAGAGGGGTCGCTGAAATAATTGACTTTGATAGGATAAAAGCCCTTGTAGAGCGATACTATAGTGATGGAACTCCATATACTATCAAAGCTGGATTTGACCCAACAGCTCCAGATCTTCACCTTGGACATACTGTTCTTTTAACAAAGCTTGCTATTTTTCAGAGATATGGGGGAAGGATTCAGTTTCTTATAGGTGATTTCACTGCTATGATAGGTGATCCAACTGGCAAGAGTGAGACAAGAAAAAAGCTAGATAGGTTTGATGTAGTCAAAAACGCCAAAACATACGAAGAGCAGGTTTTCAAAATACTTGATAGAGATAAAACTGACCTAGTTTTTAACTCCAGCTGGCTAGGCAAGCTAGATGCTTATGATATGGTAGAGCTAACTTCTAAAAGAACAGTAGCTAGAATGCTTGAGAGAGATGATTTTTCTAAGCGCTTTAATGAAGGGGTAGATATATCTATATATGAGTTTCTCTATCCGCTTTTTCAAGGTTATGATAGTGTAGAGCTAAAGAGTGATATTGAACTAGGTGGGACTGATCAGAAGTTCAACCTCCTAATGGGTCGCCACCTACAAAGAAGCTATGGAGTAGGAAAAGAGCAAGCTGTTATGATGATGCCTATATTAGAAGGACTAGATGGTGTGCAAAAAATGAGCAAAAGTCTAGGAAACTACATAGGACTAACTGAAGAGCCAAAGGATATATTTGCAAAAACTATGAGCATATCAGATGAGCTTATGTGGAGATACTATGAGCTACTAAGTACAAAAACCCTTGAAGAGATAGAGGCTTTGAAGCTGGCTATAAAGGAGGGAAGCAAACATCCAAAAGCAATAAAAGAGGAGTTAGCTTTAGAGATAACTAAAAGATATAGTGATGAAGATAGTGCACTTAGAGCTAAAAGTGAGTTTGCAAGCGTCTTCTCTCAAAATGAGCTACCTAGTGACATAGAGGAGTTTACCCTACAAGCACCTATCTGGATAGCTAAAGCTCTTGTAGAGTGCAAGCTTAGTGCTTCAACATCACAAGCAAGACGAGATATAAAAGGTAATGCCTTAAAAATAAATCAGAAAAAAGTTACAGATGAGCAGTTGCAACTGAATTCCGGAGAGTACATTTTGCAAATAGGAAAAAGAAAGTTTGCAAAAGTTATCATTAAGTAGAAACTTTTAAAAAAGGTAAGAAATCAAAATGACCCTAAATCCATTAAAAATTGGCAAACATACAATAGATATACCTATAATTCAAGGCGGAATGGGACTTGGTATAAGCTGGGATAGACTTGCGGGTGCTGTTTCTCTCCAAGGAGGTCTTGGAGTTGTAAGTGCTGTGGGAGTTGGATACTATCAAAACAAAATCTTTGCTGAAACACTCAAGCAAAATAGACCGTATGAGGTTTCAAGCTTCTACTCTAAAAAAGCATTAACAGAGATTTTTAAAAACGCAAGAAAGATATGTGGCAATAAACCACTAGGAGCAAATGTCTTATATGCAATTAATGACTATGGAAGAGTGGTTAGAGATGCGTGTGAGGCTGGAGCTGAGTTTATCATCACTGGGACTGGGCTTTCTACAAATATGCCGGAGTTTACAAAAGGGTTCCCAAATGTATCATGCGTACCTAAAGCTAACTCAGCAAAAGCACTAAGC
>CAZAFM010000058.1:0-15947 GCA_964484395.1 uncultured Campylobacterales bacterium | reverse complement strand
AAATACCTGCTAATCCGTTTTGGGGTTCATATGGAATCTCTTTGAGCCCATTTTGCTCTTTTTTTAGACTAAGAAGCTCTTCGTATTTTTTCTCAACCCAGCGGGCAAGTGCTATGTCAACCCCATCCCCCAGATATTTCCTCTCTCCCTCTTCTTTTCTGATATCAACCTCATTGGCTAAAATAGCGCAACGCAGTGCTTTCTTATCTACTTCTAAATCCTCATTGTTATAGCTTCTTTGGGTATCTACAAAAAAGCTTACCTCAAGCTCGTTTTGTGTCAAAGTTCCAGTTTTGTCCGAAGCAATAAGAGTACATGAGCCAAGCCCCTCTAAAGAGGCTAGTTTGCGGACTATTACATTTCTCTTGCTCATAGCAATACTAGCAGCGGTCAATGCTACGACAATAGCTACAGGGAGCCCTTCAGGTATGGAAGAAACAGCAAGGGCTACTGAGAAAAAGAAAAGCTCCTGCACACTCTGTCCAATCATCAGACCAAGACCAAAGAGTAGCGCTATGATAATAACAATAACCTGGGCAATGCGCTTTGAGAATTTCTCTATTCTTGCTACAAGAGGTGGTTTTCCACCTGTGTCCGTAGAGAGCATTGTAGCTATTTGACCAACCTCAGTATCAGCTCCTATAGCAGTAACTACACCTTTTGCACGCCCTTTTGTGACAAATGAGCCATTATAAGCCATATTTTTTCTATCTCCAAGCTCTAAGTGCTCATCATCACTCACATACTCCGCATCTTTTAAAGTATCAGTTGACTCACCAGTTATAAGTGACTCGTTTACTTGTAACTTGTTTGTCTCAATAAGTCGCATATCAGCTGGAATCTTTGTTCCGCTTTCAAGTAAAACAATATCACCTATGGTTACATCTTCACTTAAAAGTTTTTGCTTCTCTCCATTGCGCAACACCATAGTATAGGTCTTGACAGATTTCTTAAGGCTCTTTGCCTTTTCTCCGGCACTGTACTCTTGATAAGCTCCTATAAGGGCATTGATTATCAAAACCGCAACTATAAACCAGCCATCAGTGTTTTTTCCAATAGCAAAAGAGACAGTAGCTGCGACAATGAGTATATAGATAAGGGGACTTTTGAACTGATCCAGCACTATCCCTAAAACCCCCTTCTCTCCACCTTCAGGAAGGGTGTTTTTCCCATATTGTTGACCTCTTTTTTTTGCCTCTTTGTAGCTTAGTCCATCTTTTTGGCTACTAAGCTCCTCAAGACTTTTGTCTGCTGATATGTTATAAAAATTCATATCGCTCCTTAAGTGTGTGTAACATCAGTTAATAGTATTTATCAAACTGCTCTTGAAGTTCTGCTTTATTATGCAGTTTACCATGGAGTGCACCATGTTTTTCCTGCCCTCTCCAAAGAAATCCATCAAGTGTCTCACGCTCCTCTTTATAAAATACCCCAAGAGGAAAAGGATAACTCTCCTCAGCCCGCTTCCATGCACTCTCTCTATCACTACTATCATGATCTTTGAGGATGTAGCTATTCTCCTCAAACCAGTCATAGGTATTGAGCTTATTGAATGTCACACAGGGCTGAAATATATCTACAAGTGCATAACCTCTGTGTAAAATTGCCGCCTTGATAACCTCCAAAGCATGTTCATGATGTCCCATATAGATACGCGAGACAAATGAGGCTCCAAGAGAGATGGCTACACTTAGAGGATTAAAAGGCTCATTGAACACCCCTTCAATCTGCACACCCGTTCTAAAGCCTTTTTGGCTTGTCGGAGAGGCTTGTCCTTTTGTGAGACCATAGACCATGTTATTATGAACTATGTGGGCTATATCAATATTTCTCCGCACGGCGTTTAAGAAATGGTTACCTCCTTCTCCATACATATCACCATCACCCCCTTCTGCTATAATGTTCAAGTTTGGGTTGGAGAGCTTTGCTCCAGTTGCCGCAGGCAGAGCTCTTCCATGGAGAACATCAAACATATTAACATCCAGATAATGCGGGGTTTTGGCCGCTTGTCCTATACCTGAGACAAAAAGAACATTTCGCTTATCCGCCTCAAGCTCCTCTAAAGCCTGCTTTAAAAGCTCCAGTATTCCAAAATTACCACATCCCGGACACCACGCATTATCTATATTCTTTCTTGCATATATTTCACTCATTGTATAACCCCTTTAAGTTTTTCGCTAAGCTCATCTACAAAAAACGGCATACCGTCACCTTTTAGAATCAATTCATCAACGCTCACTCCCTCTCTTTGGAGTAGCCTTGCAAACTGACCGTTTGTGTTGTTCTCCACCATTACTATTTTTTTGGCCTTTTTGAGTGGCTCTAAAGCCTCCTCGTTTAAGGGGTACACAAAGAAGTAGTGTATCTGATAAAGACGAGGGTCATCAAGCATTCCAAGCACCTCAGATATCACCTCTTTTGTAGAACCAAATCCAACCACAGCTATCTCCCCCTTACCGTAGACTTTGGGAGGAAGTGCTGCTTCTTTGAGTCCTGCTTCTTTTCTTTTGCGCTTATCTACCATGGAGTCTCGCATCTTCATACTCTCAGTAATCTGTCCGCGCTCATCATGTTCATCACTGCCACTTACAACAAGCCCTTCACCCCATGCGGGAATGGCTCTTGGTGATATGCCACTTTTGGTGAGTGCGTATCTTTGATACTCTTTGGTACTTTTTGTAATGTGTTTTATCTCTAAAAACTCATCAAGATTAACGCCCTCCATAGACATCCTGCTCTCAGCCAGATACTGATCTATGAGAATAACCGCAGGAATCTGATGGAAATCCGCCAAATTCATTGCAAGATAGGAGAGCTCTAGACACTCATTAAGGTCACCCGGTGCTAATATGACTTTTGGAAACTCTCCATGCCCTGCATATATAGCAAGCTCAAGATCTCCCTGCTCAGTTCTTGTTGGAAGTCCTGTAGCGGGTCCTGGACGCATTGCTAGATAGATTACAGAAGGAACCTCACTCATTCCTGAGAGACTGATACCCTCACACATTAGTGCAAACCCACCTCCTGAAGTAGTTGCTATAGCTCGCGCACCTGCATACCAAGCGCCGATTATCATATTAATGGCCGCTATCTCATCTTCTGCCTGCTCTACAAGTATTGTATGGGTTTTGGACATAGAAGCCATGAACTCAAGAAGACCAGTAGATGGTGACATTGGATAGGAACAAACAAGATCACATCCAGCAGCCATCACTCCAAAGCCACACGCCTCAGTACCGCTCATAACTGGCTTTTGTGCTCTTTTAGAGAAGCTGAATCTCTCTTTGATGCCCTCCTGCGCAAATGCGCTTGCACGCTCATAACCCTCTTTAAGTGCCTTTAAGTTCTCTTCCTCGTTTTTGCCATAGAACTTTTTAGATACCACCTGCTCAAGAGGCTCAAGCGGAAGATTGAGCACTCCAAAGACGCTTCCTGCAAAAACAGTATTAGCATATCTTTTATCACCTATATCCTCAGCAATCTTTTGAGCTTCAAGCACCCTTGCGCGCTTAAGTATCTCTTCATCGGCTCCCTCTTTTGAGGCATCTACTATAATTATCGTATTCTCTTTGGCTCTACTCTGAAGATGCAGAAGCCCAGCTTCATTAAGCCCTAGGATAAGATCAGCCTTGTATTTTGGCGCTTTTATCTGTGAGTTTGAGAAGCGTATGTATGTACTATTGCTTCCTCCCCTTACGCGAGACATATACTCAATAGTCGCAAACACATTGAGTCCCAAGTTTCTAAACCCTTCATACAGAAGATCTTCAACTGTCTTTATTCCCGCTCCTGCAGGTCCGCCTATGAGAATTCCAAAATCAACCCCAATAGCCTCTTTTTTCTCAAAACTACTCTCTTGTAAGGATTTTGGCAGTGACTTTGGATAAAAGAGCCCCTCTTTATGAGTGTTTTGACTTATAGATTCTATTTGTTTTGGATTGGAGAGAGTTGAGGTTTGTTTTTGAATATCTTGATTATCCTCTTTTGGATGCTTTTTGTCATCTTTGCTACTAACTTTTGGCTTTGCACCTTCTGGCCATGTGATCTTACCACCGTAATAGGCTAGAATAGCAACAGCAGGAACAGTTATAAGTACACTTAAGTGATAAATGAAGCTATCTAAGCCTCCCCCATAAGCGACATCTGGGTTCTGAGTGCGCAGAGCTATACCTATAATTCCTATGATTAATGTTGCGATAGAGACATAGAGCTTGATTACAAAAGGTCTGGCCTTTGAGAAGCCATAATTTACCCACCAGCTAAGAATCCCCGGCACCATTGCCACAAGCCCCATAAGTGTGGCTATAAAAAATGAGTAAAATACGGCAGCCTCATATGAGGAGTTTTTGGTGGAGAGAAAAAGCAAATCAAGAGCACCAGCAAAAAAATGCAGGGCTATTGGGAAATGCACCGTAGCGGGGTGGGGATGGTATTTGACATACCACTCCTGTAACTTCTTCTTGAGCTCTACAGAGCTACTTTGATTCATCTCTTCTTGATTTTTTATATCACTACCTTTATCAAGCGAGCCTACAACCTTGAAATTTTTAAACACTTCATCCCCATGAGGGGCTCCGGCTATCTGCGCGCTTAGGTCTCTACCTGCAACATGCAACCCTTCATGTTCTCCTTTCTTCCAGAAAGATGAGCTTGTCACATCATACACTTTGCCCTTGAATGCCACATAAGCTTTTCTACCCTCTTTACCGTCGTATTTTTTGAGCTCTTCTTCTGTCATTTTGTATCCTCCTTGATTAAAATTACATCTTCATCTCACGATAGTAACTAGCTACATCCAAAATGTGACTTAAAATTCGAGCAAGAATTTATTCTTAAGTATCTATTATTTATCTTTAGATTGACTGTTGCAGTAGGAGTATAAAGTGAACATAGTGTATAAGCACACTTAAGATGGACAACTCAAAAGTAGCAGTATTTCTCTGACCTAAGCTCTAATTCCAATAGTGTGGATATTATGATGCAGATTGACACTCAGGGCAGATACCAAAAGCTTTTACGCTTTTAGATGAGTAGGTATATCCTTTGCATTTTGCTACATCTTTAAGTAGTTCATCTATACCTTCTCTATGAAACTCATCTATTTTTCCACACTCTGTACAGATAATGTGGTCGTGTAGTTGGTCGCAGTTTATCTCATATCTTTTGATACCGTCTTTGAGGGCTATAGAGTTCACAAGTCCAAAATCCTCAAAAAATATAAGTGAGCGATAAACTGTAGCCAAGCCTATCTCTGGCTCATACACTGTTTTTACTATGGAGTAGAGTTCTTCTGGTGTTAGGTGCTTTTGGGAGTCGTAGAGCGCTTTTAGTATGTGTTCTCTTTTTTTAGAGCTTCTTAGCTTCGGGTTTTGTCTACTTATCTCTATAAGTTTAGTTTGAAGTTCTTCAAAAGGAATTTTTGATGAGCAATCCATATCTGTCCTCAAATTTTTGTACATTATCACAGATTTTGCAATAGAGTTTGCTTAATTATCATAGTTGGTATTGAGCTATATCCCAACTTTTTATATTTACGCTTTTTCACTATCTTTTGTCTTTCTCTCCTCATCCATTTTTTCTAGTTTTTGAAGATGGGAGATGTTTAGTCTGATAAATTTATAGCTAATATATATTATAAGAGGCCAAGCTATGAGCCACATTATTGAGGAAGTGTAGTCTATCATTATCTCTCCTTAGTATGAGTGGTGCTCACTGTTTATCTCATCTTCTGTTATTGGCTCTTTGTTCATTAGACGCCATACATAGGCTATATAGGCTAGCACAAATGGAACTAGAAGTGAAACATATCCCATTACAGTTAGTGTGTACTGCGAGCTTGATGCATTTGCAATGGTTAGTGAGCTTTGCAGGTCGCTTGTTGAAGGGTAGAAGCTTGTATTATTAACTCCTAGTGCTACAAGTATCATAGTTACAGTTATTACCACACCTATACTCATGGTAATTATGCAGGAGTTTTTATCTCTTATGATGGTGTTATAAAATGATAGTAGCACCAAGCCTACCCCTAAAAGAAGTAATACTCCAAGATATGGCATATCTATATAATCAAGCAGATATTTATATGGAACCATCTCCACCCTTCCATCTACTATCCCAAACCCATCTTTTGTAAGTATCCAGCCTAGAAATCCAAGAAAAAAGACCAAAAAAGGGATAGTATTAAACACTACACTCTTTCTAAGCCTTTTTTGTAGCTCTTTATGCTCTATGGTGTTGATAAGATACATCCCTCCAGTTATCCTAGCTAGAAAAAAAAGCGAAAATCCAAGAAGGTAGTTAAAGGGGTTAGCAAGTGCCTCTAGCCCTCTTAGAGGGTTTTGCCACTCTACAAAGTTGTTTTCACTTAAAAGAAACTCAGAACCACTAAAAAAGGTGCTAATCGCCACCCCTAATAAAAACACTCCAAGACTTCCATTGATAAACAAAAAAACCTCATAAGTTCTCTGCCCCAAAAAGTTATCAGGCTTTTTTCTATACTCATAGCTCACCGCTTGAATGATAAAGCAAAAAAGTATCGCCATCCAAACCCAGTAAGCTCCACCAAAGCTAGTTGCATAAAAAAGAGGAAATGCTGCAAAGCAAGCTCCACCAAAAAGCACAAGTGTAGTAAACCCAAGTTCCCACTTGCGACCTAGTGAGTTTATTATCATACTCTTTTCTATCTCACTTTTTGGTACACTAAAGATAAGTGTCTGACCACCTTGAACAAACATCATAAAAACAAAAAGCCCCCCAAGAAGGCTAACTATTGCCCACCAGTATAGCTGCAAAGCCTCAAGTGATAGTGCTTCAAACATCTTTCCCTCCATTTGGTCCTATCTTTATCTGCCTTAGCATAATCTTTATCTCAGCTATTAAGAGTGCTGTAAATAGAATTGCAAAAAGAGAGAAGGAGATAATAACATTTGAGCTATCTATGTTTGTAGCTGCAATACCAACGGGCATAAGATCTTGGACAACCCAAGGCTGCCTCCCAACCTCTGCTACTATCCATCCAGCTTCAGCTGCAATATATCCTAGAGGCAAGCTAAATAGTGTAGCCCATAGGACTTTTCTAAACTTTGTGATGTCATTTGCCATACTTAAATAGAGCAGGGTGGTAAAAAGCACAACAAACCATATCCCAAGGCTAACCATTATGTGGAAGCTATAAAAGGTTAAAGCAATAGGTGGAACTATATCAGTTGGCTTATCTAAATAGCCATACCCAAAGTAGCTCATATGTGCTTCAAGAGTTGCTCTTGCCTCCTCCATCTTTGCTTCATCACCTATTTTTTTTGCTTCTTTGTACTCTTTTAAAGCACTTACTGCTATTTTGCCTTTATCAATTTTTGAAGTAGCAGACTCTATGCCTTGATCTTCATTTCCATATACTAGATCATTTAGTCCGGGTACAAAAGAGTTGAGTTCTCTATATCCTAGTATAGAGAGGGCGTATGGTATCTCTATATCCCACATCATAGCATTTTGGGTATCACCTATTTTTTTATCTGGGTTTAGTATCCCAAAGGCTATAATTCCAGCTTCATGAGTTCCTTCATACAGTCCTTCCATTGCAGCTAGTTTTACAGGCTGTTTTTGTGCAACCTCATACGCACTCTTATCACCAGTAAAAGCTATAAAAACAGATGTAATAAGCCCAAAGCTTGCACCCACTACAAGTGATCTTTTAGCTATTAGCATATCTCTGTTTTTTAGAATATACCATGATGAGATAGCAACAACAAACAAAGAGGCTATCACATATCCACTTGAGATTGTGTGTAGAAACTTAGAAATAGCAACAGGGGAGAGGGCAACATCAAAAAAGTTTGTCATCTCATTTCTTGCTGTATCTGGGTTAAATGTTGTCCCAACTGGATACTGCATCCATCCATTTGCTACAAGTATCCAGTAGGCTGAGAGGTTAGAGCCAAATGCTACAAGCCAAGTAGATAGTAGGTGCATACCTTTGCTAACTTTATTCCATCCAAAAAACATCACAGCAAAAAATGCAGACTCCATAAAAAATGCTAAAATCCCCTCAACTGCTAGTGGTGCTCCAAATATATCACCTACAAACCAAGAGTAATTCGACCAGTTTGTTCCAAACTCAAACTCCATAATAATCCCAGTAGCTACTCCTATGGCAAAGTTTATAGCAAAAAGCGTCATCCAAAATTTTGTTGCCTTTTTCCATACTACATCACCAGTTTTTACATAAATAGTCTCCATAATAGCCATAATAAAAGATAATCCAAGTGTTAGAGGAACAAATAAGAAGTGGTATATTGCTGTTAAGGCAAACTGCGCTCTACTCCAATCAACCGTAGCTGCATTTTCTATCATTTAGCATCCTTTGTGAGGTTATCTAATACATACTGCGATCTTTGCTCATCTGTGGAGAAGCGGGTGTCAAGGTTCTCATCAAACAAAAAAAGCTTAAAAACTCCAAACATTATAACTAGCTTTATGATGATGATTTTCCATAGGGTTTTGCCAATGGTTAGGTTTTTAAACCCATCATAGTATAAAAAGAATATATTTCTAGCCAATCTAATCATGATAACTCCATAATGCGTATATTAGTATAATATATTAAGAATATTTCTTAAGAGTTACCATATTTTAAAATCTGAAATCAAACACTATTTTCATCTGCATATCTAGTTTTAAGAGCTCTTTTTCATCCAGTGAACCTATTTTATCATTTATAATTCTTCTGTTATCTACAGTTCTTATCTGGTCACAGACTATCTGGCTGTCCTCTTTAAGTCTATCTCTTTTTTTTACAAAAAACCTTAGAGGATATGTATCTTCAATGATGTTTGTCGATAAAGGAAGTATTATGCTTGTAGGATGAAGTGCTTGGTTAAGAGAGTCGCTTTGATAGATAAGAACTGGGCGAAGTTTCCCCATTTCACTACCTTTTTTAGGATTTAGGTTTGCTAGGTAGATTTCACCTTTTTTAAACACTTTTGAGTCCATCACCATTTACTTCATCAAACTCTTCTGATATTTTTATAGACTCACTTCTTGTTAGCATTGAGGCTTTCTTTATCTGCTCTTTTAGTATTTCTCGCTCTAGACTCTCTTTGTAGGACAAGACTGCCCTTCGTATCAGATCACTTTTTGTTGTTCCTAGTTTTTTTACCATATCTTCTAGAAGCTCAAAAAAGCCATCATCTGTTTTTAGGCTAATAGTATGCATTGGTTATCCTTTGGTATTACTTTTATAATACTACATAAAAAAATAGCACTTTGCAAGAAAAAGCAGTTTAGAACATCATTTCCTACTTGCCATCACCCCTGCTAGGACTATTGTTATGATACCGATGATAGTTAGCATATCTGGATTTTCATCACCTAGTAGATATCCAAGCAAAAAAGCAAAAGCTATATTACTATATCCGATAGTTGCCACTATTCCAGCTTTAGCATAGGAGTAGGCTTTTGTGATAAAGTACTGCCCTAGAAGTGCGCTTATACCAACACCTATGAGATATATCCATACAATACCGCTTGGCATGACAAACTTAGCAAAAAGAAAGTCAAGATTTGAAGAGAATGTATAAAACTCAGAAACTATCAATAGAATAAGTGGTGCAAGTGTCCCAGTAATTAAAAAAGACAAAACTATCACTCTTGTGTTGTAGTACTTTTTTAGCTCCCTAATGGATGTATAGGCTAGGGCCGCAAAGACTCCACTAAAAACCCCTAGAATATCCGTTTTGCTAGGGACTAGCATACCCTCTGGTTTTGTTATCATCACTATCCCTATAAACCCTATAAAAACCCCAACCCATGCTTTTAATGATAGCCTCTCTTTTAACAAAAAGTATGCAAAAATAGCGGTAAAAATAGGTGAAGTCTGTACAAAAGTAATACTTTTTGCTAATGATATATTTGATAGATTGTAAAAAACAGCAAAAAGTGCAACAGTTCCAAATATCCCACGACTGACAAGTAGCCACGGTCTGCCACCTTCTTGGACTATAGGGGTGTGCTTTATGGTGATAAGAATGATTAGCAGTCCTAAAAGGTTCCTAAAAAAAACTATCTCAACAGAGTTTACACTCTCTCCTGCTAGCTTTACAAAAGCCCCCATTAGAGCGAATGTAAAAGAGGCTATTAGCATATTTGTTGTGGCTAGTTTTATGTTTTGGGTTTCACTCAAGGTTTAGCTCTTTAGCGTAGAAGTTAGGTTTATCTGGTAGAATTATACATCTAAGATGATATTGTTGAGGTTAATTATGAAAGCTATTTTTGTTGTATATATGCTTATTTTAGGAACTGGAATAGGGGGAGTTTTGACTCTTGGGGTTTTTGTAGCTCCTGTTGTGTTTAATGCAAACTTGTTTATTAATGAACCAACTATGAGTTTGCTTGATTCTGGGATGATTATGAGTGAGGTTTTTTATCGATTTGGGATATTTTTAAACTTTGTTGCTCTAAGCATTATCTCTTATGAAGGCTATATGATATATCTGAAGAAGCATTCACTCACACCACTTGTTTTTGCTACTGTTTCAGTTGTCTGTATTGGGCTTTTTACGCTTTATTTTACTCCGTATGTTCTAGAGGCACAACAACATGGGCTTGAAGGCATTACAAGCCAGAGGTTTGAGACTATTCACAAGCTTGCTGAGCTAGACTTTAAAGTCCTGCTTGGTGCACTTGTTGGACTTTTTGGATATAGGTTAGTTAAACTTTCTACTTGAGTGATGTGTAGATTTTATGTAGTGAGTTAAAAACAACTAACCCAGCAGATGCTACCAAAATAATTGTAGCTCCTGAAGTTAGATTGTAACTATATGATATATATAGACCTATAAGTGTAAAAAACACAGAAACAGCAGATGATACAAACATCATAGACAAAAGTGAGTTTGATACTTTCTCAGCTATATAAACAGGTATAGTTAGGAGTGCAATAACAAGTATAAGCCCTACAACTCTTATAGATATAACAATACTTAGGGCTGAGAGAACAAGTAGGAAAGCATAAAAGAACTTTACATTTACGCCTCGAAGTGCTGCAAAAACAGAGTCATAAGAGATGGCTAAAAACTGCTTATAAAAAAGCAAGACAGATGCAACTACCAAAAGTAGTACAAACCCCATATATAGTGTATCAGCACTTGAAACTGCCAATATACTACCAAAAAGATAGCTCATAAGGTCTACATTGTATCCCGGTGTCATATCGACAAGTATAACACCAAGAGCCATACCAAAAGCCCATATAAGACCTATAATAGTGTCACTTCTATCTTTATTCTCGTATGTTAAGTATGCTAGAAGCAAGGCTGAAGCGATGGCAAAAAGAGTAGCTCCTAGAAATACTGAAAATCCAAAATATATAGCCAATCCTATACCACCATAAGCTGTGTGAGCTATTCCACCCGCTAGAAAAACTATCCTATTTGTTACAATAAGTGAGCCAATAATACCAGTTGTGATACTAACAAGTATTCCAGCTACGAGTGCGTTTTGTATAAACTCATACTCAAACATCCCTAACAATTTTGCTTCCTATCTCTACTTAGTGCCTCTAATATCTCAACCTCACATATATGCGACTTTGATTCAAGTTCATCTCTGATACTTTTTACTTTTGGCACTTGATGATCTGTTAGGGTTCTATTTAGATGCAGGATTTTTGTAGCATAATCAAAGCTTAGCATTATCTCATGGCTTATGGCTATGATAGTCATATTTTTATTTAGCTCTTTTAGAAGGTCATATATTCTTAGTTGTCCTTTTGAATCTATACTTGCAGTTGGCTCATCTAAAAGTAGAATTTTGGGATTAGACATAAGTGCTCTTGCTATCATCACTCTTTGTCTTTGTCCGCCTGAGAGCTCAGAGATTCTTTTGCTTCCAAGCCTCTCTATTCCTACTTTTTGCAGCATATCTAAGGCTCTGTTTTTCTCTTTATTATTATAAAATGGTGTAAGTGAGCTATCTCTAATGCCACTTAGGACTACATCAATTGCTCTAATTGGAAAGCTTTGATTGATATTTGTGTTTTGTGGTACATAACCCATTAGAGGGAGTGCCTCTTGTGGGTTTTTGGCACAGACCTGTACTTCACCACTATCTGGCTTAAGCACTCCTAGTATGACTTTTAAAAGAGTGGTCTTTCCTCCACCATTTGGTCCTATGAGGGCTACAAACTCACCTTCATTTATACAAAATGTTATATTTTTTAGAGCTACTTGAGTGTTGAAATTGAGATTTACCTCTTTAACTTCTATTATTGGATTAGACATTTAGACACTCTTGACATATTCCGCTAAAAGTTATGGAAACATGCTTTATGTTATGCCCCTTAGCTAGGGTGGATAGATACATTCCATCTTCAAAACTAAGAGTATCTAAGCAGATAGTATTTTTGCAGCTTTTGCACTCAAAGTGAGGATGAACTTTTTTGGGGGAGTTCACATACTCATACACAACTCCCTCACTACTAAGAAACTCCCGAATAAGACCTTTTTGTTTGAAGCTAGATAGTGTTCTGTATATAGTTGCAATATCTATTTTTGTTGTTTTTGCAACCTCTTTATGCAGTAGGTTTGCATTAAAGTCATAGTGTAGCTCTTCTATTTTTTTTAATATTAGAGCTTTTTTATCCGTGTATCTAATGCCTACACTATTAAGCAGTTCTTTAATATCTCTATTTCTCATTTGGTTATTATACTGTTTTTGCAAACTAGTTGCAACTATTATTTTCTTCTACTGCTTAAATCTAACCTTCAGGACCCAGATTTTCTATCATATTTGCTAGCTTATCATGCCTTAGGTCTATTTGTCTGTTTATTTCATTTAGGTCGACTTTACCAAAGTAGATCATATCAAAAAGCTTTCTAAGAGGTACTCTACAACAAGTCTTATTACATCCTGTTACTAGTTTTTTAGCTTTTTTATAGGGCAAGGAGGTATTTTGAAATATCTCTATAGACTCTAAGACATTCTTATCACCACATTCGCAGATAACTCTCTCTAAAATATCTTCATCACTCACTTGCGCCTCCTTGGCTTAGAGGTTGTTCTCTTTTTTGAACTCTGTGTATTTATCACATCTTTTGATAAGCTCTTCACTTAGTTCTTTTAGTTTTGGATAGTCTGTCCATATAGTGTCCTCTACTATATCATGTATCTCACTTGCTATCTCGGTTGCTTCTCTTTTTAGTTTAGCTGCTTGTTTTTTTAGTTCTTTGTCCATAGTATTTCTCCTTTATGCTATATGTTTTGCTATAAAAAGCTTTTCTAACTCGCTCTCTGTAAGGGCTTTTTTGGTTTTGGTAACCATCTCTCTTATGAGTGGAGTTAGCTTTGAGACACCATCTTTGGTGGTGGTAATCCCTCTTTTTTTGAGGTGATGAAGAAGTGTTGCACTTCCACTATGCTTTCCTATTGGATAACTTCGCCTAGCTCCTACATCTTTTGGTGAAAAGGGCTCATAAAGTCCTTCACTCTTCATACACCCATCAGCGTGAATTCCACTTTCATGACTAAAAAGCCTACTTCCTATTATAGGTGAATTTGGTAGCACTTTTGTGTGCGCTGCGCGACTGACTGTTTTTACAAGTTGTTTTAGTACTTTGTGCTCTAACTCTCTATCCTCACCTAGTTGGTATTTAAGGCTGGCTAGGATTTGCTCAAAGCTTGCATTTCCAGCTCTCTCTCCTAGTCCTATGACGGTTGTGTTGACACTAAGTGCACCTGCTTCTAGTCCTGCAATAGAGTTAGCAGTTGCCATTCCAAAGTCATTGTGCATATGCATCTCAATAGGTAGAAGCCCCAAAGATGTAAGTTGACTTACTTTTTTGTAAGTCTGCATAGGGGTCAAAATCCCAACCGTATCACAAAACCTAAATCTATCAGCTCCAAGATGCTTCCCAAGAGCCATGACTTCTTCTAAAAACTCCACCTCAGCCCTACTAGAATCCTCTCCACCTATACAGACAAAAAGCCCCTCTTTTTTTGCCATACTCACTGTTTGTTCTATAGCCTTTAGGGCTTTATCTCTATCTCCACCAAGCTTTGCCTCTATCATCATAGGACTTGTAGGGATGGATAGGTCAACAGCACTCACTCCACACTTTAAAGAGCATTCTAAATCAGCCTCTATAGCTCTATTCCATGTCATTATCTTTTGGGGAAGATTTAGAGCTACTATCTCTTTTATATCCTCTATCTCTTGCTCTCCCATAGCAGGTATCCCAACTTCTAGCTCATCACTTCCAGCAAGAGAGAGTAGGTGTGCAATCTCTAGTTTTTCATTTGTGCTAAAAGCAACCCGTGGAGCTTGCTCGCCATCTCTTAGAGTAGTGTCATTTATTAGAGCCATAACTATCTAGTTTTCCTCTTTCATCTTTTTATTCACATTGGCTGTGAATTCTGCTAATTCTTGATGAAATGCCTCTCTGCCTTGTACATCATAGGCTTTAGATAGAGTATCAAGATCAAAGCTCATAAACTCATCACTTATCTTCTCATCTCTACCCAGAAGCCCTACAGCATCGGATCTACACTGTGAACAGTGCTTCATAAGATTTACGCTACTACCACACTTTTCCTGGATAGCACTTAGCTCTTTTTGAGTTGTTGATTTTATTCCCATCTGTGAAAACTTCGTGCCAAACTCAGGCTTAGAGAGTAGGGGCATGATGTTATGGAGGAATACGCCTAGCTCTTTTAGCTTATATGAGAGTTTTGGAAGTTCATCTTCATTTATATCTCTTATAAGTACAGAGTTTATCTTCACAACCATGCCCAAATCTAGTGCTAGTTCAACACCTTTTAGTTGGCGGTTTAGTAGAAGTTCTGCTGCTTCTTCGCCTTTGTATCTTTTTTTGCTTTTTGTATCATATACCCAGTCATATATCTTAGCCCCCACTTTTGGGTCTAGAAAGTTCATAGTTACAGTTATGTGATCTACCTCAAGCTCTGCAAGGCGTTTCGCATAAAAAGGCAACATAAGACCATTTGTGGATATGCAGGGCTTAAGATCTGGAGCGTATTTTTTAAGCATCTCTAGTGTTTCAAATGTCTGCCTTGGGTTTGCTAGTGCATCTCCTGGTCCAGCTATTCCTACCACACTTAGGTTTTTTAGTTTAGCACCTGTATAGAGTGCTTTTTTGACTGCTTCAACTGGCTTTAGCTTGCTTGAGGTTACACCTGGGCGAGACTCATTTGAGCAGTCATATTTTCTATTACAGTAGTTGCACTGGATATTGCAAGCTGGGGCTACTGGGAGATGCATCCTAGCATAAGTATTATGCGCTGCTTTGTTAAAACAGGGGTGGTTTTGGTTTTTCTTTTCGAAGTTTTCTTGATTACTCTGTGCTAAGCTCATGCCTAACTCCTTTTATAAGGGTTTAGGCTATGACTTGCATAATGTGTGCCGTATAGTTTTAAGAACTTAAAAAAGTCCTTTTAGTAGCTCTTTTGCTTTTTCTCCCGCTCCATCACCTAATTGCTTATCAAGCTCTTTTTGGATGGCTTTTTTACCTTCCTCTTTAGCTCTATCTTGGATGATTTTTCCAAAGTCAAAGTCATACTTTGGATTATTGGTTGTGCCGTGTATTCTAAAAGATAGCTTGTTACCGAGTATCTCAAGGTCAAGTGGGATATCTATTGCTTTAGTCTCTGTATTTAGTTTTGCACTGTCTGTGTTTATTTTAGCGTTATTGGAGTCCATATCTAGTTTTGTTACTGTATTCTCCCCATCAATGTTAGTTCTTAGGTTGTACTTTAGCATCTGTTTTGTTAAGTCAAACCCAGTAAACTTAGCTATTAGCTCAGTCATATGGTTTTGTACATAGCGCCCTTGGTCTAGTTTGTTGTAAAGTTCACCCTTTTTTGTTTCAACATTATAGTTTAGGTTGAGGTTTATTTTTGAAGTGAAAACCTCAGGATAGTATGCCATATGGAGAAGC
>CAZAFM010000057.1:0-15972 GCA_964484395.1 uncultured Campylobacterales bacterium | reverse complement strand
ATCAAGTTTTTATTCCTTTTTAGCTAGAATTGTCAACACTTAGGTAGAAAGGATGCATAAATTTGTCTGCTTTGTTAAAATCACTTCTTCTTTTACTGCTGATTGTAAGCTCTAGTCTCTCTTTAGAGCTAAATAGTAGCGGTGGTAACTATGATGATTTCTCAGTTAGTTATCTTAAAAGTAGCAAGGATTTTGAGGAGATAAAGTCCCAAAAAGATGGGTGGGTTAAAAGAGATAATAGGTTTGCATTTGGTTACTACTTTGATGATATATGGATGAAGGTAGATATTAAAAACAACTCTAAACCAAAAGAGGTCTTTTTGGAGTTTAGTGAGCCTTTTGCAGATATTTTAGACTTCTATGTTGTAGAAGATGGCAAAGTTGAGCGCTACAAAAATGGACTTAGGATTCCACTTGATAATAGAGAGATAAAAACCCCACTACCTACGATTAAACTTCAGTTTAAAAGTGATGAATCTAAGCAGATATTTATCAAATACAGAAGCAAATTCACCTCATACGGAAAGCTAGATGTATTTGACACCCAAGCTTATGATAAGAAAAAAATCATATACACGGCTTTTTATTTCTTCTACTTTGGTGGGATTATTGTTATTGCAGCGTACAACCTCTTTTTGTTTTTTGCACTTAGGGATAGAAGCTATATGTACTATGTGGGATATGCTTTGACATTTGCTCTCTGGGTGTTTTTGTATAGTGGGTTTTCTCTGTACTTCATGGATGGAGATACACACTATAAGCTACACTTTACTACTCCATTTGCATTTGTCTTTTTTACTCTCTTTACGCAAAGTATACTTGAGACTAAGGCAACCATGCCCAAAATCCACAAAATACTCAATATGCTTGCAGTTGTGCTTTTGGTAAGCTCTTTATATATTGTATTTGATGTTGAGCATGGGTACTACTTAGCAAATATTATTGGGTTTTTATACTTTCCTTTTTTAATGTTTGTCTCTATATTATCTATAAAAAAGGGTGTAAAAACAGCAAAGTTTTATTTGGTTTCTTTTTTGATATTTATTTGTACTATGACAATTCTTACAAATCTAGCCATGGGGTTAATAGAGTATAATATTATTACAAAATACTCTTTTATCATAGGCTCTATAGTTGAGCTGGTTCTCTTCTCACTTCTGCTAGCCTATAGGATAAACATCCTAAAAGAGGAGAAGTTAGAATTCCAAGAAAAGCTTTTAGAAATCAAGCAGTATGAAGCTATAAGACTAGAAAAAGTAGTAAATGATAAAACAGATGACTTAAAAGTAGCAAACATAAAACTAAAAAGCATGATACAAGAGAGAGAAACACTCTTAAGAGAGCTTCATCATAGAGTAAAAAACAACCTTCAGATAATAATAGGAATGCTCTTTATCCAAATCAAAAAATCACTAAACAAAGAGGGCTCAGAGATGCTAAATGAACTTCTAGGGCGTATCAAATCAATGGCCTTAGTTCATGAGCTACTATATAGTTCTGACTCAACTACCCAGATACCCACTGATGTGTATTTTGAGAAGCTAATTAGCTCTGTCATAGCTGGTATGCACACTAAGCATGTTGAGGTTAAAAAAGAGATTGAAGATATATATTTGAGTGCTGAGGAGAGTGTTGCTGTGGGAACTATATTAACAGAGGTAGTTACAAACTCCATAAAGCACGCTTTTGCTAATGTAGAGAGGCCATATATCTCAATATCTCTAAGAAGTAAAGATGGAATGCACATCCTAGAAATAGCAGACAATGGTTGTGGGATTGATGAAAATGCTGAGAAAAGTGAGGGATTTGGTATGAAAATAATACAAAAAACATCCCGTTCTTTAAAAAACAGTAGTGTAAAATACTACAAAGACAGAAAAAACAGTCTGTTTACTTTTTATATGGAGTTTGCTTAAGGATGTTAAAAATCGGTATTGTAGAGGATGAGCCTTTTACACTTGCTTTTTTAGAGCAGTCTGTATCTGAGCTAGGACATAGTGTGGCTTTTGGTTGTGACTGTGAGAAAAAGGCGATGGAGAAGATAGAAACTTTAGAAGTTGACATTATATTTTTGGATATAAATCTAAAAGGCTCATACGAGGGTATATGGCTAGCTGATGAGGTTAATAAAAAGTTTCAAATTCCCTTTATATACATTACAGCATACAGAGATAAAAAAATAGTAGAAAAAGTCTCCAAAACAAAACCATTCTACTTTATATCTAAACCTTTTGATGTTTCTGATATTGAGATTGCTCTATCTATATTTGAAGTGAAAAATCTAGATGTAGAGGTTTTGGAGCTTTGTGAACACTATAGCTTCGATATTAAAAATATGGTTTTGTACAGAGATAAAGAGCAAGTAAATCTTACAAAAAAAGAGAGAGAGCTTCTGTGGCTACTCATAGAAAACAGAGGGCTCGTGGTGCCTGTAAGTAAGATTATAGATGATGTATGGAAAGATAAGGCAATTGGGGATTCGGCTATTCGTGATACTGTATATAGGCTGAGAAAAAAAATACCAGAATTTAAGATAGAAAACATACCTTCATCAGGCTACTCTCTTTCTAAGAGTTGCTAAAAGTGGCAATAAAGAATTTATCTAGTAGAGAGTATTGAGGCTATAGCTATTGTGGCTGTCTGGCTTCTTAGTGTGTTTGTCTTTAATCTATAGCTTTTAAGGTTGTGTTTTTTAAAAATCTCTCTATCTTCATCACTAAAACCACCCTCTGGACCTATAATAAAACTGTTTTTATCCACATCTCTACCTAAAATCTCATCTGAAAAATCAATAACAACAACATCATGATGCTCGCTTAAGAACTCTTCAAGCCCACTGTATATTTGTGTTTCTAGTAGTAGTGCTCTTCCACACTGTTGGGATGAATTAATGAGGATTTTCTCAACCCTCTCTAGGTTTAGTTTGAAGTTTTTTTGACTTCTACTACAGTATATGAAACTTATTTTTTTAACCCCTAGTTCATTTAGGGAGGGAAGTGTTTTTTCAACTATTTTTGGCTCACACATACACCATGCTATATGTAAATCTCCAAAATCTTCATCTATTGATTTTGCATCAACAAGGCTTAAGGTTGCGCTTTTTTTGTCTATATCTATAATTTTGTACTTATAGTCAACTGGAGTTTTTAAATCTCTTAGGCTTAGGGTTTCACCTAGCTTTAATCTTCTAACTTTGAAGAGATATTTATGCTCCTCTCCATCTACTTTTAGAGTTTTTGCCCCTGCTTCTTTAGAATACAAGAAAAGCACTGTAGTATCCACTAAGAGCGCTAATTGTTAGTAAAAAGAGGTCTAGGTAGTATTTCTTTTTGGCAAAAGCTATAAATACTTTTTGCTTATCGTACTCTTTACTTTTTATAATCCTGATTTTTTTGTATTTTTTAATCTCTAGTATAAAAATAATCAGTGTTGAAAATATCATAATAAGTACATGCGGAGAGTTAAAATCTCTCAAAAAAGCAGAAAGGTTAAAGCCTGTTAATGTAACAGCAGCTATAATTGCAAAATATAGTGGCGTAAAAAGCCTAACTCTTTTAGCTAGAGCTATAAAGTTTTTTTTGGTATAAAGTATATAAAGATTGTATAATGGGATTAAAAAGAGTGTTATGGAGAAAAATTCATGCAGATCTCTTGTCAATAACTCAACCAAAAATATCCTTTTATTGTTTCGTTAATTATAGCATATTTAGGTACAATCTAAGTAAAAAAGGTAATAAGCATGAGCAAAAAAGCAGTCGTACTACTAAATATGGGGGGTCCTTCAAACCTTGATGAGGTTCCGCTTTTCTTATCAAATATGTTCAATGATGAAAACATCTTAGGAATCAAGCCAACACTTCTAAGAAAGTTTGTAGCAAATATGATAGTAAAACGGCGAAAAAAGATAGCTCAAGAGAACTACTCAAAAATAGGCGGAAAATCCCCTCTAAAAGACCTAACAGACTCTCTAATAGATAGATTAAGACTAAAAGAGCCAAGCCTGCACTTTGAGTATGCTATGAGATATGTGCCACCATTTGCAAGGTCTTGTATAGGAAATCTTAAAAGAGATGGAGTTGAGGAGGTTGTTCTATTTAGTATGTATCCTCACTACTCTAAGACTACTAGTAAATCCTCTATTGATGACTTTATCCAAGCTTGTAAAGCAGCAAACTACTCACCTAGCTTTAAGGTAGTAGATAGGTATTTTGATCATTTAGGCTACAATCTAGCTATTATCTCAAGAATAAAAGAGGCACTTGGCTCGAAAGATGAGAGTGAGTTCACACTTCTTATAAGTGCTCATGGACTACCTCAAAAAGTAGTAGACAAGGGAGATCCATATCAAAAAGAGATCAAAGAGAACATCAAAGTATTAGAGGAGCTTCTAGTAAAAGAGGGTATAAACTTTAAAAATATAGACCTTGCCTACCAATCAAAAGTGGGTCCTCTAAAGTGGCTAGAGCCCTCACTAGATGATGCTCTAAAGAAATATAAAAACAAAAAAGTTTTAATCTATCCAATATCTTTTACAATAGACAACTCTGAAACTATTTATGAGCTACACAAAGAGTACAAGGAGATAGCAGAGCAGATAGGAGTAGAGGAGTTTTTAGTCTCTGCTTGCCTAAATGATAAAGAGGAGTTTGCGGAGGCTATTTTGGAGTTATCAAATTAGTTGTTGAGCCTTTTATAGTGAGTTCTTCCAGATTTCAAGTGAGTTTCGTTCACTATCTAGTGTAGTGGCGTTCCCATGACCTGGGTATATGTTGTAGTTTGTTTTAAGCTTTAGGAGTTTTTTTATGCTCTTTCTCATCATATCGGGGTCAGAGTAGGGTAGGTCAACTCTTCCTATGGAGTTTGCAAATACAAAATCCCCACTAAAAAAAGCATCTTTAATGATGATACCCATACATCCTGGTGTGTGTCCTGGATAGAGGATAAACTCAAACTCAGTGCCACCAATTTCTCTCTTCCCATCTTCTTCTATGAGTATATCAGGGCTAGAGGTAGGTGTACCTAGATGAAAATAGTCTTTTTCTAGCATAAATCCATCATCTTTTGAACATACTAGGGGTATGTTTAACTCTTTTTTTAGAGTAGCATTATCCCATATATGATCAAAGTGACCATGGGTGTTAAGAATAGCTATTGGGTTTTTTACATTTTCTAATACCCATTTTGCAGCACCTTTACCTGGGTCTATAATAAAATCTTTATTATCTACTTTGATAATGTAGCAGTTAGTTTGATACTCTCCAAAAGCATTAACTATAATTTTCATAAAACTTCCTATTTTTAGAATTTATACTTTAAATATAGAGAAATTTTATATATAATAGCTTAAGGAAACCTATAAAAACTTTAGGAGGGAAGAATGAGTAGAGATTGGGGAGATATTAAAAGTAGATTGGTTGAATTTTTAAGAGATGAAGCAAGATCTAAAGGCTTTAATAAAGGTATAATAGGACTTAGTGGAGGGATAGATTCAGCTCTTAGTGCAACTCTGGCAAAAGAGGCTTTTGGTGAAGGACTATATGGAGTTTTGATGCCCTCAAAGGTTAGCTCACAAGGAAGCATAGATCACGCAAAAGAGTTTTGTGAAAAATTTGACATAAAGTATGAGATTGCACCAATAAACAAGCTTGTAGATGCCTATTTTGCTGATAAAGGCAAGGTTCACTTGATGAGGATTGGTAATTTTAGTGCTAGGATGCGCATGGCAACTCTCTATGATGTCTCTTTTAGAGAAAACGCCCTTGTAATAGGGACAAGTAATAGGAGTGAGATAATTTTAGGCTATGGTACTATATATGGAGATGTAGCTTGTGCACTCAATCCCATTGGTAGCCTATATAAAAGCGAAGTTTTTGAATTTGCAGAGTTTGTTGGAGTGCCAAAAAGCATATTAAGCAAAAAGCCATCAGCCGAATTATATGAAAATCAAGAGGATGAACAGGAGTTAGGCTACACATACAAGGAGCTAGATGAGGTTATGAAGCTTATGTTTGATGAGGGAAAAAGTGGTGAAGAGCTTCAGAAGGAAGGCTTTAATAAAGATTTGATAGAATTTATACAACACAGATATGAAGTCAATAGATTTAAGTGTGAGTTACCAGTTATTGCTGAGATTTAAGGAGATGTAATGCAGACTAGAAATATACCTTTTTTTGTAGAGGATGTTGGAGATATTGAGCTTATAAAGTCAGCTCTTGAGAAAAAAGAGGGGTTTATAAAGAGGCTTGAAAGTGATTTTTTGGACTATGTTCCATCTGTTTATGCTGTATCCACACTAAACTCTACAGCAGCCTTTCATCTTGCATTTTGTGCTATTGATATCAAAAGAGGAGATAAGATAATCTGCTCAGTAAACGCGCATCCTAGTATTCCTGAGACAATTAGACACTTTGATGCTGAGCCTATATTTGCTGATATTGATATGGATGATTTTAATATTGATCCTTTTAAGGTTGAGGAGATTTTGATAAAAAACCGCTCCAAAAAGCTAAGAGGAGTGGTAGTATCTCATACAGCAGGTCAGAGTGCAAACCTAAAAAAGATATATGAGATAGCAAAAGAGTATAAGATAAAAGTCATAGAGGACGCTACTTACGCTCTTGGAGGGACTTTTAAAGGTGAAAAAATAGGCTCACTTGAGGCAGATGCTACAATTTTCTCTTTTATGCCTGAAAAAGAGGGGTTAGTAGCTAATGGAGCCATGCTTCTTACAAAAGATAGTGTGATATATGAAAGAGCGATGCTGCTTAGGTTTCACTCTCTAACAAGGAACGGCGGAAGAGATGATGGTTATATATATGATGTAACAGACATAGGCTGCAGATATGACATCTCAGAGCTTGATGCTGCGTTTTGCTACTCAATTCTTAAGAATAGCGACAAAAAAATAGCTCACCAAAAAGAGATAGCAAAAGTCTATGATGATGAGCTAAAGGGCGTAGCCCACATAAGCATACCTATAAAAAAACAAGACCACATCTACTCACTATATATAGTAAAAGTGGATAAAAACAGAGATGGTTTTGCAAGGGAGCTAAAAGATAGAGGAGTAGAAGCAAGTCTTCACTTCATACCACTTCATCTACTTAGCTACTACAAGACAAAGTACAATCTAAAGGTAAATGACTTCCCAAACGCCCTTAGAAACTATCAGCAAATCCTTTCACTTCCAATGCATAGTAAGCTGACTAAAGAGGATGCTATGTATGTAAGTAAAGCTATCAAAGATGTATCAAAAGGTAGGGTTTAGATATAGACAAAACCCCCTTTTTTGATAGATATTTCTATCAGCCTGGATTTGCTCACAAGCTTATAGCTTTTGTACTTCTTCCAGTATCTGGTGTGTATTATCTTGTCTCACTACTATCTTTTGTACTAGGTAGAACACATAGACCTCCTATACCTTGTATTAGCATAGGTAATCTAATAGTAGGAGGAAGTGGCAAAAGCCCTATGGCACTGAAAATAGCAAGTATGGCAGAAAACTCTGCTCTAATCCTAAGAGGATATGCAAGGGAGAGCAAAGGCGTAGTGGTGGTATCCAAAAATGGTGAACTTCTAGAAAGCCTACAGAGGGTTGGGGATGAGGCTTATATGCTTGCTTGTGAGCACAAAGCTGGATGTGTAATAGTTGCAGAAAACAGACTTGAGGGAGTAAAAAAAGCTCATAAGATGGGTGCAAAAGTTGCTATTTTAGATGATGGATTTAGGCATAAGATAGAAAAGCTAAATATTCTACTAGAGCCTCAGGTTAAACCTTGCTTTAAGCTAGTCCTACCTAGTGGTGCATATAGAGTGCCACCATTTTTGAGAAAAAAAGCAGACTTTATCCTACAAGATGGAGTTGATTACAAGCGAGTAGTAACCATAAAAAACAAAACTGATAAGATGTTGCTACTAACTGCCATTGCAAACCCTGCTAGGCTTGATAAGTTTTTACCCCATGAGTATATAGTAGGAAGATTATACTACAATGATCATTCAAGGTTTGAGTTTGAAGAGATAAGAAGTGGTTTTGACAAAGCAGAAGCTACCTCACTACTTGTAACCAAAAAAGATTTAGTAAAACTTGGAAAAATAGGGCTTCCAATTTCAGTTATGAACCTAGATATAGAGATAGTTAATAGTGAATTTGAAAGCTCTTTAAAATCCTTTTTACACCAAATAGACTAAAATATACTTCTTGCAAGACTTGCAAGAAGTTAGAGCACTTTTTAGAGTGCGAGAGCCTACTGCTGAAATAAACCCAGCGTTAGCGTAGATTTAAGGAGCTTGGCTTCTTAAAGCGTATTATGAGTTCTGCAAGAACTCTAATAGTAAAACACAAACACAAAGGCAAAAAGATGCTACAAGAGATATTTGAAAAAGTAAAAGAGTGTGCCATATATATAGAGGGTGTTATAGGTGAGAGTGAGGGTGAGTACTTTGACTCCCAAAACAAAACAGGAGATACGCAACTAAAAGCTGATGTGAAGGCTGATTTGATTATTGAAAAAGAGTTTAGTAAAGTCTCAAGTATAAAGGCTATGTGCTCTGAAGAGAAAGAGGGGTGCGTCTTCGTCAATCCAAATGGAAAGTATCACTTAGCATACGACCCACTTGATGGAAGCTCTCTAGTAGAGGTAAACCTTAGTGTAGGAACTATATATGGAATATATGAGGGTGAGTTTGATGGGAAAAACCTTGTAGCAGCAGCCTATGTATCGTATGGACCAGGAATCGAGCTAGTATGGGCTGATAATGAGGGTGTGAAGCTATATACATATCAGTTTGGTAGGTTTGAATACAAAAAAGATATAAAAATAGAAGAAAAAGGAAAGATAAACTCACCAGGAGGAACGCAACAGTGTTGGTATCCTCATCATAAAAAGCTAATAGATGACCTTTTTAGTGAAGGCTATCGCTTAAGATACTCAGGAGGCATGGTTCCTGATATTCACCAGATGATGCTAAAAGGTGGGGGGCTTTTTAGCTATCCAGGAGCTACTGATAAGCCTGAAGGAAAACTAAGACTATCTTTTGAGGTGCTTCCTTTTGCCTATATAGTAGAAAAAGCTGGAGGATATGCCATAGATGGGAAGAATCGCTTACTAGATATAAAGCCAGAGCACTACCACTCAACCTCTCCTGCCTTTTTTGGAAGCAGATATGAGATAGATAGGGTGCTGGAGTACTACAAAGATGCCTGAAGACCTCACCAATGAGAGAGACTTTGATAAAGAGCTTGAAGAGAAAACTTTGGAGCTAAAAAAATGCCAAGAGCAAAAAAGTATAACAAGCTGCTTGAGCTGTTCTGAAGCTCTTGGTTGTGAAGTAAGAAATGGATATGTAAAAGCTGTGTACTTTAGTATGTCAAAAGGTGACACTGGAGATTTTGAGTTTTAAAAGGAAAGATAATGGAATGTAAAAGAAAAGATATATATATAACAACACCCATATACTATGTAAATGGTAAGCCTCACATAGGTCATGCATATACAACAACTATAGCTGATATGCTGGCTAGGTTTTCAAGACTTGCAGGACTTAACACATACTTTTTAACAGGAACTGATGAGCATGGGCAAAAGATAGAGCAGAGTGCAAAAGAGAAGGGTAAAAGCCCCAAAGAGTATGCTGATGAGATAAGTAGTGTGTTTAAAAATCTCTGGGATGAGTTTGATATAAGCTATGATAGGTTTATAAGAACAACTGATGATGATCATAAAAGGGCTGTGCAAAAAGCCTTTGAGATAATGTACAACAAGGGTGATATTTACAAAGGAACTTATGAGGGCTACTACTGTATATCTTGTGAGACATTTTTCAAAAAAGAGGAGCTTATAAGTGATGAGTTCTGTCCTGAGTGTGGGAAGCCTACGGAGTTTATAAGAGAGGAGAACTACTTTTTTAGGCTAAGTCAATACACTGATAAGCTCATAGCTTGGTATGAAGAAAATGAAAACTGCATCATCCCGAAGTCAAAAAAGAGTGAAGTGGTGAATTTTGTAAAAGATGGACTAACTGATCTATCTATTACTAGAACAAGCTTTGAGTGGGGAGTGAAGCTTCCAAAGAGTATAGATGATGAAAAACATGTAGTCTATGTGTGGCTTGATGCACTATTAAACTACATAAGCGCTCTTGGATATGGGGGAGATGAGTCAAAGATGGAGTTTTGGCCTGCTAAAGTGCAACTAATAGGAAAGGATATACTTAGATTCCACGCAATTTATTGGCCAGCTTTTTTGATGAGCCTAGATATGCCTCTACCAAAGCACATAGCAGCTCATGGCTGGTGGACTAGAAATGGTGAGAAGATGAGTAAGTCCAAAGGAAATGTGGTTGACCCAAAAGAGGTAGCAGATGCTTATGGGGTTGAGCCTTTTAAGTACTTTTTGCTTCGTGAAGTGAGCTTTGGACAAGATGGGGATTTTTCACAAAAAGCCTTTATAGATAGGATAAACTCAGATCTCTCAAATGACCTTGGAAATCTTCTAAATAGAACACTTGGAATGAGTAAAAAGTATTTTGACTTAAAAGTCAGTTCAGATAGGCTTAGGGAGCTTTTTAAAGATGAGCTAAATGAGATAGATGCACTAAAAACTACTGGAGGGTTTCTCTATGAAATACAGACTAACCGCTACCTTGAAGCTATCTGGAAGGTGCTATCTTTGGGTAATAGATGTATAGACAAATACGCCCCTTGGGTTAGCATGAAAGAGGGAAGAGAGGAGGAGGCTAAAGCTCTTTTAGTTCTCATTGCTAATATCCTCTATAAAAGCTCTATACTGCTCTACCCTGCTATGCCAAAAAGCTCTTTAAAACTAGCAAAAGCACTTGGTAAAAACATAGATACTCAAGCTTATGAAAAATATGTAGAAAAGGGTGAACTAGTAGAAGAGTTTGAGCTTGTAGAGATACCACCTCTTTTTCCACGAGTAGATGAACCTAGGCTGAAAAGCCAAACAGCCCCTGCTTCTTTAGAAGAGAGAAAAAAAGAGCCTGAAACTCCTCAGATAAGTATTGATGAGTTTTTTAAAGTCTCTTTAAAAGTTGGTCTCATAAAAGAGGCAACTGAGGTTGCTAAAAGCAAAAAACTCCTAAAGCTTCAAGTTGATGTAGGAGAGGATAGAGACAGACAGATAGTAGCAGGTATAAAAGAGCACTATAGCGCAGATGAGCTAGTAGGTAAAAAAGTAGCAGTAGTGGCAAACTTGAAGCCTGCTAAACTAATGGGAATCCTAAGTGAAGGGATGATACTTGCCTCAAGTGATGAGTGTGGACTAAAACTAGTTGGAGTTGAAGATAGTATGAGTGTAGGCTCAAGTATTAAGTGAGATAAGTGTGAGGCTAGAAAACATTCTAGATGTCATAGATGGGGAGCTTTTAAACTCCCCTGCTGTTTCTAGCTTTAGCGGGGTGGCAAGTGAGATTGAGAATGTAAAGCATAAGTATCTTTTTTTTGCCTTTAGTAGGGATAGTGTTAAGCAGGCTCTGCAAAGAGGGGCTTATGGGATTGTGACTCAAGATAGAGATGTTGAGTATGATGAGGAGAGTGCTTTTATCTATGTAGAAGATATAGATGAGGCTTTTTTGCGGTTTTTTCGTTTTAGACTTCTTGAATCTCCTATAAAGCGATACCTACTTACAATAGAAGAAGCTGTGATAGTAGAGAGTATATCTTCTAAAAAAGAGCTAATAGTTTTTGAAGATATGTGTAGAAAAAGAGTAGATGAGTTTTTTGAACATCCAAAAGATGTAGTTTTTGTAAACTCTGTTTTTTTTAATAGGCTTGGAGTTGAGTGTGTAGTGTATGAAAAACGCAGTGCTGCAGAGGTGTATGCAAGTGGGCTTTTTTCTTGTGAAATCTCACTTGAGAAGCTTTATAAGGTAAACTTTTGTAGTTTTTTTGCATACTATCTAGCCTCTTCTATATCATTTTTGCTTGAAAACGACTATGAGTTAAATAGAGCTAAGCTTTTTGAAATACCAATGCTAGAGCCTGTTTTTTTGAACAAAAACATAGAACAAGTGGACTTTGGGAAGAGTAGTAGAGTTGCTATTTGTGAAAGTAGAGCTAGGGTTTTTATTAAGGCTATTGAGTTTTTTGTAAAGCGAGTAAAGTGGGGAAAAAATCTCTATTTAGCACCAATAGATAGTGGAATAGAGGATCATAGAGTAATAATATATAAGGATAGTGAGGATTTAGGCTCTATATTAGAGGCAAATGAGTTTAATTATGCGCTTATATTGGTGCCAAAAAGTGGTAATTATGATAGGTTGTTTAAAACAAAGGAGACTAGAAAAGCCCTATTTTAGGGTATAAAAACAGAGATGGAACACTCATTGCTTTACCTTTAGCAATAAAATTTGCAAAGGATGTGCAATGAGTTATAGAATTAATACCAATGTGGCAGCGCTAAACGCTCACCAATTAGGGGTAACAAACAATAGGCAGATAGCAAATTCATTAGAAAAGCTTAGTTCAGGTCTTAGAATCAACAAAGCAGCTGATGACGCTTCAGGGATGGCAATAGCTGATAGTCTAAGAGCTCAAGCAAGTTCACTAGGGCAATCTGTTAGAAACGCAAATGATGCAATAGGTCTTATCCAAACAGCTGATAAAGCTATGGATGAACAGATAAAAATACTAGATACAATAAAAAGTAAAGCAACTCAAGCAGCCCAGGATGGGCAGACTACTTTTACTAGACAAGCTATTCAATCAGACATATTAAGACTACTTGAGCAACTTGATAATATAGCGAACACTACAAGCTTTAATGGTCAAGCAATGCTCAGCGGTACTTTTACAAACAAAGAGTTTCAAGTGGGTGCATACTCAAATGAAACCATAAGAGCGAGTATTGGACCTACTGGCTCTGATAAGATAGGTCATGTGAGGTATGAGACAAGCTCAGTTAGTGCAGCAAGCATGCAACCAGTAAGTGGTGGAAACAACTTTGAAGAAGTAAGATTGAACTTTTTAGAAGTGGATGGAAAAAATGACTTTTCAATAGAAACAGTAAAAATCTCAACAAGTGCAGGAACGGGTATAGGGGTACTAGCAGAGGCTATAAATAAAAACTCCAACACACTTGGGGTTAGGGCAGATTGGAGTGTTATGGGAACGGGCTCTGAAGCAATAGCATCAGGGACTGTTAGAGGCTTGACAATCAATGGAATAACTATAGGAACAGTTAATGATATAGAAAAAAATGATGCTGATGGAAGACTCCTATCAGCCATAAATGCAGTAAAAGAGCAAACAGGTGTAGAGGCATCTACTGATATTGAGGGTCGCTTGATGCTTACAAGTATAGATGGTAGAGCTATACAAATCGGCGTAGTATCAGGTGCTGCTATTCTTAATGGTTCGGCTACACTTAGTGTAGGTGATTTTGCAGGAGTAAGTGGCGGAAACCATGGGATTGTTGGAAGACTAACTATGACTAGGTTAAATGCAAGAGATATTCTAGTTAGCGGAAACAATTTTTCGAGCGTTGGTCTAGCAACAGCTCAAGGTATGGCAGAGTATACTGTAAACCTTAGAGACCTAAGAGGGGATTTTGGGCCTGATATAGCAAGTGCTATAGGGGCAAATGCAAACCTGGCAATAGCAAGTGCAAATATGAATGGAATTGGAGCTGGTGTTACAAGCCTAAAAGGTGCAATGGCGGTTATGGATATGGCAGAGTCCGCTCAAAAACAGTTGGATAAAATAAGAAGCGATATTGGTTCTGTACAAAACCAGCTAGTTGTGACGATAAACAACATAAGTGTAACTCAGGTGAATGTAAAATCAGCAGAGTCTCAGATAAGAGATGTTGACTTTGCCTCAGAGTCATCAACCTTCTCAAAACACAATATTCTGGCTCAATCAGGAAGCTTTGCTCAAGCACAAGCAAATGCTGTTGCGCAAAATGTTCTAAAACTTCTACAGTAACCTCCAAAAGCCCGCCTTTATAAAGCGGGCTGTATAATAGCCCCTAATAGGAGACTTCATGAATGATTTTTTACAAATAAACCTTGATGCTTTGATAACTGTCGACCCGCTTTTAACAGCTAAGCTTATGGGGGTTAAGGAAAATAAGAGATTTGAAGTCTATATGGATGAAACTGACCCTGCTAATATAAATATCATAGATAATGAACTTCATAAGCCACTCTACAAAACAAGACCAATAGATGAGACTCAAGAGAAGCTAAAAAAATACCTAACAGAGTATAGTGGATATCCATATCTCTACTTTTTTGGAATAGGGAATGGGATTTTTTATAAAATACTACTATCTAATGAGCTTCATAAGAGAGTTGTATGTGTAGAGCCTAGTATTGAGACACTCTTTATTGCACTTCACTTTGTTGACTTTTCTGAGGAGATAAAAGAGAAGAGGTTTGTACCTATTTTGTTTAATGACTTTAGCTTTATCACTGCATCTAATCTTTTTAAGAAAAAAGAGCTTCTTGTCTACTCCAAACTCTACAACCTTGATGTGCTGACTTCTTACTATGAGGAGGAGTATAGGGATGAAATTTTAAAAATCAACCAGCACTCCATCAGAGCTATAAAAGATACAATAACAGCAGTAGGAAATGACAGTATAGATTCTCTAATGGGTATAGAAAATCACCTAATAAATCTCCCAAAAATGATAAAATCTCCACCTCTAGTCCAGCTAATAGAAAAATCTCAAAAAAGAGATACAGCCATAATAGTCTCCACTGGCCCTTCACTATCAAAGCAGTTACCACTACTAAAAGAGATAGAGCCGTATGCTACTATCATATCTGTTGATGCTAGTCTCCCTGTGCTTTGTGAGTATGGGATAAAGCCTGATATCGTTGTGAGCTTAGAGAGAATACCTCTAACTGCTGAGTTTTATAAAAAAACAAAGCCAGAGTGTCAAGAGGGTGTAATAGTAGAGCTCTCAAGTGTTTGTCACCCTGAGATAGTTGACTCTGTGGCTGATGGAGCTATCAAGTCTTTTAGTATGAGGCCTTTTGGATATACCCAGTATTTTGAGCTAAAAGATTGGGGATATATGGGTATTGGTATGAGTGCTGCAAATATGGCCTTTGAGCTAGTTGTGCACTCAAGATATCAAAACTGTGTCTTTATAGGTCAAGACCTAGCATATGCAGAAGATGGCTCAACACATACACAAGGGCATATCATAGATGAGTCAAAAACATCACTAGGAAGAAATAAAGAGTTTTTGTATCTGCCTGCGTATGGAGGTAATGGTGTAGTAAAAAGCTATTATATATGGCAGATGTTTTTAAACCAGTTCGAAAGAGATATAGCACAAAACCCATACAGGTTAAATGTCATAAATGCTACTGAAGGCGGAGCTAGGATAGAAGGGACTAAAGAGATACCTTTTAAAGAGGTGTGTGAAACCATAATAGATAGATCCAAACCAAAAGAACCCATAGTCCTAGAGTATCCCAGTGATAAAGAGGTTGCAAAAAACCTAGAAGATGCAAAAAAGAAGGTTCACGGTATACTAGAGTACACTTACAACATCAAATCACAGATCGAAGATGCTTTTTTAGAGGTTGCTAAAATGACAGAGCATTTTGAAGAGATGAATGAAGATCAGAAGCTTGAAGAAATCGACTTTGATGAGGTGGGGGAGCTTATAGATAAGATACAGGATGTAAAAGAGCTTTTTACCGATAAGGAGTTTGCAAGCTTGTATAATGACACAGTTCAGAGCTATATAGTCCATCAAGAACTAGAAATGGCAAAAATTCAAGTTCAATACACCGCAGATGATGATATGCTAAAAAAAGTCAAAATGGTTGACTGGATATATGCTCATAGATACTGGCTTTTCTCCCTAGCTGGCGGGATAAGTGCCAACCTAGAGGTTGTCAAAAGAGCCTCAAAAGAGTGGGCTGATATAGATGAGATAGTAGAGAAATATGAGAGTGAGGATGAGGAAAACTCTGATAAAACAACTGAAA
>CAZAFM010000056.1:0-16020 GCA_964484395.1 uncultured Campylobacterales bacterium | reverse complement strand
TAAATCCAGACACAACCTGTCCACCTCTGCTTGTATGATACGAAAAAAAGGAGAGCAGATGAGCAGAGGTGAGATTGAAAGAAGAGATGCTTTAGCTTCTAGCCTTCAAAGATATAGGGTGCTAAGACCAAATGAGCTCTTAAAAAACAGTTGGCTTCTAACCCTTCCTTATGCTAGTAGAAATACTATCTATGTAGCTGGTATATGCAGATGTGGAACCAACTCCTTTTTTTACGCAAGCGCTCAAAAGAGCTTTGAGCCTAAGTATATCTGCACTAGATGTGGAAATGATAGCTTTATAGATGTATCAGATGTTATAAATATCAGAAGCAACTCCTATTGGTTTGACCTATCATGGAGCACAGAGACATATATAGAGTATGATAGGTATATTGCTAAGGCGTATCTTTTTATACCTTTTTTCAGCAACGCTACAAAGTCTATAGAGTTTAGAAAGGAGATACTTCTAAGTTGCAAGATAACCACTCAAGGAAGCTTGGAGTTAAGTGGCAAGACTAAAAATATATCAGATGCTCGCATATTTAGAGATGGAAGATTTGTAGATATGGCTGAGCTTGTGAATAGTGATGTTTACAGAGCCATATCAAAGCTTCTAAGAGACAATCAGCCAAAAGGTATAGAGTTTGTTTTTGAGCATAAAGAAGCAGATAGATTTACCCCAAAAGAGATAGTAGATGCATCACTCTTTTTTTTAGAGCACAGGGTTTTTAAAGAGATAGATTTTTGTTTCTGGGAGAAGGGTATTTTTAGATTTATAGGCTACAAGGCTACTGTCACAGAGATGCTTGACTCTATAGTGCCACACCATAGCGGTGCTGTTAAAAAAGAGTTGTATAAAAGCTACCAGAGTGTGTTTGAAGATGGATATAGCTCAAATACATACGACCCTAGCTCAGAGTATCTCTTTGCAAGAGTGTTTGAGGACTCAAACCACTTGCTAACCCTACTAAAAGTACCTTATGAAAAGCGAGTAGCACTTATAAATATAAAAAATCTCTCAAATACACTTACTCTATTTGAAATCATAAAAGAGAGATTTACTCAAAAGCAGATAAAAGAGCTTTTTTTAGGTCTGTTTGATACATCAAGCTTTGATCTGTTTATGCAAAAAGTAGAGCTTTTCAATGATACTCTAAATATGCTAAATAGCGCTACTTTTATAGCACACCTATCTCAAAACTACCCAAAGCATAGACTAAATATGCAACAACTTCATAACTGTGTGGTAGATGAAGCAAACAAGCATAGAGGTGAAGCGGTAAACAGCTTTTTTAACTATGACAAAAAGACTCTAAGGCTTGAAGGTAGCTATAAAGGGCTAAGCTTTAGACTACCAAAACATGCAGTAGAGTTAGCTAGATGGGGTAGTGCTTTGCACAACTGCCTTAATGGGTACTGTTTTAGAGTGCATGATGCTGAGAGTATCATACTAGGAGTGTATAAAGAAGATATGATTTGTTATGCTATCCATATATCTCCATATGGCTATACTATAAAAGAGGCTAAGAGCAAATACAACAAGATTGTACCTTCAAAAGATATGGAGATTGTCTCTGGGTGGATAGAACTCAAAAAAGGTGCTAAAAACAGATGAAATTCTACAATCTATATAAATCCAGACATTACGCTGGTATAGACCTAAGTAAAATAGTTGCAAACAAGCAAGGAGTTTGCAATGAGAAGAGGTATATCACACACAGGTTTAGAAGTTTTTGCTATAGATAAAAACATCAAAGATATAGCAACCCTATGGATGCTTAGGTTTATACTTAGAGCTGGGCTATTTGATGAGTTTATAGATAAGAAAGGTATAATCATTGATGATAGTGTTGCTCTATTCTTAGGTCTTGGAAAGTATGTGAATGGCGATGATGACATAGATAGAAAAGAGATAAAAGAGTTATTGGCCAAAAAACTCCAAAGACTTGAAAGTAAAAAGGATTTAAGCTCAGATAGAAACCTTGAGAAAAACCTTGATATGCTAGCAAGCAAAGTTGGATTATCTCTTATACAAAAAGAGTATCTTAAACTAGTGCTTATATGTGAGAACTTCTACATAGCTGAGAGAGCTTTTGATATGCTTAGGAATGTAAACTTCAAACAACATCTACAAGCTACTTCTATTGTACTTGACACTCCTTTTAGTATCCTAAGAAAAGAGCTCTCTAGAGACTCAAAGCTTTTTGAGTCAGGCATACTAGAGATTTCAATAGGATTAAATAGGGACTTTACTGATTTGGTGGATTTCCCTTGTGACTCTTTTGTTGAGCGGATGTTTGAGAAAAACAGCTCAGTAGAGATGCTTATGGATGAGCTAGTAGTTAAAACATCTCCTTCAAGCCTAAAGCTTAAAGATTTCAATCACCTCAAAGATGATATCTCTATGCTAGTAGAGTATCTAAAAGGCTCTACTACAAAAGCAAGCAAAGGAGTAAATATCCTCCTCTATGGCTACCCTGGAACAGGTAAAACTGAGCTAGTAAAGACTATAGCAGATGAGATAGGAGCTAAGCTCTATGAGGTTGCCTATGAAGATAGTGATGGAGAGCCTTTAGGTAGAGATAAGCGCCTTAGAGCATACAAGGCTGCTCAGTCTTTTTTTGGAGATAGAGATACACTGTTTCTCTTTGATGAAGTAGAGGATGTGTTTAGTAGTGGTGGGTTTTTTGTCTCAAACCAAGACAAAGTCTATAAAGCATGGATAAACAGAGCCCTGGAAAGTAACACCACTCCTACTATATGGGTGAGTAATGATATAGACTCCATAGATGATGCGATGATAAGACGCTTTGATATAGCCCTAGAGATACCCGTTCCACCAAGAAGTGTTAGAGAGGAGATGATAAAAAGATATGGAGGAAGTGGACTTAGTAAAGAGACTATAAAAAAAGTAGCAACACATGAGCACATATCTCCAGCCGTCATAGAGAGAGCCTCAAAAGTAGCAAAAAGTGTAAGTAGTAGTGGCATAGATATGGATAGCTCTTTTACCAAAGTAGCCCAAAACACGCTAATAGCTCAGGGACATAAAAAGTTTGATGCTTTTGATACATTTAAACTTCCACCAACTTACAATCCTAACTACATAAACACAGATGTGAGTATAGAGCAAGTAGTAGAGGGTATCACTATGGCACAAAGTGCTAGGCTATGTCTATATGGTGCTCCTGGAACTGGAAAAAGTGCACTAGGTAGATATCTAGCAGAGATGCTAGATAGACCACTACACCTAAAAAAAGGGAGTGACCTACTATCTATGTGGCTAGGAGGGACAGAGGCAAACATAGCAAGAGCCTTTGAGGAAGCCAAACAAGATAGTGCCGTGCTAGTCTTTGATGAAGTGGACTCATTTTTACAAGATAGAAGAGATGCAAGACACAGCTGGGAGGTTACACAAGTAAATGAGATGCTAACTCAGATGGAGAGCTTTGAGGGGGTGTTTATAGCTACTACAAATCTAAAAGATAACCTAGATCAAGCAAGCCTAAGACGCTTTGATTTAAAGTTAGAGTTTAGAGCACTATCACCCTCTCAGGCACTATCACTTTTTATACAAGAGGCTAGAGCACTTGGTATATCACCTATATCAAAAGCTACAAAAGCAAAAGTAGAGAGACTAGATATGCTAACACCAGGAGACTTTGCAGCTATAAAAAGACAGGCTAGGTTTAGACCTATAGTGAGTGCTGAAGATATGCTTGCAAGACTACAAGAGGAAATAGAGGCTAAGGAGAGTAGTGGGGTAAAGATGGGGTTTATGAGTTGATGCTACTATACAAATTAACAAATATAAGATATAATGTTAAATAAAAATTAACAATTATAGGATAATCATGTTAGATACATTTAGGAAGCTAGAAAAACAGATACTAAAAGAGCACTCCATAGAGTACAAAAGATATCTATATAGCACTATAGACTTTAGCTCTAAGCTAGTTGGGATAGTAGGGGCTAGGGGTGTTGGTAAAACAACTCTACTTTTGCAGAGGGCTTTGGAGTTAAAAAGTGCTTATGAGCCTCATAAAAGCTTGTATTTTTCCTATGACTATCCTCATAGTGTTGATACTAAGCTTATAGAGCTTGCAGAGGAGTTTGTGAAGCTAGGAGGGGAGTATCTGCTTGTTGATGAGATTCATAAGTATAGTGATTTTGCTTCTGATTTAAAGGCTATCTATGATTTCTATCCTAAGCTAAAAGTCATCTTTACTGGCTCTTGTGCTACATCTATATATGGCTCACAAGCAGACCTCAGTAGAAGAGTAGTGCTCTATAGCATGAAAGGGCTCTCATATAGGGAGTTTTTGGAGATGAAGCTAGGGAGAAGCTTTCAGAGCTTTGATTTGCAAGATATATGCAAAGAGAGTGTTGATATTGTAGATAACATAGAGCGTGATATTGTGCCTTTAGAGTATTTTGGTGAGTATTTGAGGTTTGGGTACTATCCATTTTACTTTGAGCATGGAACGCACTATCTTAGACTTTTAAATGCAGTGATAAACCAAACTATAGATATAGATTTAGTAAAGCTTGGGTTGGTTAAAGATAGCTTCACGCACAAGCTAAAAAAGCTTATATTTGTTATCAGTGAATCAGAGCCATTTGAGCTAAATATCACAAAAGTAGCTAGCTCTATTGAGGTTAGCAGAAACACCTTGTATGCATATCTAAACCATCTGAATAAAGCAGCACTGATAACTTCCATAATGAGTAGTCAAAAGGGTATAAGCAGTATGTCCAAACCAGAGAAGTTGTACTTAAACAACACAAATATTTTCTACGCTCTTAGTAGTGAGGCAAAGGTAGGAACGATAAGAGAGACATTTTTTGTATCTCAGTTAAGAGATATATATAGGATGGAGATAGCAAAAAAGGGTGATTTTTTGGTTGATAGAGAGTGTGTTTTTGAGGTTGGGGGTGAGGGCAAAAATTTCTCACAAATAAAAGATGTTGATAATGCCTATCTTGTAATCGATACAGATTCTACACAAAATCCAAAGAAGATTCCTTTGTGGCTTTTTGGTTTTTTGTATTGAGATGGGTGCTTAGTTCGTTCACTCAGTCTATGCTACAATACCACCTAAAGCAAACCAATAGGTATGGCAGTTATTGATTATGATTTTAGTGATGATTTAAAGAGTGTAGAAGCTACATAAGGAGCAACATGGCAAATCCTAAAAAAGACTACGATAAAGCCCTAACAAGGATGACCTACATACTAAGGCGCCTAAATGAGGGTGATACACTTAGTGTAATAGAGCTGGCAGATGAGTGTGGAGTTAGTACTAGAACTATACAAAGAGATATAAATGAGAGGCTACATAGTTATCCTATAGAGAAGATAGGAAAGAAGTTTAGGTTTGAGGAGGGCTATAGTATAGCGAAAAGCCACTCTTTAGAGGATATATTAGTCCTTGATATACTTGAGAGAGTAAGTGAGAGTGTAGGACCTCTTTTTTCCACAAAGGCTAAAACACTTCTAAAAAAGATGAAAAACAAAAGCTCCGCTAATCCTATATTTACCAAACTTTTCTTAGAAGATATAAGCGATAAGCTAGATGAGATCTCAGCAATTGAGAGCGCTATAGAAGCCAAAATAGCTATATCTTGTAAGTATGAGTTTGATGAGTATAGTAAAAATATAGACCTAGAGCCTCTAAAGATTATATCATTTGAAGGCTTCTGGTATCTTCTAGCAAGAGATAGCAGAAACAAAATAGTCAAAAAGTACTACCTAAAAAATATATCAGATGTTAAAGCAAAATCTGAGAAGTTTCTTATAAGTAGTGAACTAAAAGAGAGGCTTGATAGTGCTATAAATGTATGGTTTGAGCCTAAAAATGAGCCTTATAGGGTCACTCTTTTTATAGATGGTGAGATAGTTAAGTACTTCAAAAGAAAACCCATATCTAAAAATCAAGTAGTTAGCTCCCTCTATGATGATGGAGGTATGGAGATTACCTTTAAGATAACTCATAATAATGAAGTATCCAGAGAGATACTAAAGTGGATACCTCATATAAAAGTCCTAGAGCCTGAAAGCTTGAAAGCTGAGATAGAGAGTAGTGTAAAAGAGTGGATGGAGAGAAATCTTGAACAAAATGCTCACTAAACAACAAGAGATAGCTATAAGAACTAAAGGGAGAGGTATAATTTTATGGGTAATATCCTAATATATATAGGAATCTTTCTTGTATTAGCAGGTGTTGCTTACAAGGCAGGACTACTAAATTGGTTTGGAAATCTACCAGGTGATATAAAGATAGAAAACGACAAAACAAAAATCTACTTTCCAATTACCACAATGATAGTTGTTTCAGTAGCTCTATCCTTACTGCTCTCATTTTTTAGAAGATAATTTAATCTATCCTATATTGGATACACAGGACTGAGATGTCCTGTGTTTTTTATGCTTTTAGGAGCTTTTTGTTTAGCTTTAGTATCACAAGGACAGTTTTTATCTGCACATAGGTAAAAGGTGCTAAAAGGATAAAGTAGATAATTGAGAACTTTGGAAGTACACCAGTTTGCACAAGTCCAAAAAATATAAAAAACATTCCAAATACAAAAAAGGCAACTCCCGGACACACTATGGCAAAGCTTGAAGGCTTCTTCTCATCACCATTTATGTAGTGCTTGAAGTAACCAACTCTTTTCATAACTAGGTACCCTACATATCCAAACATAAGTTGTAGCGATAAAATAGCTGAGGTTAGGATAAAGAGCCATGCTGTTGAAGGTTCTTCATTAGTAAACCCATGTGAAAATCCAAATGTCATCCTAACACCAGTAATACCAAGAAGTGTCAAAATAGGAATCATTATCCAAAGACTAACACTAGCTTCTTTTGAGATTCCCTGCTTTAAAATTGATTTGATACCTAAAATTATCTTTACAAGAGCCAAAGATGCTGCAATTACTGCAAAAAACATAGAACAAAAAAGTCCAAATGCCGAGACCGCCATATAGTGACTCATAGCTCCAGGTGCGGCAAAACCAACAGCAATCATTGAAAATGCAAAGATGGAAATCATTTGTGATAGATTGTTATTGCTTACAAAGTCAAAATCACCATTAATAATAATCCTCACAAAATAGTCCCCAAATATCTTAAGAGCATATATACCAACTGCCAAAAATCCAAGAAGTGCCAGTGGAAACATATATTCAACTACACTCCAAAGACCAGGAACAAAGACTGCACCTAATACAAACAAAACATTTATAGTCATAGCATAAGTTAGTGGTATTGCCATTAGACTGACCTCTGCGTTTGAGGTTTTTAGAGCCATAAAAGCCTCAGTTTTCTTGAATGCCTTATACTCTTTGATGTTCCAAAGAAGTATCCTAAAGTGCAAAAATGCAAAGTAGATAATGGCCAAAATATCAATCACAATTAAAAGTGAGATAAAGTTCATCTCAGTAATGTATGGAAATATATGATTGAAAGTCACAAGTGGTGTATCTGGATGCGGTATCATAAACATCAGATATATAAAAAAAGAGACAGACATACCACCAGCACCAAGTGATGCAAGATAGTAAAAAGGTGAATATTTCTCACCTAGATTGTTAATCATTTTCATCAAAAATCCTCCTTAATTTCTATATAAGCTATAGTTTGTAATTATAGTTGAAATAATTTTAAGATATAGTTAAAGATCACTTTTATATTTTGTGATTATCTTTTTCTAAAACCTAAAGCCTCAATAATATGTTGCTTTTTTATATCTTTAGACAGACTCAAGTCAGCTATAGTCCTAGCAACCCTTACTATCTTATCAGCACTTCTAAGACTTAGACCAAAGCGTTTGAGTGCACTTGATAGTAATTCCTCACTCTCTTTTTCTAAAGAACAAGATTTCCTAAACTCATCCCCGCTAAGTCTAGAGTTATAAACACTCTGTCCTCGTTGCCTTTGGAGTTTATAGGCTTCAAAAACCATCTCTCTCATATCTTTTGAGGATATACTTGCCCTATCTTCTAGTGTTACTTCATCCATTTTTACATATAGGTCAATCCTATCAAGAACTGGTTCAGAGATTTTGCCCTGGTATCTGTTTATCTCTATCTGCGAACATCTGCACTCTTTTGTTGAGCTAAAGAGATTGCCACAAGGGCATGGGTTTTGAGCAGCTACAAAGAGAAAATCAGCCTCATACTCTATTTTAGCATTCACTCTTGATATGAGTATTTTATGGTTTTCTAGTGGCTCTCTTAAAGACTCAATAATGGTTTTAGCAAAGCTAGGAAACTCATCAAAAAACAGAACACCTAAGTTAGCATAAGAGACCTCTCCTGGTTTCATATCTCTATTGCCCCCACCAAATATAGAGGACTTAGAAGATGAGCTATGAGGTGCTCTAAAGGGTCTAAGTGCTCTAAAATCAGGGTTTTGACCTTCAAAGCTTTTTAACATCGCTATCTCTAGAATCTCTTGTCTTTTTAGAGGTGGAAGTATATAAGGTAGTCGTTTAGCAATCATGCTTTTTCCACTTCCAGGACTTCCTTCTAGAAGTATGTTGTGAAATCCAGTAGCTGAAATAAGTGCAGCTCTTTTTGCAAACTCCTGTCCTCTTACATCAGCAAAATCTTCCTCTATGTTCTCATCAAAGTAAAAGCTCTCATTCTCTACCTCAAAACTTCTTGCATCTATGCTAAACTCACCACTCACTCCTTTTGGCTTGTCACTTCTGAAAAACTCAAAGACTTCTACGATATTGGAAAATGCAAACAACTCAACACCCGGAATAAGCGCTATTTTCTCTTTTGAATCTTCTGGAACTACTACTTTTTTCAAGCACCCCTCTTTGGCAAGAGAGAGCACTAGTGGGAATATAAGATCAGAATCGCGAAGTACACCATCAAGCCCAAGCTCACCAAAAAAGTAGTATCTGCTAAAATCTATATCTTCATTATAGAGACCAACACCAAGTGCAATAGGTAGGTCAAAATGGCTTCCTCTTTTGTTTAAATCTGAAGGGCTTAGGTTTATGACTATCTTTTTGGGTGGGAGTTTTAGGTTGTTTATAAGGAGTGAAGACTTTACACGATCTTTTGACTCAACTACTGAGCCTTGTGCTAGCCCTACTATAGAAAAGCCTGGCAGACCATTGGTGAAGCCTACCTCAACATCAACACTTTTTGCGTCTTTTCCTATTAAAGTAGCTGATTTTAGAAGCTTCACAATCTTTTGTTTTTTTGAAGTTTTTTATACTCTTTTTCAAACTTTTTTCTCTTCATCAATGAGAGCTTCTCTACAAAAAGATGTCCTTCAAGATGATCCATCTCATGCTGAAGCGCAATAGCTATAAACCCGGCACTTCGAATGGTTTTTTTATTTCCATCTCTGTCTTGGTACTCTACTTTTATGTTTTCAAACCTATCAACCTCATCATAGTACTCAGGTACGCTAAGACAGCCTTCGTTTGACCTTACGCTACCATCTTTTTCAATGATGACCGGATTTATAACCTCAAGCAGTTCACTTTTTTCATAGTTTCCCTCCTCATCTGGAAGAAGTATGATAAGTGCTCTTAGTGCCTCACCTACTTGTATAGCAGCTAAGCCAACACCATTCCTATCAACCATAGTCTCATACATATCATCTAAAAGCCCATGGAGTGAAGCATTAAAAGCAGTAACTGGCTTGGACTTTTTTTTAAGGACTTTATCTGGATATGTAAATATTCTTCTTATCACTTCTGTTCTCCGCTAAACTACTCTATCTCCATATCATATGCACACACTTCATAGATACTTCCTGATGAATCAGCAAGCTCTAAAGCCTCAAGTGCACAGCTTACACTATCATCTACACTTTTTGAAGCACCTATTTTGCTTATTCCTATTTTTATATCAAGTGTATATTCACTATCTCCATAAAAAAAGTTTGTAGATGAAACCAAATCATGAAGTCGTTCAGATGCCTTTTGTGCGCTTTGTAAGTTCGTGTGCTTTAGTAAAAGCCCAAAAACGCCTTCTCCATAGTGTGAGACAATATCACTCCTCCTTGAAGTCTTAAGAAGTAGCCTAGAAATCGTTCTAGTTATAAGTGCGACACCCTTTTCGCTTCCTATGCTTTTAGCTTTATCTTTTGGTATTTTTGCCATTATTAGAGAACTCTCATGACCAAAAACCTCTACGGACTTAAGCTCTTTTGCAAGCTCATCTAGGAGGTATTTTCTGTTATAAACACCATATTTTGAATCAAATACAGCTTCACTTTCAACCTCACTTATAATCTCTACACTCTTTTTATATAGCTCTTTTAAGGAGGCGTTTTGCTTACTGATAATGCCATTTAGCTTTATTATGTCTTTTTCTAGGGTTTTGGCGATATTTTGAGCTACTACCGCATTTGTGGCACTATTTAGCTCATCACCTCTTTTTGCAGCTATGCTACCCATGAGTTTTAGGTTTTTGTATAGTGTTGCGACTATCTGTAATATCTGCTTTGTATGTGAGAAGCCTGTTTTTACTCTTTTTTCAAAGTTTATTCTTCTCTCTTCTTCATTTCCACTTTCAAGCTCTAGTAGTTGCATAATGTTTTTTTTAAAATCACCATTTTTTTCATCCAAGATGCGCTCGAAGTATAGTTCATAGTTCTTAGGAATGGACGGAACTCCATCACTCTCCATCCTAGCAATAACCTCTTTTGAAAAAGCCTCTAGTGAGTCATCACCACTTCTAAAATCACTTTCATCTAAAACATCATCCATCATCTCCTCTTCATGCAGAGAATCATCATCCTTGGGAGTCTCCTCTTTTGAAGGGGGGCTATCTGATTGTGATTTTGGCAAGTGGGCTTTTGATAGACGCCCCCTGCTTAACATCTCATCTTGAAGTTTTACCATTGTTCTTTAGTACCGCCTCTATTTGAAACTTTTCTCCAACACTTTATCAATGATACCATAATCTTTCGCCTCTTTTGCTGTCATATAAAAATCCCTATCAGTATCTTTGGCTATTTTTGCTAGAGACTGTCCTGTATTTTTAGCTAAAATCTTGTTAATCTCATCTTTGATTCTCAGAATCTCTTTTGCTTGTATCTCTATATCAGCTGCCTGTCCTCTAGCACCACCTAAAGGTTGATGAATCATAATCCTAGAGTGAGGGAGTGTAAATCTCTTATCTTTTGCACCACAGCTAAGCAAAAAAGCACCCATTGAAGCTGCTTGACCTATACATATAGTAGAAACATCTGGTTTTATATAGTTCATAGTGTCATAGATACTATACCCACTTGTAATAACCCCACCTGGTGAATTTATGTAGAGATATATATCTTTTTCTGGGTCTTCAGCTTCTAAGAAAAGAAGTTGAGCTACAAGAGAGCTAGCTACTGCATCATCTATCTCTCCACTTAGCATTACTATTCTATCTTTAAGAAGTCTAGAGTATATATCATAGCTTCGCTCACCCCTGCCTGTTCGTTCAATCACATATGGGATATACATTATACTTCTCTCCCTGCTTTTCTATCAAGTAGTTTGTTTAGAAGTTTGTCCTCTATCATACCCATTTTTATAGCTGGTAGGACATTGTTCTGTTGGTAGTACTCCATCATTTTTTGAGGGTCTTGACCCATTTGCATAGCTTCATAGTAGATAGTTTGAAGAACCTCATTGTCATCTACACTCACACCCTCTACTTTTGCAAGCTCATCCATGATAAAGGTTGCTTTTACACTTTTTTCAGCATCTTCTTTGTGTTTTTGCTTTAGCTTTTCTACCTCATTCTCATCAGCTATGATTTTTTGAGCCTCTTCTTGATTAAGTGCTTGTAGCTCTTGGTTTATTTTCATATTAATTTCTTGATCTACTATTAACTCTGGAAGGTCAAAGTTAATGTTTTCTATAAGAGCATCTATGAGTTTTGGTTTTAGCTCCTCATTGTATAGCTTACCTAGCTTTTCTCTCTCTATTTGCTCTTTTATTTTCTCTTTTACAAGCTCAACTGTTGGGCTCTCTTCATTTGGAAGAACTTTTTTAGCAAACTCTTCATCTATTGTTGGTTGTGGTTTTTCTTGAATTTCTTGAATTTTTATCTTAAAAACTGCATCTTTACCTGCTAGCTCCTCTTTACCATACTCTTCTGGGAACTTAACCTCTATATCGCCCTCATATCCAGCTTTTAGCCCAATCATTTTCTCCTCAAAGCCCTCTATGAAGTTTTTGCTTCCAATCTCTAGTGTAAAGCCTTCTGCTTTTCCACCCTCAAACGCTTCCCCATCTACAAAACCTTCAAAATCAAAAAGAGCAAAATCACCCTCTTGTAAGCCTCTATCTTCTTCTATTTTGGCAGGAATAACTGTGCTTTGAGCTATCTGCTTCAATCTCTCCTCTACCTCTTCATCGCTAACTGGCTCTACTTCAAACTCAGGAACAAAAGAGTTATATTCTCCAAACTCTATCTCAGGTCTAAGCTCAAGCCTAACTTCAGCACTAAAACCCTCGCCCTCTTCCTTAAAATCAACCACTCTTGGCTCACCTAAAATCTTTGTATCATCGATAGAAAGTTCACTCTTGGCTTGCTCTAAAGCTTCTCTAAGAATTTCACTTCTTGCATCTTCTTTTAACTGATCACCATATCTTGCTTTTACGATATGTGTGGGAACTTTTCCCTTCCTAAAGCCATCAACCTTCATATTTTTACCAGCGTCTTTGGCTATTTTTTCTATTTTTTGTTCTAGTGTCTTAGAATCAGCCTCAATAAAGACTTTTACATCAACACTGCTAACTTTTTCCGTCTTAACTTGCATAAACTATCATCCTTGTCATTGTAAAATTTTCCGATAGTAACAAAAAATTACTTTAAACTCTATCAAATTTAGTACATAAAAAGCTATATGTGGTTATTCTTATAGTTTTAAAGGAAGAATTTTGGATAGACAGAAAAGATTTGAAGATGCAGTAAAAACGATGTTAGAGCTAATAGGTGAGGACACAGAAAGAGAGGGACTAAAAAAAACCCCAACTAGAGTATTCAAAGCCTATGAAAAACTAACCGAGGGCTACAAAAAAAGCCCCACAGATATATTAAAAAGTGCGCTTTTTAAGACTAAGAACCATGAGATGATTGTTGTTAAAGATATTGAGTTTTACTCTTTGTGCGAACATCATTTACTTCCTATTATAGGTAGAGTTCATATAGCCTATATCCCAAAAGGAACAGTAGTTGGGCTTTCGAAGCTCCCAAGAGTTGTGGAGGTTTTTGCAAGAAGACTTCAAATTCAAGAGGAGATGACAGAGAGCATAGCGGAGTCCATTATGAATACACTTGAACCTCTAGGTGTAGGTGTAGTCGTAGAAGCTAGACATATGTGTATGGAGATGAGAGGGGTTGAAAAGGTCTCCTCAAGCACTACAACATCTAGCCTAAAAGGGATATTTTTAGAACAAAAAACTAGAGAGGAGTTTTTTAATATCATAAACTCAAAAAAAGAGATGCGCTTCTGATGCCATTTAGAAAAATAAAACACTCCCTAAACACATGTGAGCTATCACCTCTTTATGGAAGTGTCACAAAGGTAACACCAACAAGTATAATCGCAACAGGACTAAAACCCTCCATAGGGGATATAGTCAAAATAGTCAAAAGCGACCACTCACTAGATACTATGGGAATGGTTGTTGGGATAGAAAATGAAGAGTTTAATATATCTCCTTTCTCTTTTGTAGAGGGCTTTAGTATAGGTGATAGGGTGTTTTTAAACAACAAAGGCTTAAGTGTGCCTGTAGGAGATAAGCTTCTTGGGAGAGTTCTAAACTCACTAGGAGAGCCAATAGATAGTAAAGGGGAGCTTGAGTTTGAAACTAGATATAGTATGATCAGACCCCCTATAAAAGCACTTAATAGAGGAATAATAGATGAGGTTTTTAGTGTTGGGGTTAAGAGTATTGATAGTTTTCTAACTTGTGGAAAAGGACAAAAGCTTGGTATATTCGCAGGAAGTGGCGTTGGCAAAAGCACACTTATGGGTATGATAGTAAAAGGCTCTAATGCTCCAGTGAAGGTAGTAGCCCTAATAGGTGAGAGAGGTAGAGAAGTCCCTGAGTTTATACAGAGGAACTTAGGAGGGGATCTTAGTGATACTGTTTTAGTAGTTGCTACTAGTGATGACTCTCCTTTGATGCGAAAGTATGGGGCTTTTAGTGCGATGAGTATAGCTGAGTACTTTAAGGATAGAGGTAGAGATGTTCTTTTTATTATGGATAGTGTAACTAGGTTTGCTATGGCTCAAAGAGAGATAGGGCTAGCACTAGGAGAGCCACCAACTAGTAAAGGCTATCCACCTTCAGTCCTAGCACTCCTTCCTCAGCTTATGGAGAGGGCAGGAAAAGAGGAGGGAAAAGGCTCTATTACTGCTTTTTTTACAGTGCTTGTAGAGGGGGATGATATGAGTGACCCTATTGCTGATCAGAGTAGGTCTATACTAGATGGACACATAGTTTTAAGTCGTGAACTAACGGATTTTGGTATCTATCCACCTATAAACATCCTAAACTCAGCCTCAAGGGTTATGGGAGATATCATAAGTAATGAGCATAAAAACGCCTCAGCAAAGTTTCGCAGGCTCTATGCACTTCTAAAAGATAATGAGGTACTTATAAGAATAGGTGCTTATAATAAGGGAGTGGATAGAGACTTAGATGAGGCAATTGCAAAAAAGAGCAGGATGGAGGAGTTTTTGAAACAAGACTCCTCTGAATTGCCAACCTATGATGAAACTGTCCAAAAATTAATCAATTTAATAAAATAAAAATATTTGTTTGTTCTGTATAATAAGACAAATTTTATCTGAATTACTATAAACTTAAGGAAGATTTATGAAGGAGAGTAGATGAGCGAATATATGTCAGTTTATCTTGACAACAATGCTACGACCATAACTGACCCAAAGGTCAAAGATAGGATGGTTCCGTTTTTTTGTGAGCTATATGGGAACCCTAACTCTTTGCACTACATAGGCACAGAGACGCATGAAGACTTGCAGTTAGCTATGGATGAGCTATATAAGGGCATAGGTGCAGAGGATTGTGATGATGTAATAGTTACTTCTTGTGCGACGGAAGCTAACAACTGGGTTTTTAAGGGAGTATACTTCGATGTGATAAAAGATAGTGATAAAAATGAAGTTATCACTACAGATGTGGAGCACCCCTCAGTCATTATGGCGGCGAGATTTTTAGAAAGTCTTGGTGTGAAGGTGATAAAGCTTCCAGTAAACCACGAAGGAGTAGTTACAGCTCAGCAGGTTAGAGATGCTATTACTGATAGAACTGCCCTAGTCTCAATCATGTGGGCAAATAATGAAACAGGGGCTATATTTCCAGTAGAGGGAATAGGTGAAGTATGCAAGGAAAAAGGTGTGCTTTTTCATAGTGATGGAGTTCAGGCTATTGGCAAGATACCAGTTGATATGAGCAAGATTCACATGGACTTTATGTCTTTTTCTGCTCATAAGTTTCATGGTCCAAAGGGAGTTGGCGGACTATATATCAAAAACTCAGAAGCCCTAACCCCACTACTACATGGTGGTGAGCATATGGGTGGAAGACGAAGTGGAACTCTAAATGTACCAGGTATTGTAGGTATGGCTGAGGCTTTGAGACTTGCTAATGAAAACATGGAGTATGAGCTTACAGAGGTTAGAAGGCTAAGAGACACTCTTGAAGATGAGCTTCTAAAGATTCCAGATACATGTGTAGTAGCTAATAGAAAGATAAGAGTTCCAAACACAATTCTTATAAGCATCAAAGGTGTAGAGGGTGAAGCTATGCTTTGGGATTTGAACAAAAGAGGGATAGCAGCAAGCACTGGGAGTGCCTGTGCTAGTGAAGAGCTAGAAGCAAACCCAGTTCTAAGTGCTATTGGGGCAGATCCTGAGCTTGCTCATACTGCTATTAGGCTAAGTTTGAGTAGGTTTACTACTAGTGAAGAGATAGAGTTTACGGCAAAAGTTTTTAAAGATGCAGTAGAGAGACTAAGACGAATTTC
>CAZAFM010000055.1:0-16094 GCA_964484395.1 uncultured Campylobacterales bacterium | reverse complement strand
GCTCTAGTTGCAATGCAAAAGAATCTACTATTTCCTCAAAGCTTCCAAATGTTGTGGGAAGGTTTACTACAAATGTTTCATAACCTAAAGAGTTTAGCTCCATATCAAGATAAGACATATCTGTTTTATCTCTGTAGAAGCCGTGTGCTAGGATGATTCTCATATATTCATATCAATAGTTTCTTTGTCTAAACACTGCTACTATATATACAAACTCTTTACGCACATGATAAGATATCGTATAACCCTTATACATCAAGTCTTTTGTGTTTTCATCATCATAATATAAGCTTTTTCGGCACCTTTGATGCTATATTTCATTAATCTAAAATTTCTTTAAAAACTTGCTCAGCAGGTTGTCCTAAATTTTTTGATATATCTGTAATCGATTTTTCAACTTTTTTACAAGCTTCATCATATGAGATAGAGGGATAGTAAGGTACATCATCTATCTGCATTACCTCTATACTCTGCTTTGGCATAATTTCTATCATTCCCATAAACTGCTCAAAGACATTATCTTGAACATTTAATCTAATTTCATGCATCCGCATATCCTTTTTCTGTGTTTTTATTCTTTATGAGGATTATATCATAGACAAAAAAACATACAAACCCTACTTAAAAGCTCCAAAGATTACTCATCATAGTGATATTTACAGGAGATTATAATAAGCTGATTTTGCTCTACTTTATAAACAAATCTATGAATATCAGTGATTCTTTTTTGACCAATACCCTTGAAAGTTGTCTTTTAATGGTTCTGGCTTACCGATGCCACCAAAAGGGTCTCTCATTGTTTCTTTTATAAGTCGTTGTATTTTCTTGAAAATCTTTTTATCTTCTTGCTCCCAAGAGTTGTACTCATCCCAACTTCGTCCAACAAAAGATATAATCATAAGCCAAGTTCTTGTGGGCTTTTTTGGATGAGTTTTGAGTCATTGACTTCAGCTATTGCTTCTTCAAGGTAGTATCTGTTTTTCTTCGATTGATTTAGATAGTCTGTTTCATCAATATCTCTGATAACTATATCGACTTTTGAGTTGTGAAATTGTTTTTTGAGATTTTCGATAAATGACATAGTTATCTCATCTAAGCTTGCGTGATATATAGCCTGCATAAATTACTCCTGCTAGTAAATTTTGTGGTGTATTTCCAAATTCACTCCATTTTGGATTTGGTTTGTTCTGGCTATTTTAACCTAAAAATCTTGATAAGCAAAACACACAAACCCTACTTAAAAGCTCCAAAGAGTTTATCTATCGCACTTAGCTCTTTCATCTCCATTGCTATCTTGTATTTTAAACAGGTTAACTTGAATAGTTGGATAGTATAATCAACCCTTCAACTCTCTCAAAATCTTTTTTGTTCAGAGTTGCTATACTTAGAGAGTTAGCCACAGCACAAGAGGCTATTAGCAAATCTTTTATGTCTATAAGTTTGTTTTTGGATTTTAGGTCTCTATAGATTATGCCTGCGTATTTTGCACTAGTGTCATCAAATGCAACAACTGTGAGATTTTCTGTAACTATAGATATATCCTCTATCTTTTGAGAAGTATTTGCACCGCAGTACAGCTCAAACAGCGATATGCTTGAAATATATAAATTTTCGCTTTTTGCAAGTCTGTATAGATAAGTGTTTTTCTTCTCTCTCTTTCGTAAGTGCTCTATGATAATTGAAGTATCTGCTAAAACTCCTCTATTTTCCATTTGCCAAATCCACTCTTTGCATTTTCTGCATCTCTTATAGCCTCATCATCCCATACGCTTATCTGCTCTAGTGAGCGTTTTTTTCTCTCTTTTGAGTATGGCAATACGATTACCTCAACCTCTGAACTACCAAATTCTACAGGTAGTGATATAGTCACCTCATTGTTATGGATAGGTAGTATCTCTCTTATGGCTTGCACTATTATCCTTTTGTGTTTTATTCTTTATGAGGATTATATCATAGACAAAAAAAGATACAAACCCTACTTAAAAGCTCCAAAGATTATTCGTCATAGTGGTATTTACAGGAGATTATAATAAGCTGATTTTGCTCTACTTTATAAACAAGTCTATGGATATCAGTAATTCTTTTTGACCAATACCCTTGAAAGTTGTCTTTTAATGGTTCTGGCTTGCCAATGCCACCAAAAGGGTCTCTCATTGTTTCTTTTATAAGTCACTGGCTTTTTTGGATGAGTTTTGAGTCATTGACTTCAGCTATTGCTTCTTCAAGGTAGTATCTGTTTTTCTTCGATTGATTTAGATAGTCTGTTTCATCAATATCTCTGATAACTATATCGACTTTTGAGTTGTGAAATTGTTTTTTGAGATTTTCGATAAATGACATAGTTATCTCATCTAAGCTTGCGTGATATATAGCCTGCATAAATTACTCCTGCTAGTAAATTTTGTGGTGTATTTCCAAATTCACTCCATTTTGGATTTGGTTTGTTCTGGCTATTTTAACCTAAAAATCTTGATAAATAGCAATGGCAAGATAAGGCTTTTTACAAGAGATTTTATGACTAAGCTCATCTATCAAATCCTCCAAACTATCCAACTGAGTATCATCACCACTCTTTTTCACACTAACCAACTCTTTACATGCACTATCAAACTCTCTATAAAATCTTCTCTCTTTTTGCTCCTCTATAAAAGACTTTATAGATTCTGTAATAATCTCACTTCTGTTTAGGGAGTACTCTTTTGTCAGTTCATCTATCTGCTCTATTAGATATTTTGGAAGCCTAAGACCTACTTGTTGCTTTTCTAGTTGCTCTAGAGAGTGCATATCTATCCTTCTTTAAATGTTATACTATTTTATATAATACAATATATCTTGCAAGCACCATCTAGAAGCTCATCAAGCTTATACTGCTTCGCATCACTCTGACACTCTGCTTTTTAAACTATGGCTACTGCTTCATTTCCAGCATCTTTTAGTAGCTAGCTTGGAGATTTTTAGCTAAGTGATACTTGCAGTCTTGTATATCTATCTAGTCAGCATATACTCCACTATCTTTCTAGCACCTCCACTATGGACTAGCTCTTTTAGTCTCTCGCTCTGCTGCTTAACTCCACCATCTATGATTTTAAAAATCTCCTCTCTTTTTACATCTGCTTGATAGGAGAGAAAAGCCGCTCCTTTTTCCTCTAAAAAGAGTGCGTTGTAGTACTGATGATTACTAGCAGCATAAGGGTATGGTATATAAAAAGCAGGTAGGGCATTTGCACTTAGCTCCCACAGTGAGCCAGCTCCTGAGCGACTAATAGCAAAATCAGCCTTCCTCATAAGCTCCCATATCTCTTTAGAAAAAGCATACACTTCAGCCTCTACACCTAGCTTCTCATACTCACTCATTACTCTCTCATACTCTTTAGCTCCACACTGGTGTATGATATGGATATTTTTTCTTTTTAGGTCACTTGCTAGGTTGAGTGCTAGGTCATTGATAAACTTTGCCCCTTGAGAGCCTCCTAGAAAAAGTATAGTTCTAACCTCATCTCTAAGCCTACTATACTCAAAAAAGATATCAGAAACAGGATAGTCTTTTATCGGTGAGCTACTGTAATATGAGCTAAAAAAGCCTTTAGCATAAGGTTTTAAAAGTCTGTTTAGAGAGCCTATGCGTGAGTTTTGCTCATGGATGTAGAGCTTGGTTTTTGAAAATAGTGTAGCAAGACTTGCTGGAGCTGCAGAAAACCCACCAACACTAAAAACCCTATCTACATCTTTTTGTCTAAAAATCTCTCTACACTTTGAAGATAATCTTATTAGCTTTGTTAGTGCTTTTATCTTATTAATTGGATTTTTTTTGTTCACTACACCCCTACTATCAAAAAAGTAGGTCTCTTTAAAAAGTGGTGAATCCTCAAACCACTCCCTATCCTGCCCATTAATTGAGCCTATATATATGGGTTTGATACCCTCTTTTAACAACTCTTCAGCTATGGCTTTTGCGACACTTAGATGACCTCCTGTTCCACCTCCTGTTATGACTATATTTGACACATTCACCTCCGCTTCTAAAGATTATTTAATATTAAACTGATATATTAACACTTCAAAGCAAAATTTTAAGGATATAAATGATTGTTAGTAAATTCGGGGGTAGCTCTGTTGCGAACGCCACACAGATAAAAAAGGTGGCTCAGATAGTAAAAAGCAATGGGAGCAGAAAGATAATAGTTGTCTCTGCTCCGGGAAAAGACATAGAAGAGAGAGAAAAAATCACAGATCATCTGCTAAATATAAGTACTGATGGCGAACATTTTAGAAATGAAAGAAAAGAGATAAGCGCAGAAAAAAGTAAAGAAGCTGTTTTAGTGAAATTTCAGAATGTAATTCATGAACTCAAGGTAGATGCAAAAGAGATACTTGAGTCACTTAAAAAAGATTTGGAGTTCAAAGAAAAAAACGCAGAAAAAAGGATGGCATTCATAACCTCTAGAGGCGAACACTACAATGCCAAAATAGTAGCAATGTATATGCAAAACATAGGATTAGATGCTTATGCGTGCTTGCCTGAAGAGTTTGGCTTCATAGTATCTGGTCACTACTTAGATGCAAAAGTAGTAGAAGAGTCTTATGAGAACATAAGAAAGGTTAAAAAAGAGGGAATAAAGGTAGTACCGGGCTTTTATGGAATAAACAAAAGTAATGAGATAATGCTTTTTTCAAGAGGTGGTAGTGATCTTAGTGCTGGTGAGATAGCCTATGCTCTGAATGCCAAAAAGTATGAAAACTGGACTGATACAGATGGTGTGTATGAGGTTGACCCACGCATCATACCTAGTTCTAGAATTATTCCTAGGCTGACTTTTAAGGAGATAAGACTTCTTTCATCTAAAGGATTTAATGTTTTTCACTTTGATGCAATGATGAGTTGCAAAAAAAGAAAAATCCCAATCAACATAAGAAACACCAACAAACCAGAAGCCAAAGGAACACTTATCATAAACGAAAGAGTACCTGAAGAGGGGGTTGTGGGAGTTGCTAAGCTTGATAATATGGCGTATATATACTTAGAAAAAGACCTCCTAGGAGAGACTGTTGGCTTCACAGCTGATTTGTTGAGACTTTTTGAAAAGTACAATATCAACACCTACCACTACCCAACTGACAAAGATGACATAGCAGTCCTAGTAAACCAAGATGACCTAGTAGGATGCATAAATGACCTAAGAAAAGATATAGAGGATATTCTTAAGCCTGATTTTATGGATGTAGTCTACAACCTAGCTATTTTAACCCCTGTAGGACTTGGGCTAAGACGCAACTCAGTACCTATAATTGACGCAATAAGCACACTTGGTCAAAACAACATACCTATAGAGTACATAGACCAAAGCCCCTCTCAAGTCTGCTTCCATATAGCAGTGCATCAAAGTGTCGCAGATGAAGCCTTAAAGCTCATGCACGAAAAGCTACTATAAGCTTATATGCTTATACTTAAGAAAGCATCCTAGAGTCTAAAAATCGGCAACTCGATGCAGAAGCAGGCTCCTTTGTCTGTGTTTTTTACTGATATGTCACCGCCTAGATTTTCATTTATGATTCTCTTGGCTAGGTAAAGTCCTATACCACTTCCTTTTTGATCTTTTGTACTAAAACCACTCTCAAATATCTTATCTAATATCTCCTCTTGAACTCCACCTCCGCTATCCTCTATCTCTACAGTTATGCTTTTACTATCTTTTAGAAACCTTACTTCTATCTCTTTTTCATTCACATTTCTCTCAACCATAGCATCTTTTGCATTTGTTAGGATATTTAAAAAAACATGCTTAAGCTCACTCTCATAACCATATACTAAGACTCCATCTTGTGGGGTACAATCTACAAAATTAAGCTGAATTGATACAAAGTTCTCATTCATCACTGGTCGCAAAAGATCATTAACATACACAAAAGAGCTTATAACCTCAAACTCTGTTTTTTTCTTTGATGGTCTTAAAAACTCTCTAAAGCCCTTTATAGTCATACTCATAAACCTAGCTTGATCAAGTATCTTATCACTCAAATCCACTATACTCTCAGCACTAGCTTCCTCTTGGACTTCATCTTTTATCATGGTAGCAACTAGCTGCATACTTGTAAGTGGTTGGTATAACTGATGGGCTATTACACCTATTAGCTCACCCATAGAAGCCATCTTTGATTGTTGAAGCATTAGAAGTTCAGCTTCATTTGCTCTCTTAGTCTCTTTTTCTACTCTTTTTATATCTCTATATGACCTAAGTGCTGTTATGGTTGAGATATAAAGTCTTTTGTCTGTTAATTCTGTCTTCTCTTTGTAGTCATTTATATCATACTTCTCTATAACATCCTCTTTTGGTGCAACACCGGGCTGACCAGTTCTTAGGATGATACGCATTTGCTTATTATCAAGCTCCTCTCTTATATACTTAACAAGCTCAAGTCCACTCTCTTTACTTTGCAATACAACATCAAGCATCAAAACCGCTATATCTTCATGCTCTAGAAGTATCTTTTTTGCCTCTAAAAAACTATATGCACTTATAAACTCAACGCCTCTATTCTCAAACTTAAAGCCCTCAAGCGCGAACTTAGTGACACTGTGAACCTCTTTTTCATCATCAACTATCACTATTTTCCAAGCTTTATTTTGCAAATCATCGCAAGTTTTAGTTTTTTGAGCAAACTTCAACATTGAGTCCTTTTTTTAATACTATTGTATCAAATAAATGGTAGTATTTAATAAAATTTCTGATAAATTTATATAAAAATAAAGTATGAGTTATGCGAAACAAGAGTTTAATATCATTTTCTGCTGCTATTATTATATTTATAGTCAACCTAGTTTTAATCATCTTTGGAATTATATACTGGAACTATCAAAACAGTTCTGTAAAAGAGTTTCACAAAGATTCAAAAGAGTACCTAACAGATCTTCTTACTAATGAGCATAGTAAGCAAATAGACTCGCTCTTACAAATACTATCACTTGATATTACACTTCTTTCAAACTCTCTTGAACTAAACGGTCTAGAAAACTCAATGCCACTTATAATAACATCTCTAAAAACGCAAAAAGAGATACAGGGTATAGAATTAGAAGATGGAAAAAACATCATCTCCATTTATAAAAAAGATAATCAAATCCTAAGAACAGATAATCCAAAAGATGCGAATCTATTTATTTATGAAACTCTATCTACAAAAGATTTAGGTATAGATACAGAAAAATACCTCATCAGACTATACTACACACCTATATATACAACCATCAACTCTCAGAGTAGATATGAAGAGAGTCTTGGTGATTTTATTAAATTTGAGCAAAACTACAACCAAAAATCGAATAACCTTAACATATTTTTTATATCACTTTTTATGGTTATATCTTTGATTATTAGTGTTTTTGTGTTTTTAGTTTTTATGAAGCTTGGCAAAAAAATCCGAATAGCTCAAGCAGAGATAGAGAGAAAAAATGAGGAACTAGAAAAAACACTAGCTGAGCTACAACTAAGACAAAAGCAACTCATAGAGAGTGAAAAGATGGCATCTTTAGGAGAGCTAGTTGCAGGAATTTCTCATGAGATAAACACCCCCTTGGGAATAGGCGTAACTGCTACTACAAAGCTTCAATCACTACTATCACAACTAAAAGAGAGTTATACTCAAGACAAGCTTAGTGAAGAGGATTTTATAGAGTATCTAGATAGGTTTAATGAAGGGCTAAAAATCACCTATACAAATCTAGATAGAGCAAGTGAGCTTATTAGAAACTTCAAACAAGTAGCTGTTGATACTGAGTCTGAGGAGAAGCGAGAATTTGAGCTATATAGCTACATAGAAGATGTTATCAAAAGCCTAAAGCCAACCTACAAGCACAAAAACATCAAAATAACTATAAGTGGAGATAAGAATATAGTAATAACAAGCTATGCGGGTGCTTTTTCGCAAATACTTACAAACCTAGTTCAAAACAGTGTAATTCACGGCTTTGAAAACAAAAATAGTGGAGAGATAAAAATCACACTCTCAAACCTAAAAAACAAGATTGTCCTCACATATAAAGACAATGGAGCAGGTATCAAAAAAGAGCATATCGAAAAAATATACAATCCATTTTTCACCACAAAAAGAAATGAGGGCGGAAGTGGCTTAGGGCTAAATATAGTCTACAACATAGTTACAAGGAGGCTAAGAGGAGATATAGAACTAAAAGATAGCTCAAAAGGAGTGTTTTTTATTATCGAGATACCTTCTTGAAGTACTTATTAACCACTCTATCATACTCTCCACTTGATTTTATCTCATCTAGAGCGCTCTGGAGTTTTTCTACTACGGCATCATCTACATCTTTTGATAGGGCTAGGTAGAGGTCTATATCTAATCCAAGCTCATCTGCTCTATATACAACCTCAAAGTCATCTGGGTTAAGGTTCATCTTTTTTATGTGCTCTACCATCTGAAACTCTGTGCCAAACCACACATCTATCTTTCCTGTATGCAGATAGAAGGCGTTTAGAGAGTTTACACCTGAATAGGTTAGGTTTTTAAAACCCGCATCTTTTAGAGCTTCTGAAGTGTAATCCTCCTCTATCTGCAGTCCTACACTATCTAGTTTTTTTATGTCCTCTATACTTTTTATGGTTTTATTAAATCCCTTCTTTGCCAAAAAAACCATTTTAATACTTCCCAAAGGTCCCACCCACTTGAAGTGAGGCTCTCTTTGCTTTGATCTTACAGTGCTAAAAAGAGCTATGTTTGGACCCTTTTTTAAAAGATTATATCCTCTATCCCATGGAACTACTGTTATATCAGTTTTGATGTCAGTTTTATTTAGCATATCTTCTACAAGCTCTACACTTATACCCTCTAGTTTTCCATCATCTATGTAGTTGTATGGAAGGAAGTTGTTTTCAGTCAACACAGTTAAATTAGTCGCAAGCAACAGACTATATAGGATGTGAAAAACAATAAGCACTCTAAGCATATTTACCTCCAAATAAACTCTCTATCTAAATCCACTCTTCTCTTCTAGCTAAGCTATCTACTTTTTGACCAATTGCTAAGTACCTACTCCAATAGTGCTCTACAAACGCCCTAGTAGCTCTGTCTTTTGGCTTAAATCTATCCTCTTGGACTACAAAGTTTGTTAGAAACTCTTTTGAGTCTTTTTTGTCCACATAGTATGTTGCTAGGTCTCTATAGGTCTCAAAGTATATATCTTTAGCATCTCTTAGTTTACTACTACTCATATCTACTATGAGCTTTTTGGTAGTTAAATCAAAACTAAGAATACCTACTTTAAAAAGCAAGCTTAGATGCAAAAGCCCCTCTACATAATAAGGCTCTACCTCATCACTCTCCATCCATGCTATTAGCTTAATGGCTCTTTTTACCACACTTCTAAAAATCTCAAGACTTAGTTTATCACCCTCTTTATAAAAGTGCGCTACTATCCCTCCGCAGGTGGCTTTAAACTCCTCGCAGTTTTTGTACTGTCCACTTTTGTTCATAACCATCTCAGTATCATCATCTACAAAGAGTATATGCCCATACTCATGCCCTATAGTCTCTATATCATATAGTTCATGCCATAGTTTTGGCTCTTTAAACAGTATATGTCGCTCTTTGTTTAAAAACTCTATACCAAAAATCTCTCTATCAAGCTCTAAAAATGGCTTAGCCCTAGAACTTTGCAAAACAAAATCAGCAAAAGCAAATATCTTCTTTCCACTCTGATTTGATACTACTTCATCATTTGGCACTACTTGAGCTGAAAAAAGCCCATTTAACTCAGCCCCATAAAAGAGCGCTGGTCTTCCTATGTAGAGTTGTGTTTTTTTGATGTTGTTTGCTACAGCCTCTTTTAGTCTATCTTTTTTAGTTCCACCTATAGCATTTAGTAGTTCATCACTCAGGTACTTCAGCGTCCTACCTCTATACTCACTACTATCTAGCTTTGGGTTTATAAAGCGAATATCCCACTCTAAAGCTACTGCTTTTCTGTAGTGATCCTCATAGTACTCCAGTGGATGCCCTAGTTGGATAGGTGTAGTTATCTGCATCCAGCATCTATCAACATCCCTCCATCTTTCCAAGAGTTTTGAGCTATCTCTCTCCTCAAAGGCTTGTTTTATAGCATTTAGATACTCTATCCAGTTGTCTTTTTGTTCATAGACATCATCTTCTAGGTTGGATAGGTTTGATATGAGTGAGCAAAGAGCTCCTACTACAGCCTCTACATCTTTTTTAAAAGCAGTAGCATAAGGCTCTTTTATGTAGCTATCTCCCTCTTTTTTTAGAGCAGAGTAGCTTCTATCAGCTTCACTATCTCCATCTCTTTCTAGTAAGTCACCATCTCTTAAAAACTCAACTACTTTTGAGCTATCTTCAAACCTCTGCTTAAGCTCTCTGTTCTGTTCATAGATGATTTTTTTAGTCCAGTTTGGTTGCCACTTTGTAAGCTCTACTCCTACTTTATGAGCACCTCTTAGAAGTGTCCTATAGAACCCACTTAGAAGTCTTTTTTTATCACACTCATCCAAAAACTCTTGATGCCGTTGAAGCCATATAGAACTTACAAACTCATATATCTCTAAGAGCTTTTTATCTATTTTTTCTTGTGAAAATTTCGCCTTTTTCATCTCCTGAATCAAGCTATCTTCTTTTAGTGAGACTATCCTTGAAGCTACTACTAAAAAGGTCTCTTTAGAGCAAGGAAGTTCAGCTATCTCTAAAAGCTCTTTTAAAATATGTTCATTTTCACTAGTTGGTTCATATAGTTTTTGTAGCTCACTATCACTCTCTTGAAGCATCAGATAAGCTACACTTAGGTCATTTAAAAAATCTTTTTGCAACATAATCACACCTTAAATCTTTTTTGCATAGAGTATCATAACTAGAAACACCAAAAGAGCAGATGATGATACTAGATAATAAGCTACATATTTTCCCAACCACTAGAAGTCTAAACAAAACACTCATAAATCAAAAAACCCTAACCAACTTCATTACCATAAAAGAGTTTTTTGAAAAAGCCACATATAAGCCAAACTCCATAAAAGTAGATGATAATATAAGATTTCTACTCCTAAAAGAGTCCATAAAGACCCTTGAGATAGAACTTTTGGGCTTTAGTAAAAACTTTGTAGAGTTTATAGAGCACTCTCCTTTTATATTTAGGTTTTTTGATGAGGTTATAAGTGAGGGTGCTAGCTTTGATACTATTCGCTCTTATGACATATATGCTGGGTTTGATGAGCATATAGATATACTTGAAGCACTTCATAAGAACTATCAAAAACTACTAACCACAGAGGGTTTTTATGACCCTATACACTCTAAAGACCTTGTGCTAAATAGAGAGTATTTTGAACACTTTAGCTCCATAGAACTAAGAGCTAGTGGGTATTTAACAAAACTTGAACTAAATATCATAAAAAACATATCTTCATTCACACCTATTATGCTTTATATAGAAATAGATAGTTATAACAAAAATATGATAGAGAAGCTAAAAGAGCTAGATATAGAAGCAGAAGAGGGAAGCCTAAGTATAGATATAGAGCAAAAAAGCGTGCATAAACATAAGCGTACAGAAAATACAGCAACTGTTTTTACCTATGAACTAAAAGAGAGGCTATCTCAAAGTACACTCTGCTTCTCTCTACTAAAAGATATTATCCATAGATGCGAACCTGAAAACACTGCTATTATCGCTCTTGATGAAGGGTATATTGAGTTTTTAAAAGAGTGTGACTACTACAATAACCTAAACTTTGCTATGGGTTTTCCTATATTAAAAACTCAACTTTTTAAGGAGCTAAAAGCAAAAATAGAGAAGCCACAAGAGGGAACTCCTTTTTTTGAACTTAGTAGAAAAAAAGGTGTAAAACCACTAATTGAAGCTATTAATATGGAGTTTAGAGATAGTGAAAACTACAAACACATAAAAGAGCAAATATTTAGGTTTGAAAAGCTATCTGCTCTTTTGAAAAACAAAAACTCAAAAGAGATAGCTATACTGTTTTTAGAGAAAATTAAAAAACAGAAGATTGATGATACTACAGGTGGAAGAATTAAGGTTATGGGGCTACTTGAGGCTAGAGATATAGAACTTGATGAGATTATTATACTGGATTTTAATAAAGGGATTTTTCCAAAAAGCTCTTTTAAAGACCTGTTTTTAAACAGCTTCATAAAGCAAAAATCAAATATTCCAACTCCAAAGCAAAGAGAAAACCTACAAATGCATCACCTATTAGAGACATTGAAGCATGTAAAAAAGGCACATATACTCTATACACAAAACGACAATCTCACTCCCTCAAAGTTTCTAAACTTCCTAAAAACCAAAAAAGTAGAGATAGATGAAGAGGCTATAAATAGTTGCTTTTTTGGTAAAAGTTCTATAGCAAGTGAGGCTCCTGACCCAACTCTTGAGATAGACCTCAAAACCTTCACCTTCTCACACTCTATGTTGAGCACTTTTTTGATTTGTAAACGAAAGTTCTACTACAGATATATAGAGAAGATAAAGGAACCCAAAAGAGAAGATAATACATCTTTACTTATTGGTAACCTATTTCATGAGTTTATGGAGAGCCAAGGAGTGGCGGTTTATAAGAGTGGTGATGAGCTTCATCAAGAGCTAAAGGCTTTTTTTAGTAAAAGGGAGCTTACTAATAAGGAGCGCTTTGATATAGAGCTTTTTTTGTTACAAGCATGGGAGTTTTGTGAGCTTGAGTATATACGAAGAAAAGATGGATTTATCCCGCTAGCTCATGAAGTCTCTTTTAGAGCTAAACTTGGGGGATTTGACTTTGGAGGAAGAATAGATAGGATAGATATTAAAGACAATAAAGAGTATATCATAGACTACAAAACTGGAAAAAACATAAAAGTTGATACACCAGCCTCACTAAAAACAACAACAAATTTTCAGCTCCTGCTCTACTCTCTAGGTCGTATAGAACTTGGTAAAGAAGTGGAAGGCACATATCTGTATGATATAAGGGGTGGAAAACTCAAAGAGGAGAGATTATATGAACAAAAGCTTGAGCTTCTAAGCCTAAAGCTTCAAGACCTAGAGCCAAAAAAACAGAGATTTACAAAAACAGAGACCAAATCCTCATGTCGTTTTTGTGAGTTCAAAAAACTATGTAGGAGGGAGTAATGCATCTACTTGAGAGTATAAGTGCCAGTGCTGGGAGTGGGAAAACATTCGCACTTGCCCTAAGATATATTGCACTTTTAACCCAAAAGGCAAATCCTAGCTCCATTCTAGCTCTGACTTTTACCAAAAAAGCTGCAAAAGAGATGAGAGAGAGAGTGATAGAGCTACTTGATACTCTTACTTATGATAGTAAACTCCAAAAAAGCCTCCAAGAAGCTGGAGGCAAGATGGTGGAATTCAAAAAACTAAAAGAGGACTTTTTACTTAGTGAAGATAGGATAGTTACAATTGATAGCTTTTTTAGTTCTGTACTTAGGAAGTTTTGCTTCTATGCTGGAGTTAGGGGGGATTTTGAGGTATCAAACTCTTCTAAAGAGGAGTTTATAGAGTTTTTCCTAGGCTCATTAGATAGAAAAAGCATAGATGCCATAATATCTTTTTGCTACCATCAAAATATGGAATTAGATAGGTTTATAACACTTCTTGAAGAGTTTGAGATAGATAGTGATATAGAGTATAAAAAGGGTAATTTACAAAAAATAGTAGAGATAGAAAATTCAATTATTACAATACTTCAAACTCTGCAAAGAGCTGTATCCTCTTATGAAAAAGCTTCAGAAAGCGCCCTAAATACCTTTAAGTATGAAGACTTTAATGAGTTTAGCAAAAAACTCAAAAGCTCTATCCCAAAGTGGCTAGTAGCAGATAGTCTTAGCCAATACCACTACTTTAAAAAACTTGAAGGAATAGATAAATATGATGATTTGTTAGCCAAAATAAAGCTACTTCTAAAAGAGCACTATAGGCTAAAAGAGCTATATGAGATAAACACTCTCCTTAGCTTTTATGAAGAGTATAGTCGCATCAAGCTAGATTTTATAAAAAGAAAAAACAACCTAAGCTTTAGTGATGTAGAAGAGCTTTTAGAACTTCTACTAGATAATAAAGGGATTGAGAGAGATTTTTTATACTTTAGACTTGATGGGGAGATAGAGCATATACTTATAGATGAGTTTCAAGATACAAATCTACCTCAATATAAGCTCCTCTTACCACTTATAGAGGAGATTAAGAGCGGTATCGGAAGGAAGGAGTTTAGGAGTTTTTTTATTGTGGGTGACAAAAAGCAGTCTATATACCGCTTCAGAGGGGCAAATCCATACCTATTTGATGTAGCAGCTAGTGGACTTCATAAGAGCTATCTGCAGACAAACAGACGCTCACCAAAAAACATCATAGACTTTGTTAATGATGTTTTTGAAAACAAGATAGATAACTACCTCCCGCAAAAAAGCTTAAGTGACGAACCAAAAGGATACCTTCACATAAAAAGTGGTGAAAACATAGAAGATGAACTTTTTTATGAGATAGAGAAGCTACTTGATAATGGAGTAGATGCAAATGATATAGCTATACTGTCGTTTAAAAATGACGACCTAGAAAAGCTCTCATCTACTCTTTATGAGAGGTTTAAAGGAAGGGTTGAGTTTGAAACAGATCTAAGCTCAAAACTCATAAACGCAAAAGATGTAAGTGCCATAATCTCAGCTCTAAAAGCACTAAAACTAAAAGATGAGTTATACAAAAAAGAGTTTATCTCACTAACAGGAGAGAGTCTAGAACCCATACAAGAAAGTGAGCCTCTAAAAACAGTCTTAGAGATTATCAAAACCCACTCACTCTTTTCATACAACACCTTGAGGTTTGCAGAGATAGCTTCTAGGTATGATACTATAAGCGTCCTACTTGAAGATTTACCAAATATAGATGATGCCATAATAGGAAATCCAAAAGAGGGTATAAAGCTTCAAACCATACATAAGTCAAAAGGACTAGACTACAACTATGTCATAGTAGTAGACTCTATAGGTGGCGGGAAAAACAACTACAAAAATATCAACCTCATATATAACCAAACCAAACTAGTAGATATAAAAATACGACAAAGCGGAAGGGAGTATTTTGATAATGAGTATGATGAGTTTTTACAAAGCGAAAAACTAAAAGATAGAGATGACAAGCTAAATACTCTTTATGTGGCTTTTACAAGGGCTAGAGAGGGACTAAGTATCATACAAAAAACCAAAGGCTCAAGGCTTGAGATACTAGAACTAAAAGATTGTGAAATAGGATCCATAACTCCATCTAGCAAAAAGCTCAAAAAGAGTACAGAGCAAAAAAAGTATAATTTCCTAGATACTCACCTAGGAGCGCAAAAAGATTATAACAAAGAAGAAAAGACCTATGAGGACAATTACAGCTCAATCTATAAAGGTCTAGCCCTCCACTTGATGTTTGAAAACTCAAACAGTATTCATATAAGCAATACTTCAAAAGATGTAGCTTATGCTATGTATGGCCTATATGTAGATGACTTTGAGCAAATAGCAGATGATATAGATAGTTTTGCAACCTCAAAGCTAGCAAAAAAAATAGAGGGCACTAAGATATACACTGAGGTTAGCTTCTACTCTAGAAATATATCTGGTAGGATAGATATGCTAGCAATAGATAAAGACATAGCCTACATTATAGACTTCAAAAGTGGCGGTGACTCAAAAGAGTATCAAAAACAGCTAGATAGATATAAAAAAGGTGTAGAAGACATACTAGGGATGGATGTAGAAACAGAACTATACTTTATAAAAGATAGAAGTGATGGACTTTTTTAAACAAACAGGGCTAGAAAGAGAGACAAAATGATAGAGTACATAAAACAGTATCCAGTCATAATTGAGCCAAGCTCAAGTGGATATGGGGTGTACTTTCCCTATCTACCTGGACAAGGAGCTTCATACAAATAGAAGTAAACTTATAGAGAGTGGGCTTGAGCTAGTTTTAGGCAGAGAAGTAGCCTTCTCCTAGCCCTTCACACTCCTACCTCTAAAATCCTCAAAAACTAGATACATAGTTGGTATGATGATAAGTGTTATGACTGTTGCAAAGA
>CAZAFM010000054.1:0-16142 GCA_964484395.1 uncultured Campylobacterales bacterium | reverse complement strand
AGGATCACTGGTTCTCGTGTAGGAGGTAGAAAACACCTAGACATATTAGGGGTGCTTATAGCCTCTATTATGACGGCACTTGGTGTTGGCATCATTAGAGATACTCTAGCCCTAAGAGTTCCTTTTGCTTTTGATTATAGCTATCCAGCTCTTACTGTTATTATTACTATATCTTTAGCACTTATCTTCAAGCTACACAAAAAAGGTGAGGTTCAGAGTAAAAGGCGATTTATCATTGCTGATGCTATAGGTCTTGTCTCTTTTAGTATAACTGGGGCTATTGTGGCTATTGAGAGTGGATTTAACCTTTTTGGTACAGTTCTTCTATCTTTTATCACAGCTATTGGTGGAGGGATGATAAGAGATATTATGATAAATGAAGTTCCATTTGTGCTTAAAAGTGAGTTTTATGGAAGTATCTCTATACTTGTAGGATTTAGTATCTATATGTTGCACTACTTTATGTTTTTAGATGAGATTAATACAATGCTTGTTGCTATCTTTTTTCTTTTTATGAGACTTTTTGCTTATTTTAAGGGCTTGAAGCTTCCTAGGCTAAATCCATAAAGGTTTTGTATGACACTTAGAGCATTTTTATCTCACCGCCCATTGATGTTTTACTGTGGAGCACTTTTTGTTATTGGTGCCTCTTTTTTTATAGTAGGAAGCTTTAGCTCTGTTAGTGGCATAGAGCTGTTTTCTGAAAGTGATAGTAATAAGCTTTTTTTCATAGGCTCTATATTTTTTACTTCTGCAGCTTATACGCAACTTCTTGCATCTATGAACCCATCCCTTGCACTTGATAAAGAGCCTATATACATTACGCTTAAACATAGGGATTTTAGATACTTTGCGTGGAGGGGTAGAAATCCCGGATTTATAGCAGGTTTTGCACAACTTATAGGGACTATTTTTTTTAACTTCAACACATTTGATGCGATGTACTTTAGTGGTGGCGTTGCTTTGTATGATGTGACTGTTTGGACTCCTGATATGATTGGTAGTATCGCTTTTATGATATCATCTATAAAGTATCTTCAAGAGAGTGTCATAGAGCTACCATCTATTTGGAGGGTAGTCCCAGGATGGATAACTCTTATAAACCTTGGAGGCTCTATCTTTTTTCAAATATCTGCTATTTTTGCATTTATGGGTAGATCTACTTCACCTGAATGGATGGTGTATATTAGTAATCTAGGTACATTTCTTGGAGCTATATGTTTTTGTGTGGCTAGTGTTTTTATGATTCCGTATGTACAAAGACATATAAAGCAAAAATATAAAGCTTAGATTTGGATATTATCGCATATAATATCCCTAAAAATAGACATAGGGGAATTGAATGCTACAAGAGAGCGATAAAGAAAACTTAGAGAAACTTACTATTCTTTTTGCTGAAGATGAAGATATATCAAGAGATGCAGTTGAGCGAATACTTAAAAAGAGAGTAAAAGAGGTCTATGCTGCAAAAAACGGCGAGGAGGCTCTTGAGATTTATAAAAACAGAGATGATATAGATGTACTTATCACAGATATAGAGATGCCTAAATTAAACGGTATAGAGCTTATAGATAAAATAAAAGAGCTCTCACCAAAAACCCCAGCAGTTGTTATCACAGCCTTTAGTGATGAGATACACAAATCACCAAAAGCGGATTATCACCTCACAAAGCCACTAAACAAAAACCAGCTTCTAGAGATACTAGCTTTGATAGGGTCTAAAAAGTAGCCCTATTAAATCTATCTTTTTATCTCCCTAAAAAGTAGTGTCACAATACTACTTGGACCATCTCCGCCTTTGTAGTCTCTATATGCCCACTCACTTTGAATACCCATTACATACAGCTTGTCTTGAAACTTCACAATATCAGATATACCCTTACCTCTCTCAATTGCAAAATATCTCTCATCCAAGGCTATCTCACTGTTTTGTTTTTTGTTTGCATCTGTACAAGAGACCACCCTTCTATCTCTTGTAGCAAAGTAAGCAACTCTATTGGCAGCTTCATTATCTAAGTTTACAGATACTAGATTTAGGATGTTTTTTAGCTCCTCATTGGTGTCACAAACCGCCCCAATGCCACCTATAACAACATCATCAGCTATGATTGGAGCATAGTATGTAAAGTCATAATCACCACCTAAAAAGTCATTTGGCTCATACTTGGAGATGTAGTAACCATAGTAGTCTTTAATCCTTTTTACATTTGCGTAGTGTGCGTCATTTATGTTTTTATCTTTAAATCTATCATAGGCACTATTTGAGTTAGCAACTATTTTACCTTTTTGATCAAATATGAAGATGTTTTTATATATCATATTTATCTTGCCAAAGTCCTCAGCAACCTCATCTATCTTCTCAGAGTTGGCAATAGGGTCTCTTATGAGATGAGCTAGTTTTCTGTTTTTAGTAAGCCATCTAACCTCACTGATTCTTTCATAGAAAAACTTATCAAGAAGCTCAGCAGCACTGTAGGCCTTAAACTTAGAGGCTTTAAAGTAGCCATTTATGATAGTTCCTTGAAGGTCTTTTATAGACTCTATGAATACATTGTTTATCTCTTGAGATAGCTCTCTTATACTATCAAGGATGGGATTTAGCGAGTATGAGTGTGATTTTGAAGCTATTATTTCACCATTTATAACAACATCTCCTAGGTCTTCATTAATATTTTCAGACTCATTCATAACTGCATTTAGCTCATCAGTCATAATCTCAGATATATCATTTATACCAAGTTTCTCTAAATCAACCCCCTCCTCATCAAAAATAAAAGCTTTTTTAAGAGGCACCAAAACAGCACATGACATACTATTTTCAAAGTTTTCTTCTATATGTTGGGCTTTTGATTGAACTGCTAGGTACTCTTTTCCTTTTTGGTTTACTATAGTAAAATCTCTCTCTTTTGAGAAGCTAACCCTTGTAAACTCAGGAAAATCTTTTCTAGAAGATGTATAGACTATCTCATTTTTTTGATTTAAAAACGAGATAATAGTATCTTTTGAGACAAAGTTGTAAGTATCAAAAACCCTCTTAACCTCATCATTAAAATCAAGCACACAGATAACTACACCTATAGCTTCTCTGTTCTCATCTAGTACTGCATTTGCATAGAGTAGTGAAACATCATCTTCACTATCTAGGTCAGATTTTTTAAATATACTAATGGTTCTATCTCCAGCTTTTATAGCTTCATCAATTAGTGTATCTTTAGCATTAACATTTGAGTCTTTTGCAGAAATTAGTACATTTCCTTGTTTGTCAGTAATAATCACATTTTTATAGATAGAGTAGATTTTTAGGAAGTCATTCATCTCTTCTATTAGACTATCTTTTGTAGAGGAATCACTATGATTGTTTTTTAGAAAGTCTGTTAGTTCAGGTGAAGAAGCAAAGTATCTAAGGTTGAAATATCTCTCCCTAAGTGTTCTTTCAATGGTGTTTATGACACTATAAGCAATCGTTCTTGACTCTGAAAGAACTTTTGCAAAACTCTCTTTTGCTAGTGACTCTATAAGGTTTGCTTGAAGTTCAGAAAACTTCCCTTGAGTCTCATCCATAAAGTTAAAGAGATTTTCTGCAATCTCAAGGTTGCTTATTTTACCTGTTAGGGTTGTCTTATTTAGTAGTCCATTTAACGCCTCAAATCGACTTTTATAAGCACTAACAGAGCTCATATAGCCAATAAGAGATGATACATCATAGTTATCCATAAATCTCCTCCTCTACATCTTTGTATAATTCTATCTAATTAATCCAAAAAAATGTTTAAAATATGGCTAAATAGGGCTGATAAACATAGGTATAAAAAAGTGCACTTAAAAGTCCAGCAAGAACACCCGCTAATAAATCATCCCCCATAACCCCAAGACCACCTTTTACATCTCTATCTATTCTGCCAATATATGAAGGTTTGTAAATATCCAATAGCCTAAAAAAGATGAAACTCAGTACCACTTGAGCAACACTAAAGCCAGAGAGGCTAAGGGCTATCCACATACCTGCTACCTCATCTATGACTATTTTTGAGTCATCATGAGTTCCGCTTCTCTTTTCATAGATGTTTATCTCTCTTATAGCCACTATTGATATAAGAAGTGCTAGTAAAAAAAGAGTAGAAGGCGAAAGATAGTGTAGGACTAAAAGTGCAGGTGGAATAGAGGCTAGTGAGCCCATAGTGCCCGGTGCAACTGGTGATTTACCACTATAAAAAAATGTTAAAAAAAGCTCTCTCAAAAACTATCCTTTATGTAAGTGAACTAGTCTGATGCATATCCATTAGCCCAATGTAAAAATCAACTTCACTATGGTGCTCCACAAGACCGTTTAGAGGAAGCATATCATCATACAATCTATCTATGTTCTTGAATCTATCTGGAAACATGTGAGCTAGAAGCATAGCACTTATCTCCTTTCTGACCAAAACAGCAGGAGGTAGCATCCCAAGTCTAAAAAGCTCCATAATAGAGCGTGAGTGATAGGAGATATGATGGTGTCTTCCATGTGGACAACTTTTAGTACTAACTAGAGTTTTGCAAACATTGCAGTAAACAAACTCATTCATAAGCTCTATCTCTATATCTATTCCTTTAAGTGTATCAAAAACTGAGTGGATGTTGTTTTTATCATAGTATATACCAAGCCCTACATGATTTGCTCCAGTTACAAGCTTACTACATCCAAAGTTTTGAGCTACAATAGAATCTAAAATCATCTCATTGTTCCCAGCGAATATGTAGGTATTATCAAGTGGAACAACTATAGCTCTATCCATAGGTACAAAGTTATCTATAAAGTACTTAACGCTTCTATAGCGAATATCATAAGAGAGTACATCTCGTCCATAAGGCTTTAGTAAAAAAATCACAAGTAAGTCACTATCTTCTAAAGCTAATCTTATCATTCTTTCATGTGCCCTATGTAAGGGCTTTGCTGCCATCATCATTGCGGTAATGTTTTTTGCATCTACTCTTTGGATAGCCTCTCTTATCTCAAGCTTTGCATCTCGAACATTTTCAAACTCTATCTCAAACTCTCCAGAAACTGCATAGTTTCCAAGTCTTTTGAGAGTTTTGTTAACCCCTGGATGCGAACTGTCTTTTATGCCAAATATATTTTGAACTCTCTTCTCTCTATCTATCATAAAGACTTCATCAACAACTATATGACCATACTCCTTACCCTCACATACAAGATTTAGCCTCTCATTTTTTGTTGCGCTTTTAAGTATCTCCTCATTTCTCTTTCCGCTTGGAGCTAGGACAAAAGAGAATGGAAAAGTTCTTCCTTTGTAGAGCTTAGTTCTATCCACTTCCTCTGATTCTTGTTTGTTCATAAGTTTATCTATTGGGCTTAGAAGTCCATACTTTACTAAAGATAGAGCAGAAACAGCCTCTTTGTCTATAAAAAGTGATCTATTTTTTCTTTTCGATTCCATACTTCTTCCTCTTCTCCCATAAGCTTTTTCTACTCATACCAAGCTTTTTACTAAGCTCTGTGTCTGGATACCTATCTTCATACTGCAAAATTACAGCCTTTAGATACTCATCAACTGAGAGTATCTCATCACTATTGAAGCTATTTTTTTGGCTATTTACCTCAGTAGTATTAAAAAATTCATCTTCACTATCTGTAGTTGAGAATATCACTTTTCTATTCATTATTTTAGCTATGAACTCTCTTTTCTCAGAGCTTTTTAGCTGCTCAAACCCTATAGCGTACATTAAAGATATCTCTTCATTGTACTTTTCAAAGCGCTTTCTCCAGCTCTCCTTTGTTAAATCTAGAAGAAAAATAGGTAGGTTTTGAAGCTCTGCAAAAGATAGTGCGAAACTATCTGCTGCCTTTTGTAGGTTTGTCTTTATCATAAAAGGGAGTGAAGTTTTTTTATCCACCATAGGTATATCTATATCTCTTAGGTAGTATGACATATACTCTTTACATGAGTCTGTCTCTATTTTCATCTTTTTGATAGAGCCAAAAAGTTTTATCTTCCTTATAAGCTCATCAATCATAAAGGGCTTAAGAATGTAGTCTTTAGCTCCTGCTTTTATGGGGTTTCCAACAGTATCTTGACTCACATAAGAGACTAGTAGAATGATAATCTTATCTTTAAACTTGTCAATCACAGGGTAGAAATTCTGCCCAGAGATGTTAGTAGATAGAAGTACCACATCAACATCATCTTTTCCTAAAGCTTCATTTACCGAGCCACATACTATACTCATGAAGCCAAGCTCCTCAAGCTTACTCATTATACTTTGTGCCAAATATAGCTCATTTTCTACAATAAGTATTCTCATTTATCCATCCAGTTATAAAATTTTAGATTTGCCACGCATTTTACCTCTGCGCCCTCTTCATTACCTATATGCCCCATCTTTTCAGCAGTTGTGGCTTTTATGTTTACATATACTTTCTCTATTTCTAAAAGAGAAGCCACTGAGGCTCTTATTTGCTCTTTATACTCTTTTAGTTTTGGTTTTTGTGTTACCACTGTTAAGTCTATATTTGTAATCTCATAGCCTATATCTATCACAAAATCTACCACCTTTTTAAGTAAGACTTTTGAATCAGCACCCCTATAAGCTTCATCACTATCAGGAAAAAGCTCACCTATATCCCCACTACCAGTAGCTCCTAGAAGCGCATCTATAAGAGCGTGAAGTAGTACATCTCCATCTGAGTGGGCTAAAAATGAGTATCCACAAGGAATAAAAACTCCACCTAAATAGACTCCCTCTCCACTACTAAACCTATGACTATCATAGCCAAATCCTACAAAAAACTCTTTTGTAGGTGGCTCTAGGCACTCAAGCTCTTTTAGGTCATGATATGAGGTGAGTTTTTTTGAAGCACAACTTCCTTGTACAAAGCCAACACTCATAGAAGCCTCATACATAGCACTACTCTCATCAGAAAACTCACCACCTTCTAAAGCCTCTAAAAGCTTATCCCTTCTACATAACTGCGGGGTTTGGATGAGCTTTATCTCATCTCTTTTTAGGTATCTATCTTCATAAAAAGTTGTATCACTAACTCCTAGATATGGGACTATGCAGTCATAACTATCTTTTTGCTCTATGAGTCTTGAAAGAACATATTTTGGTACACACGCCCTAGCAGCATCTGTTATGAGTACAAACTTAGATGTTACTTTTTGAAGCGCATTATAAACAGATATGCTTCTACTCTCCCCGCCTTCTACAAACTCATATTCATAAGCCCCTCTAGCATAGTGTAGCTCTTTTTTGTTAAGTGTAACTAGTAGCTTATCAAACTCATAGTAACTACAAAGTCTATCTGCTACAAACTGCCATAATGGTTTTTTGCCAACTCTTAGCCACTGCTTTTTGGCAAGCCTTTTACTATCTCTAAATCTGTTTGATTCACCAGCAGCTGTTACAATTAGTGAAATTGACAAAGAGGCTCCTTACAAAGTTTGGGTAAAAGTGTTACTAAATTATACACATCTCAAACTTGTTTTTATCTTTTAAACCTAATACCCTCTTTATACTCAGTATGATATTATTGAATAAAAGTTAAAAACCTAAATGATTTGGAGAAAATAATGAGAAAAGAGTGGGTAGAAAAGAGAAAAAACGACACAAACAAAACTCAGCTTCACTATGCAAGGAAAGGCATCATTACTGAAGAGATGGAGTATGTAGCAAAACAAGAAAATCTAGAGGTTGAGCTAGTTAGAAGTGAGATAGCAAGAGGCAGGATGATAATACCTGCAAACATAAACCACATACACCTAAAGCCTATGGCTATAGGAATAGCAAGTAGATGCAAGATAAATGCAAATATAGGAAACTCCTCACTAGCAAGTGACATAGGGTGCGAGATAGCAAAGGTTGAGGCATCTAAAAAGTATGGGGCTGACACTATTATGGACTTAAGCACAGGTGGAGATGTAGATGAGATAAGAAGAGCTGTCATAGAGCATTCAGATGTTCCAATTGGGACTGTTCCTATGTATCAGATGCTCCATGACCTTGACAACAAAATAGAGGATTTAAGTGTAGAAAAGATGCTTGAAGTGCTTGAAAACCAAGCTAAACAAGGTGTTAGCTACTTTACTATCCACTGTGGGATACTAAAGGATCACCTAAAGTATGTATCAAAAAGAAAGATGGGAGTAGTAAGTAGAGGCGGAAGTCTTATGGCAGCATGGATGATGCATCATAATAAAGAAAATCCTTTTTATAGTGCGTATGAAGAGATACTTGATATTTGCGCTAGATATGATGTAGCACTATCTTTAGGAGATTCTCTAAGACCGGGATGCTTGGCAGATGCAAGTGATGAAGCTCAGCTTAGTGAGCTAAAAACTTTGGGTGAACTAACACTAAAAGCGTGGGATAAGGATGTTCAGGTCATGATAGAAGGACCTGGTCATGTTCCTCTAAATCAGATAGAGAGAAATGTCAGACTTCAAAGAGAGTATTGTCATGAAGCGCCTTTTTATGTTCTAGGTCCACTTATCACAGATGTTGCAGCTGGGTATGATCATATAGCCTCAGCCATGGGAGGAGTTCTAGCTGCATACTTTGGTGTCTCAATGCTCTGCTATGTTACTCCAAAAGAGCACCTAGGACTTCCAAATGCAAAAGATGTGAGAGAGGGTATTATAGCCTATAAGATAGCAGCCCACTCAGCTGATATAGCTAGAAATAGAGAGGGTGCAAGAGAGATAGATGATGCTATGAGTGATGCAAGGTATAACTTTGATTGGAACAAGCAGTTTGAACTAGCCCTTGATGGTGAGAGGGCTAAAGAGTATCATGATGAGAGCCTTCCTCAAGATGTATTTAAAGAAGCAGAGTTTTGTTCTATGTGTGGACCAAAGTTTTGTAGTTACAAAATCTCACAAGAGATAGCAAAAGGAGATGTAGTTAATGGATAGTAGATTAAAAGAGATTTTATCAGGCGTAAAGTACCCAGATTTTGAAAAAGATATAGTTACATTTGGGTTTGTAAAAGAAGCAGAACTTCATGGTGATTTAGCAAAAGTTTTAGTTGATATTCCATCAAGCTCCAAAGAGCTTATAGAAGAGCTAGAATCCTCTATAAAAGAGGCTTTAAAGGCTAAAAACATAGACTCAGAAGTGCTAATAAAGCACCCAGAGCTAGCTCAAAAAGATGAACAACCAGCTCCAAAAAACCTAGCTCCACAAATAAAAAACTTTGTCATGATAAGTAGTGGTAAAGGTGGGGTAGGAAAGTCCACTTCTAGTGTTAATCTAGCTGTAGCCCTAGCGATGCAGGGAAAAAAAGTGGGACTTCTAGATGCTGATATATATGGACCAAATATCCCTAGAATGATGAATTTAAGAGGGGGAAAGCCAGAAGTAGTAGATAACAAACTAAACCCACTTGTTGCTTATGGTGTTGAAGTGATGAGCCTAGGACTTGTATATGAAGAGGGTCAGAGCCTTATTTGGAGAGGTCCTATGATTATGAGGGCTATTGAGCAGTTTTTACGAGATGTGGCGTGGAGTGAGCTTGATGTACTCATCATAGATATGCCTCCTGGTACTGGTGATGCTCAGTTAAGCTTAGCTCAAAGTGTGCCAGTTACTGCTGGAATTACGGTTTCTACTCCTCAAGAAGTAAGCCTTGATGATGGCCGAAGAAGCCTAGATATGTTTAACAAACTAAACATCCCAATAGCAGGTGTGATAGAAAATATGAGTGGCTTTATCTGTCCTGAGACTCAAAAAGAGTATGATATATTTGGTAAAGGCTCTACAAAAGCACTATGCAAAGAGTACGGCTGTGATAGCTTAGCTGAGGTTCCAATAGAGATAGATGTAAGAAGTGGTGGGGATAAAGGTGAACCAATAGTGCACCAAAACCCAGCAAGTCTAAGTGCAAAAGAGTATCTAAAGGCTGCTGATAAACTATGGGAGTTCATAGTGAAGGTTCAAGATGAGAGTTTAGCTGATAACTCAAAGATTCAGCCAACTAGTGGAGGCAAGTCTGCTTGTAGCACTTAAGCAGAGTATTAAGACTAGTCTGTATAGGTTGGAATGAATATATAATAGTTATATAAAATCCACTGAAAGGAGATGTATAAATGAAAAGAGCAGAAGATATTTTTCATATGACCATAGGTGCTATTTCGATGGCAAAAAAGAGTGCAGAGAGTGCTATTGATGATCTTATTAAAAAGGGTGATATCCAAAAAGAGCAGGGCAAAAAGGTCCTAGATGAGATAAACTCAAAGTTTAGTAAAGAGGAAGATGAACTCTACTCAAAGATGAAATCAAAGCTAAAAGATGCCGTAACAGAGCTAGAGATTGCTACAAAAGCCGACTTAGAGAAGGTAAAAGATGAAATACTAAGTGAGCTAAAAAAGAGTTGAGAGCCCTCTTAGTTTTTAGGTTTTTAATAACCCTCTACCTGCTTATCAAGCAAAAGGAGAGGGTTCTTTTTTTTCGCCCCTACTCCCCTACTCGTCTAAAAGAGGTTATTCTAACACTTGGAGCTTCTTTTATCAAGCTCTCCCAAGTTCTATCTACTAGAAGTGATTTTTTTTCTGCTGAGTACATAGATGAGCTCTCATCTCTTTTTGATGAAGTACCACCTATGAGCTCAAAAGAGTTTGAGGCTGTTTTTCAAAAAGCGTTTAATGATAATGAGCCTTTTTTGGAGTTTGATAAAAACCCAATAGCAAGTGCCTCTATAGGTGAAGTACACAAGGCAAGACTAAAAAGTGGAGATGTTGTTGCAGTTAAGCTTTTAAGAAAAGATATAGAAAAAGTCATAAAAAAAGACCTATTTTTAATCCGCTTTTACAACTCCATTTTTAGACCTTTTTTTAGTTTTAGGACAAAAAACTCTATTGATGCTCTGATTGATGAGTTTTCGGTCATGATACTTAAGGAGATTGACTTTGATAATGAGCTACTAAACCTTAAGAAGTTTACCTCAAAATATAGGTTTGAAGGTATAAGGTTTCCTACTCCTTATGAGGAGTTTTCTTCAAAAGATGCTCTTGTTATGAGCTTTGAGGAGGGATTTAGGATAGATGATAGAACTAAGCTTGAAGGTCTTGGGATTGATTTTAGGGCTGTGATTGATAGACTTATAGTATTTTATACAGAGCAGATGTTGGTTGAAGGCTACTTCCATGCAGACCCACACCCTGGTAATCTTCTAATAAACAAAGAGGGTGAGCTTATACTTCTTGATTTTGGTATGGTAAAAAGTGTCAAAAACAACACAAGAGTAGCCATGATAGAGCTTATAAAGTCTGCTAATGAGAGGGATTTTGAGCTTTTTGCAATAGCTGCTAAGAGACTTGGAGTGATTGATGAAGATGCTGATAGTGAAGATATTGCTGAGCTATCTGCAAATATGTTTGATATATTTTCAAATGACTCACTAAACTCTAAATCTATGCAAAAGCTTGCTTTTGATCTTCTAGGTAGCTTCAAAGACATACCATTTAAGCTTCCTCAAGATGCTATATATGTGATGAGGGCTAGCTCTATAATAGAGGGTATTGGAACAAAGTATATTGAGAACTTTAATGGTATAAAAGACATCCTCCCAACCCTAAAGCGCTACATCCCAATAGCTTTACAAGAGGATGGTTTGTATATTAAAAATCTCAAAAGAGAGCTAAAAAACTTCCCAATTACTCTATCTCGTTTAAGCTCTATTATCAATGCTACATATCAAGGAGAGACAGTTGTTAGGGTTTCTAGAAGTGATATAAATGCACTTGGAGTGAGGCTAACTAAGCTTTTAGCTCCAAAAATGAGTGCTATATTTTTAGTGGCTTTGGCTCTGTATTTCAAGGAGTATGATACTACGCTCTCAGGCGTGCTCGTTGGGTTTGCGATATTTTTGTTTCTTTTTAGAGGGAGAGCATGAAAAAAAATATTTCCATTTTAATAGCAATATTTGCTATACTTATGCTTATGAATACTATTACTTATATATATGTGGTAAATACTCAAAGTAGCATCAAATCCCCACCATTTTTAACACTTGGTGGAAACCCATATGCAAGTGATGCACTATATTTTAGATACCCTGCAAAGTCACTTTTTGTAAATGGTCACTTCTTCTACCCTCAAAGTCAAAACCCAAACTTTGAATCATATATGTATGGAGAAAAGGAGTGAACTTTAAGATTCTATCATTTGCCCTAGACTCTATTTTGATTCGCAAATACAGAAATATTGCTATATTTATCTCACTTTTTATCTCACTTTTTCTGCTTAGTAGTACGCTTTTTATAGCCTCATCTATCAAAAAAACCATATCATTAGAGATAGCCTCCCAGCCAAACTTAGTTGTTCAAAGGGTTGTGGGTGGAAGGCTTGCTCTTATAGATGAGAAAAGGCTTGAGTTTTTAGGCTCCATAAGAGGTGTGACTAGGGCTGAAGGAAGAGTGTGGGGGTACTACTTTTTTTCTCATCCTGCTTTTAGTAATGGTGGCATAAATATCACTCTATATGGAGTGGATACATATATAGATGACCTAAACCCAGAGGCAAAGAGTGTTAGCTATGAGTTTTTTGATATGCTTGAAAGTGGTGGTGGGGCTGTTGGAGAGAGGCTTAAGGAGGCTTTAGAGAAGGGATATTTTAAGGAGTATTTCAACCTCTACACTCCTGAGAATGAGATTATAAAAGTACCTATAAATAAGGTTTTTAGTGCAAATGAGTTTCCTTCACTAAGTGATACGCTTGTTCTTAAGAGGGAGATAGCTGCTGAAGTTCTAGGAGTTGGTGATACTCAGTTTACAGATATAGCCCTAGAGGTAAAAAACCCAGAGGAGCTAGATACAATAGTCTCTAAAATCATACAGAAATATCCTGATGTAAGGGTGATAGATAAGGAAGATTTAGAGAGTATATATGCTGGAGTGGTTGACTATAAGGGAGGGTTTTTTTTGGTGCTTTTTTTACTGTTTACTCTTTCGCTTTTTTTGATTATATATGAAAAGGCAAGTGGGCTTGGGGCTAGTGAGAAAAAAGAGATAGCTATACTAAAAGCACTTGGATGGAGTATAGCAGATGTGATGAAGCTAAAATTTTATGAGCACTCTATTGTTGTTTCTCTATCACTACTATGCTCTTTTTTTGCCTCTTTTGTTTTTGTTTACTTTCTAGAGGCTCCACTTTTGGTCGATATTTTTAGTGGGAGTAGTGAGCTAAAAGCCTCGTTTGTTGCGCAAAAAAGTGAAGCACTCTACTATATGCCAGCTTTGTTTGTTGCTGTTTTTATTATCTACATATCTATTGTTCTTATTCCAGTGTACAAAAGTGCTGCACTTGATAGTGAGAGTGGACTAAAAGGAGCAGCATGATAGAGATAAAAAACCTATCTAAAAAGTACGGGGAGTTTGAAGCACTAAAAAACATAGACCTTATGATAAACAGAGGAGAGAGAGTACTATTAAAAGGTCCAAGCGGAAGTGGCAAAAGTACACTCTTATCTATTATAGCAGCAATCTCAAAGCCAACTAGCGGTGGCCTGTTTTTTGAAGGGACTCAGATTTCAGCCCTTACAGAGATACATAGTGCTAGATATAGAAGAGATAGTGTTGGGTTTGTCTTTCAGGATTTCAACCTATTAGGAGAGCTAAGTGTTAAAGAGAACTGCTCTATTCCTCTTCTACCTACAAACATATCTCAAAGCAGGCTAGATGAGTTAGTAGTAGAAGCTCTAAAAAAACTAAAACTTGAAGAGAAAAAAGATATAAAAACAAGGCTTATCTCAGGAGGGGAGAAACAAAGATGCGCAATAGCAAGAGCTATAGTTGGAAGTACAAAAATCCTTCTAGCAGATGAACCAACAGCAAATCTTGATTTGGCACTTAAGCGCTCTTTTGAAGAGATACTTTTTGAGCTAAAAGATAGTGTTGATTATATGATTGTTGCAAGTCATGATGAATTTCTCCTAGATTCAAATCTTTTTTCAAGAACCATAGAGCTAAAAGATGGAGAGGTTATTGATACTTACTAGTGAGGTGATAGCATACTCTGCCTTGCAAGGCTCTATGGTACTTATAGGTGGGATTGTTTTTTATAGTTCACTAAAGATTTTTTGGCAGTGGGATTATAATGCTAGGATAGAGAGACAGTTTGAGCTAGAAAAAAGAAGCTTTCTTCTTTCAGCACTTATAAGGCTTATGGTTATTACTAATCTTTTTTTATTCTTTTTTTACATATATATCATAGATGATTTGAGTCTATACATTAAGTCTGCCATGTGTGGTGTTGGGGTCGTTAATGGTATGGAAGAGGGGTGGAGTGCTATTTTTATAAAGATAGCTTCACTATTTATTGCTGGGTTTTGGCTTCTGCTTGACTTAGAGGATAGAAAAACACTTGATCAGAGGTTTGTAAAAAAGAAGTATGGACTATATCTAGTAGTCTATGTGATGCTTTTAGTAGATGCTACTTTTTCGTTATATTCCCTATACTCTGTTGAAGCCCAGAGACTTGTTAGTTGTTGCTCTATTCTTTTTTCTAAAAACATAGTAGATGAGATGAGTCTTGAACGCTTTGGGGTGGGGGTGTGGTTATATGGAGTCTATTTTGCCTTGATATTATCTCTTTTTATAAAGAGGCTAAGAGTCTACGCATATCCTATTCTAGCACTTGTACTGCTTATATATGGAGGGTTTGGATTAGTCTATTTTGTCTCACCATATATTTATGAATTACCGACACACACTTGTCCTTTTTGTATGCTTCAAGGTGAGTATGGATATATAGGCTATATTTTTTATACTACTCTTTTAGGAGGTGGGTTCTTTGGATTAGGAGGTGGGTTTTTGAGGCTTATTGTAAAAAAAGATGTGGATAGATACTTCTATATATCAGCTATGTTTTTTACACTTTTTATGGCTTTTTGCTCTTATGCGGTTTTTGGCTACTACCTAAAAAATGGAGTTTGGTTATAGAAGTTGTAGCATATGTTATAATATAGACTTCAAGGATAGGAGTTTTGCTTGCCTACAGTGCTTAGAGTAGATGGATATAGATTTTTCTTTTTTAGTGATGAGCATCTGCCTTTACACATTCATGTGGAAAAGGGAGATGGGTATATGAGGGTTGAGATTGAAACACTGAAAGTGACTAAAAGATATAGATTCTCGCAAAGTGATGAAAAGAAAGTAGTATCTATCATACAAGAAAACCGACACAAACTCATAGGAGCATGGTATGAATACTTCAATTTCAAGGGTTGATTTTGGTGATAAAATCTATATTTATCTTAAAAGTAGTGATATTTTAACTATTCCATATAGCTACACACCAAAGCTAAAGAAGGCTAATAAAGAGCAACTTCTTCATTATCGGCTTATAGGTGGAGGGATTGGTATTCATTTTGAAGAGATAGATGAGGATATTTCACTTGATGGTATTATTTCATACAAGATTGCACATGAACTCAAAGCATCAGATAGTGCAAGCTGTAGTGAAGATAAACATCTAAGTGGTGCTTATGATGATAGGTAGAGTTTGGTTATGAAAAGAAGAGATTTTGTGTTTTTTTGTGTGGCTGTTCCTTTTATCTATGGCTGTGAGAGTAAGGATGTTTTTTTACAAGGGAATAGTGAGCAAAAGCCACTTGAGTTTAGGCTAGGTGGGGTTGTTGATCCTGTATGTCGAATGGATGTTGAGTACAAAGAGTACTCCGCACAACTTGCTCTAAAAAGTGGAAAAACATATATATTTGATGACCCCGGATGCCTAATACTTTTTATGCATGAGCTAGATAGTGATATTCTAGAGGGTGCAAAAAGCTTTGTATATACAAATGATACTAGAAAATACATAGATGCTACAAAAGCCTACTATAGCAGGACTGACCCCACTCCTATGCACTATGGATTTGGAGCGTATGAAAAAAGTTTTGAAGATGCTATAGACTTTGAAGAGGCAAGCACATTGATGCTAAGAGGTGAAACGCTTAATAACCCAACAGTAGCCAGAAAGCTACTTTCAGAAGATTAAGACAACTCCCTCTTTGATTCAAAGCTAAACTCCTCTCCTTTAAAGCTAAACTCTATTTTTTGGGAGTTTAGCATCACTCTTGAAGCACCTGTTTGCTCTATTCGCTCCTTTGGGGTAAATTCCTTGTCTAGGTATCTGCTTGCAAGCTC
>CAZAFM010000053.1:0-16225 GCA_964484395.1 uncultured Campylobacterales bacterium | reverse complement strand
GTGCAATGAGAGCTTACAAAAAATATAGAGCCTTTAAGCAATGGCCAGGAGTGATGCTAGAAAATGAGCTAAAGCTAAAAAAAGTTCTTTTAGCTTCTAAAGATGGATACTATAGAAGAGGTGAAATAGTTCGTATAGAAAAAGAGTGGGTTGATATAGGCTGTAATGAGGGCTTTTTGCGAGTAGCCTCCCTGCAAGCCTCTGGTAAAAAAGAGGTAGATGCCCCCTCATATATACGAGGTAGGAGGCTTGAAGTTGGAGATACTATACTTTGAAGAGCTTGACTCTACACAAACCTATGCAAAAAAGCTACTAAAAACAAAAAAACCACCTTTTGGAGTAGTAGCTAAATCTCAAAAAAGAGGTATTGGCTCTAGAGGAAACTCATGGAGTGAAGTAGACTTGGGACTATATATGAGTGCTGTTTTTTTAAAATCACACTTTCCTTTAGATATGCCACTTCAATCTACCTCTTTGTATATTGGTGCAAATATAGTTGAGTTTTTACAAAAAAGAGGTTCAAAAGTTTGGATGAAGTGGCCAAATGATCTCTATTTGGGTGATCAAAAAATAGGTGGTATCATCACAGAGGTAGTTCAAAGTACGCTACTTTGGGGGGTGGGACTAAATATAAAAAATTCTTCACTAAAATATGGAGCATTAGATATAGAAATACCCTCTGAGGAGCTTGCACAAGGGCTTTTGGAGGCTATATTTAAGAAAAGAGAGTGGAAGGAAATTTTTAGAATAATTAATGTAGAATTTCATAAAAGCAGAAGTTTTTGTGTGAATTTTGGTGATTCCACAAAGAGTTTAGAAAAAGCCATTTTAAATAGTGATGGATCGGTTATGATTGATGGTGTTAAAAAATTTAGTTTGAGGTAGATGGATGGGTGAAGTAATAGCAATTGCAAATCAAAAAGGGGGCGTAGGTAAAACTACCACCGCTGTTAATCTAGGAGCATCTTTAGCAGCTGCTGAAAAAAAAGTTTTGGTCATAGATGCTGACCCACAAGCAAATGCTACTACAAGCTTAGGGATACACAGAAACGATATTGAGTACAACATATACCATGTCCTAATAGGCACAAAAAGAATGTCTCAAATAATAGTCAAAACATCTATCCCAACTCTTTTTCTTGCTCCCTCTAATATAGGACTTGTAGGTATAGAGAAGGATTTCTACAACAAAAGAAAGACAGGAAGAGAGCTAATACTCAAAAAGAAGCTAGTTGAGATAAAAGATCAGTATGATTACATCATCATAGACTCACCTCCAGCTCTAGGACCTATTACCATAAATGCTCTTAGTGCTTCTGATTCGGTTATTATACCTATTCAGTGTGAGTTTTTTGCTCTAGAGGGGCTTGCACAGCTTCTAAATACTATTAAGCTTATAAGACAGACAATAAATCCAAGCCTTGAAATAAAAGGTTTTTTACCTACTATGTACTCTCATAATAACAACCTCTCAAAGCAGGTGTTTGCAGACTTAGCACAACACTTCAATGGAAAGCTATTTAAAGATAGTGATAATTCTACTTTTATAGTAGTACCAAGAAACATAAAGCTTGCAGAATCACCAAGCTTTGGAAAACCTATAATCTTGTATGACATAAGGTCAACAGGCTCTCTAGCATACCAGAGTCTAGCTAAGGCTATTTTAGGTTAGATAATGGCTAAGAAAAAAGCTATAGGCAGGGGCTTAGGTGCTATACTTGGAGAGGTTGAGAGTGCTTATGAAAACAGTATGTCTGATGAGGCAGATGTAGTTCAAGAGGTTTTTATAGATGATATTGAGCCAAACCCACTCCAGCCAAGAAAAGAGTTTACACAAGAGTCTCTCCAAGAGTTAAGTGAATCAATAAAGACTTACGGTGTGCTTCAGCCCATAGTTGTTTATGAAGATGATGATAAGTACATTCTTATTGCAGGAGAGAGAAGACTTAGAGCTAGCAAGCTAGCAGGCTTTGAGTATATAAAAGCTATAGTTGCTGATATAGATAGAAGTAAGCTAAAAGAGCTAGCTCTTATAGAGAATATCCAAAGAGAAGATCTTAATCCTCTTGATTTAGCAGAGTCCTTTAAAGAGCTAATAGATAACTACAAGATAACTCATGAGGAGCTAGCTGCACTAATCCACAAAAGCAGAACACATATTACAAACACACTAAGAATCCTCAACCTAAGTGAAGAGATAAAGCAGGCACTAAGAGATAGGAAGCTATCTCATGGTCACGCAAAGATATTAGCAGGACTAACTCCAAAAGAACAAGAGGTAGTGGCAAATAGTGTAATAGGGCAGAAGTTAAGTGTTAGGGATATGGAAGCACTTGTAAAGAGATTAAGAGATAGTGATGAAACAAAAAACATCCAAAAAGAGAAAAAAGAGTCAATAAAAAGCTTAAATTTTGAACAACTACTAAAGCACTTAGGAAAAAGTAGATACGGTAACATTACGGTTTCAATAGCTTCTAACAGCCTTAAAATAGGCTTTGGCGAACAAAAAGATGTAGACTTTTTCCTAAAATGTCTTCAAGAAGGCTCAAAGGTTTAAGTTACTGTTTTTAAAACTTTTGTTAAAATTCATTTTATTTTTTAAGGAGAGATGATGATAGAGATTGATCTGCTGTTGATGATCTTTGTTTTTGTTATATTCATCTTCTTGCTTATTACTCTTAATAAAATCCTATTTAAGCCTATGGTGGCTTTTATAGATAGTAGAAAGAGTGATATAAAAGAGAGTCTTCAAAATGCCTCTACAAACAACTCAGAGGTTGATGAACTCAAAAGAGAAGCACAGGATATAATAGACCAGGCCAAAAAAGAGGCTGGAAAGATTAGAGAAGAAGCTATAGATCTTGCAAAAAGAGATTTTACTCTAAAAGCAGAAGAGAAGAGATCTTCTATGGAGGGCGAGTTTGCTACTTTTAAAAGTGAGCTTTCAGGACAAAAGAGCAACCTTAGGGATAATCTTATGTCTCAAATGCCTCTTTTTAGAGAGAGTCTAAAGCTAAAACTGAGCAAGATTTAAGGAGATATGGGTATGAAAAAAATTCTGTTTTTATTGGCTTTTACATCTGTATCGCTTTTTGCTGCTGATACTGCTTTTGCAGATAGTGACTACATCCCAAGACTTGTGAACTTTTTTATATTTGCAGGTATACTCTACTACTTATTAGCAGACCCTGCTAAAAAGTTCTTTAAAGAGAGAAGAGAGGGGATTGCTAGTGAGCTTGAGAGAGTTGAAGAGAAGCTAAAAGAGACTGCTAGAAGCAAAGAGAAGGCTCAAGAGGAGCTTCAAAGAGCAAAGCAAAAAGCTCAAGATATCATAGAGAGTGCTAAAAAAGAGTCATCTATAATAAAGCAAAACTATGCAAGAGACCTTGAGCATGAGTTGAGTGCTATTGAGAAACAGTATGAGGATATGATGACTCTTGAGAAAAGAAGGGGTGAAAGAGAAGTAGCTTCAGCTATCGTATCTGAGATATTTGATGAGAGTAGCAAAGATATCAACAAAGATAACTATGTAGATATAGTTCTTAAAAAGGTGGCTTAATGAGAGAAGTTATAGCTAGTAAATATGCAAAAGCGTTAGTTGAAGATAAAGATTTGGCGAAGCTTCAAAGCTATAGTAAATATCTTGAAGAGCTTGCTATTCCTTTTTCTATCGAGAAGTTTAAGGAGATAGTTGAGTGTCCTTTTGTAGATAATGATAAAAAAATAGAACTCCTATCTTCTGCTATAAAGGGAGAGGATAAGGAGCTTTCTAATTTTATACAGCTTCTAGCAAGTAATAACAGACTTGAGATTATTCCTGAGATTTCAGAAGTTGTAAGAAAAATACTTAGTCAGACTCAAAATGAGTATAGAGGCTTGGTAATAAGTAAAGAGCCTCTTGATGACATGGTGATAGACAGTCTTCAGAAGGCTTTTAGTTCAAAAGTTGGTGCAAGTGTGCTCCTATCCTCAAAGGTTGAGGACTATGATGGTGTCAAAATCGTTGTAGAGGATTTAGGCTATGAGATTGCCTTCTCTAAAGAGAGGCTAAAAGAAGAACTAGTTAATCATATATTAAAAGCAATTTAAAATAAAGGAGTGGATGTGGTTGAGAAGATTCAATCTGATGAGATAAGCTCTATCATAAAAGAGAGAATCGAGAACTTTGAATTCGGTATCGATATTAACGAAACTGGTAAAGTTGTCTCTTATTCTGATGGTGTTGCAAAAGTTTATGGTCTTAAGAATGTAATGTCTTTTGAAATGGTTGAGTTTGATGATGGTGAAAGAGGCTTGGCTCTAAACCTTGAAGAGGGAAGTGTTGGTATAGTTGTACTTGGTACTGGTAAAAGTATTAGAGAAGGAATGAGTGTTAAAAGACTCAATAAACTTCTAAGTGTTCCTGTAGGTGATGCGCTTATTGGTAGAGTTGTTAATCCTCTTGGTGAAGCTCTTGATGGTAAAGGTCCTGTAAGTACTACTGAGGTTAGACATGTTGAGGAGAAGGCTCCTGGGATTATGGCTAGAAAGTCAGTACATGAGCCACTTCAAACAGGTATAAAAGCCATAGATGCACTTGTGCCAATAGGTAGAGGTCAAAGAGAGCTTATTATTGGTGATAGACAAACAGGTAAAACAACTGTTGCAGTTGATACTATTATCAATCAAAAAGGTCAAGATGTTGTATGTATATATGTTGCCATAGGTCAGAAGCAATCTACAATCGCTCAGGTGGTTAGAAAGCTAGAAGAGCATAGTGCGATGGATTATACTATAGTTGTTAATGCGGCTTCTTCTGATTCTGCAGCACTACAGTTTCTTGCTCCATACGCAGGTGTTGCTATGGGAGAGTACTTCAGAGATAATGCAAGACATGCACTTATAATCTATGATGATCTTAGTAAACACGCTGTTGCATATAGGGAGATGTCACTTATTCTTAGGAGACCTCCGGGTCGTGAAGCGTTCCCTGGTGATGTTTTCTATCTACACTCAAGACTACTTGAGAGAGCTGCAAAGCTTAGTGATGAGCTAGGTGCTGGTTCACTAACTGCACTTCCTATTATTGAGACACAAGCAGGTGATGTTGGTGCTTATATTCCAACAAATGTTATCTCCATAACAGATGGTCAAATCTTCCTTGAAACTGATCTTTTTAACTCAGGTATAAGACCTGCGATTAATGTTGGTATATCAGTATCAAGGGTTGGTGGTTCTGCTCAAATAAAAGCAACTAAGAAGGTCTCAGGAACTCTTAGGCTTGACCTTGCTCAGTATAGAGAACTTCAAGCATTTGCTCAGTTTGCAAGTGACCTTGATGAGTCAAGTAGAAACCAACTTGAACGCGGTCAAAGAATGGTAGAGGTTCTAAAACAACCACCATTTGCACCACTTGCTATTGAGAAGCAGGTTGTAATAATATATGCAGGTGCTCAAGGTTATCTAGATGACATAGCACCTTCAAATATCCAGAGATTTGAATCTGAGCTTTATCCTTTTATTGAGGCTAGTTACCCAGATGTTCTGGATGATATTAGAACCAAGAAGCAGTTAGATAAAGAGATTGAAGAGAAGCTAAAGAAGCTTCTAGAAGAGTTTAAGAGTAACTTTAGTGCAGAGTAAGGATTGTCTATATGCCTAGCCTAAAAGAGATAAAAAGAAAAATAAAAAGCGTCAAAAACACCCAGAAGACGACTAAGGCCATGAAGCTTGTTTCAACTTCTAAGTTGAAAAAGGCTGAGGAGCTCGCAAAGTCTTCAAGAGTGTATGCTGATAAGATTACACAGGTGCTTTCTGATATTTGCTTTAAGGTTGAGAAGTTTAGAATAGGCGGGATTGAGAATAAATTTTTTGCTTGTGAGCAAGATAGTGACAAAGCTCCAAAAATGGTAGATATAGTCTTTATAACTGCTGATAAAGGACTTTGTGGGGGTTTTAATCACCAGACTATCAAAAGAGTAACAAAGCTAATAGAGCAGTATAAAAAGCAAGATGTTAAAGTTAGACTAAGAGGTATTGGTAAAAAAGGTATCTCATTTTTCAACTTCAACAACATAGAGTTGCTAGATAGTGCTGTTGATATAAGTGCTCATCCTGACTATAAGAAGTCTGCTGATTTTATAGAGTCAGCTGTGGAGGATTATGTAAAGGGTACAACTGATAGAGTTATACTTGTTTACAATGGTTATAAAAATATGATAACTCAAGAGTTAAAAGAGAAAATACTTCTTCCAATAGACACTAGTATGTGTAAACTTGATACATCTATGTCCCTGATGGAGGTTGAGCCTACTGATGAGGAAGAGGAGGTATTGGATAGTTTAGCGAAGAAGTATGTTGAGTATAGTATGTATTATGGCTTGATTGACTCTTTAGCAGCAGAGCACTCTGCCCGTATGCAGGCTATGGATGCAGCTACAAATAATGCTAAAGAGTTGGCTGATTCATTAACTGTTGATTATAACAAAGCCAGACAAGAAGCTATTACAAAAGAGCTAATTGAGATAAATACTGGCATGGAAGCATTGAAATAAAGGAGATATGGATGGAAGGTAAGATTTCACAGGTAATGGGTCCTGTTGTTGATGTGGACTTTGATAGTTATCTGCCTGAAATAAATGAGGCAATGGATGTCTCATACGAAGTTGAAGGCGAAAAGAAACAATTGGTTTTAGAGGCGGCTGCACACTTAGGTGATGGTGCTGTAAGAGCTATTGCTATGGACTCTACAGATGGTCTGCAAAGAGGTGTAGTTGTAAAAGCTAGAGGTGAAGCTATTTCAGTTCCTGTTGGTGAAGAGGTACTTGGAAGGGTTTTTAATGTTATAGGTGAGACAATAGATGAAGCTGGCGCTTTTAGTGCTAAGCAGACTTGGTCAATCCACAGAGATGCTCCAACTTTTGAGGATCAGTCAACAAAAACAGAGATGTTTGAAACTGGTATAAAAGTAGTTGACCTCTTAGCTCCATACGCAAAAGGTGGTAAAGTTGGTCTATTTGGTGGTGCTGGTGTTGGTAAAACCGTCATTATTATGGAACTCATTAACAATGTTGCACTGAAGCATAGTGGTTATTCTGTTTTTGCAGGTGTTGGTGAAAGAACTCGTGAAGGAAATGACCTCTATTATGAAATGAAAGATTCAAATGTACTTGATAAAGTTGCATTGTGTTATGGTCAGATGAATGAACCTCCAGGAGCAAGAAACAGAATTGCTCTAACAGGTCTTACAATGGCTGAGTACTTTAGAGACGAGATGGGTCTTGATGTTCTTATGTTTATAGATAATATCTTTAGATTTGCTCAGTCTGGATCTGAAATGTCTGCACTTCTTGGAAGAATTCCTTCAGCGGTTGGTTATCAGCCAACACTTGCTACTGAGATGGGTAAGCTTCAAGAGAGAATTACCTCAACTAAGAATGGTTCAATTACATCTGTTCAAGCTGTATATGTTCCAGCAGATGACTTGACTGACCCTGCTCCTGCATCTGTTTTTTCTCACTTAGATGCAACAACAGTTCTTAATAGAAAAATAGCAGAAAAAGGTATCTATCCAGCAGTTGATCCACTTGATAGCTCCAGTAGAATTCTAGACCCTCAAGTAATAGGTGAAGAGCACTACAAAATAGCAAGAGGTGTTCAAGAAGTTCTTCAAAAATACAAAGACCTCCAAGATATTATCGCAATTCTTGGTATGGATGAGCTTAGTGAAGAGGACAAAATGGTCGTTGGTAGAGCTAGAAAAATAGAGAAATTCCTATCTCAACCATTCCATGTTGCAGAAGTATTTACTGGAAGTCCGGGTGTGTATGTGACACTTCAAGAAACCCTTGAAGGTTTTAAAGGTATAGTAAGTGGCGAATATGATGACCTACCAGAAAATGCTTTTTATATGGTAGGAAATATGCAAGAGGCACTTGAAAAAGCGGAAAAAATAAAATCTAAATAATTTCGGAGTAAGCTAATGGAAAATGTATTAAACCTTAGCATTGTAACTCCAAACGGGCAGATATTTAACAATAAAGTTACAATGGTAACTCTGCCGGGTGCTGATGGAGAGTTTGGTGTAATGCCAGGTCATGCTGACACACTATCTCTTCTAAAGACCGGAGTTATTGAACTAAAAAAAGAGAATGGTGAAATTGAGTATGTTGCTATAGACTGGGGCTACACAAAAGTCTCAGAGGGTAGTGTAGATGTACTTATTGATGATGCTGTACTCATTGATGGTGTGAGTGAAGGCGAGATTGCTAATGCTGTAGCTAAGGCTAAAGATTTGGTTGAAAAAGCAAGCGATAATACAATTGCAATTGGTTCAGTTATTTCTAGAATAGACCAAGCAGGAAAAAACGCACTTTGAACCTTGAAGGAGTAGATGCTTTGTTGCAGTTTATTGCACAGAGTAGCTTTGTTATGCTACTTGTAACAGGTGTTCTATCTCTATATTTTATAGCAGTTCTCTGGGTTTTTCTCTATAGATATTTTGCACTAGGAAGTGCAATATCAAAGGAGAAAAGCTCACTAGAGAGTAGATTTAGAGATCATAAAGGTATAGGCTCACAAAGTCGGCTAGATAAGTGTATCAAAAGCGGAAGACCTATGAGTTTAGAGCTTCTAAATATATGCAAAAGACAGGCTACCAAAGAGGCTACTAAAGGAATGACCTTCCTCTCAATTGTAGCATCAACCTCACCTTTTATTGGACTTTTTGGTACTATTGTCAAAATTCTAGACTCCTTTGCAAAGCTAGGTATTGAAGGAGGAGCCACTTTAGCAGTGATTGCTCCAGTTATAAGTGAAGCACTTATAGCTACTGCTGCTGGCATACTTGTAGCTATACCTGCATACTCATTTCACCTTATCTTAAAAAGAAGAGCATTTGAGTTGGTAAACACTATAGAGATGCAAATAGACCTACTACTATCAAAAAAGGAGTAGGGTTGTGGATGACTTGAGGCTTGATGATAATCCTGATTTAAACATCACCCCTCTTGTGGATATTATGCTAGTTCTTTTAGCCATACTTATGGTGACCATTCCAGCAGTAGTTTATGAAGAGCAGATAAACCTACCAAAATCCTCCAAAACAAAACAGATAGACAAGCAACCAAAGATTGAGATTGCTATAAACTCAAAAGGTGAAATTATATATGACAAAAACAGCTATAATAAAGAGAATTTTGCTGATAGTTTTATAATGGCATCAAACTCACTTCAAAGAGATCAAAACATCTACATAAGGGCAGATAGAGCATTAGAGTATGGTTTTGTTATGTATGTGTTAAAAACCATCAAAGAGGCTGGATTTACAAAGGTGTCTTTGGTTACTGATGGCTAGAGTATTTGCTTTTTTAGGCACAGGGCTACTCTCTTTTATTATCTATATATCGCTGATTGTCTCATTTGCCTATATCTATCTTGATAGTATATTTACTCCTGAAAAATACTCTATTACTACCAAAACAGCTATGGCTCCCATAGAAGTTTCGCTAGTTAGCCCAGTAGAAAACAGAGATGCAAAAGATGAAGTAGAAGATGAAGTTAGTGAAAAATCAGGTTCTTCAAGTCCCAAGAAGAGCAGTGTGGACAAAAATCTTTTTCAAACTCTTGATAGCTATGATAAACCTCAAGAGCAAACACCACTATCTTATGATGACAAAAAAGCTTCAAGATTAAAGGGTGAGAGTACAAAGGCAAAAAAAAGTGCAAAAGATGCTCTAAAAAATCTAAATCTTAAAGAGATAAAAACTGATAACCTAAATATCAAATCAACATTAGGAGAATCTGACCCTTACTATGATAAAATACTAAAAATCCTTTCAAGATGGACTCCAGGTAGTACACAGACTCAAATGAGTTCTGTAGTGAGGCTTGTAGTAAAACAGAGTGGACTTTATAGTTTTTCTATAGAAAAAAGCTCAGGTGATGTGGATTTTGATAGAAGTATAACCTACTTCTTAGAAGATATTGCATCTATGCCTTCACACAAGAAGAGCAGAGATGTCATTATTGAAGTGATATTTAAAACAAAGGATTAGCATGAGAGTCCTAGTGACACTTGTTTTTACATTTTTGTCTCTTTTTGCTTTTGATGCAACTTTAGAGGTTGTAAAAGAGACGCAAAAACTTCCAAAGGTTCGGGTAGAAAACATTACTGCAAACCCTAGTGATAGAGAACTAGGTGATAAAATAGCAGCCATGACAGTAGGTGACCTTAAAGTAACTGGGCACTTTGATGCTTATTTGCCTGAAGAGGATATGACAGCTCTTGGTGAAAGCGTAGATTATGTAGATTTGAAGCAAAAAGGCGTTGACTTGCTCATAAGGCTTGAGGCACAAGAGGCTTTTGGAGAGGCGCAGGCACGCTTTAAGGTTTATGATATAAACGCAAGACAGGAGTCATTAAGTGGTGAGTATAGTGTGCAAGAGTCTGCAAGATACCCTTTTTTAGCCCATAGAGTAGCTATTGCAGTAAATAGCTACATCGGGGCACCAACGGTTGATTGGATGGGTAAATTTGTAGTTTTGGCAAAGAGAAAAGATCAAAAACAATCAGATATAGTTATCTCTGACTACACACTCACATATCAAAAGACCCTAATAGAAGGCGGAGTAAATATATTTCCAAAGTGGGCTGATGACTCTCAAAAAGAGATATACTTCACAACATTAGATAGAAAGCCAACCCTATATAAGCTAAACATCTACACAGGTAAGAGGGAAAAAATTCTTGATTCTCAAGGTATGATAGTGTGCTCTGATGTAAACGCAAAAGGCGATAAACTACTACTAACAATGGCAAAATATGATGATCAAACTGATCTTTTTTTGTACGACATACCTACTGGCGGATTGAAAAGAGTGACTGATTTTCCTGGAATAGATGTTGGTGGTAACTTTATAGATGATGATACAAGGGCTGCTTTTGTATCAGATAGACTTGGAAATCCAAATATCTTTGCTGTGGACTTCGATTCTCAAAGGGTTGAACAGATGGTATATCACGGAAAAAACAATGTATCTCTAAGTGCACACAAGAACTACATCGCTTACTCAAGCAGAGAGAGTAACAATGAATTTGGTAGAAACACATTTAATCTCTATTTAATCTCTACGCAGAGTAGTTTTATAAGAAGGCTAACAGCTGAGGGTGTTAATGAGTTTCCTAGATTTTCAAGTGATGGTGACTCTGTACTTTTTATCAAAAATCTTCAACATGAGAGTGCTTTGGGTATAATACGACTAAATTACAATAAGAGCTTTATTTTCCCGCTTGAAAGTGGAGAAATACAATCAATTGATTGGTAAATTTGTAATATAATGTTTTTTGTGTATAATTTGAGTATTTAAAAAACAAAAGAGGAGATGGGATGAAGAAACTAATCACGCTGGGGTCTATGTCTTTACTGCTACTACTTAGTGGATGTAGTCAAAAAAGTGAAGTAGAAAAAGAGCCTGTAGTAATTGATAAAGAGGTGGAAGAGGTTGTAACTGTACAAGGCGGTGATAACTTTTTGGATATGGATAAGGGACAGTATGCTAATAAGCTTGAGAATGAGCTAGCTACTATATATTTCAACTTTGACAAGTACAATATCAGACCTGATATGCAACCAAAAATTGAGACTGATGCTGATATACTAGGTGGCGCTGACCTTAATGGATATACTGTTAAGCTAGAAGGTAACTGTGATGAGTGGGGAAGTGATGAGTACAACTATGCTCTAGGGCTAAAAAGAGCAAAAACTGTTAGAGACTCTCTATCTCAAAGAGGTGTAGATACTGGCTCTATGATACTTGTAAGCTATGGTGAAAGTAACCCTGTTTGTACAGAGCATACAAAATCATGCTGGGCACAAAACAGAAGAGTAAACTACGATATTATCCCGGAATAATCACTTAATGAGGATATTTCTACTACTTGCTTTATCTTTAAGTATTTGGGCTCAAGAGACTTCGGTATTTGGCGCCGGAGATCTTGACTCCCCTAGCCCTTATGGATTAACTGCGAGTGAACAAGTAGTTCACAAAAACGCTCAAGATATTAAAAAACTCCAAAACTCTATGTACCAGATGGAGAGTAAGCTAAACTCAATAAGTGAGAGGGTAGAGGGTATAAGGTCAGTCTTTCAAGGTGAGCTAGGAAAGCTAGCTGAGAATAAAGGGCAGAGTAGTGAAACTGATAATAGATTTACTGATATAAATAAGTCCATATCATCTTTGAGAAGTGATTTGGAGAGCTTTAAAGAGCAGTATCAACAAAACATTAAAGACCAAAATGAAAACATCGCAAAATTTGGTGTTGTATTACAAGAGTTGAGCTCTATTATAGATAATATCAACCAAAGATATGTATCAAAAGATGAATTAGCCCAAAAAACCCAAAAGAGAGAGTCTTCTCAAAAAACAGTAAGTAAATTTGATCCAAAAAACAACCATATGCTTTTTGATGAGGCTCTTGATATGTTTGGCAAGGGTGAGTTAGATAAGGCTAAAGAGAGATTTGAGTTTACAAAAGAGCATCACTATAAGCCTGCTGCTAGTAACTACTACTTAGGTGAGATAGCCTATAAACAAAAAAAGTTTAAAGATGCTATCTACTACTACAAAAGTAGTGCTAATCGGTATAATGAAGCTGATTATATGCCAAATTTACTTCTAAATCTAAGTAGATCACTTATAGAAGTTGATGATAAAGAAAACGCAAATACATTTCTTCAAAACCTTATAGATACTTATCCGCAAAGTAGCGAAGCAAAAGAGGCTAAGAAAATTTTAAATAGTTAGGAGATTTATTATGAGTGCACCAAGTATGGTATATACATTTGAGTATGAGTTGAGCGATTTTAACACGGGTGAGAAGCTAGATAGTAATGTAGGTCAAGAACCACTAAGTATAGTAACTGGATCTGGAAGTATTATCAAAGGACTAGAAGAGAAGTTAGTAGACTTAAAAGAGGGTGATGAGAAAAAAATAGTAGTAAAGCCAGAAGATGGATATGGTGTCTACAATGAAGGTATGATAGAGCAGCATAGTGCAGATCAGTTCAAAGATATAGAACTTTCTAAAGGGATGGTTTTATATGGAAGCACAGAGGATGGACAGACAGTGCAAGTTAGTGTAAAAGACTTCGATGATGATAATGTAATGATAGACTTTAACCACCCATTAGCTGGAAAAACTCTGGTTTTTGACCTAAAAGTATTAGGACTAAGAGAAGCTAGTGAAGATGAGGCTACTAATGGTATGATACAAAGTAATGACTCATGCTGTGGAAGCGGATGTGGGTGCAATTAATTTCATAACTGAGTCTAATTCCTCAAAGGAGATATTAAAATCCGCAAATCTTCTAAAAAAGATATCTGCAGATGTGCTCATTGAGGGTGAGGAGGGGGTCGGTAAGAAGACCCTTGCCTCTTATATTGCTAATCATAACATAGTGCTAAAAGCTAAAGATTTCAATGATGGTTATTATGGGTTTGAGAGTTTTAGTGAAGGAATACTTGTTCTTGAACACATAGATGAGATACGCAACTATGACTTACTAGATAAGTTTGTATCTGAAAACTCTTTGAGGATTATAGCTACAGCTATTAAGCCTATAAATGAGAGAGTTTTTGAGAGGTTTTTTAGCACTAAGATATATATACCACCACTTCAACAAAGACCTGCTGACATACTTCCTTTAGCTCATAGCTTTAGTAAAGAGATAAGAGAGATACTAAATGAAGATGATGAGATAGAGTTAGTTGATGGTACATTTGATATATCTAGAAACTGCCACTCTTTAAAAAGGTCTATTTTTTATAGCTATCTCATACAGACAGTTGATGAAGATATGCTTATGGACTTGTTAGAAATATATATTAGTGACAAAATAGGTGGCAAAAACGACTATAGGGATTTTTTGCATCTATATGAGGTGCCACTTCTTAGGTGTTCATTCAAAAAATTCAAAAGTCAGCTTCAAGTTGCAGAAAAGCTAGGACTAAACAGAAACACACTGAGAAAAAAGATGCAAGAGTACAAGGAGGAGCTGGAATGAAGCAGTGTTTTATTTTTCCTGGACAAGGTAGCCAGTCAGTTGGAATGGCAAAAGATTTTTATGATAACAACCCCTTGGTTAGAGAGCTTTTTGCAGAGGCAAATGAAGCTCTTGGGTTTAGCTTCGAAGAGCTGATGTTTGAAAAAAACGAGAGACTAGATATAAGCGAATACTCTCAACCAGCAATAGTTTTAGCCTCTATTGCAGCACTTAGTACTTTTAAGGCTCAATGCCCAATCACTCCTTCACTTTTATTAGGTCACTCATTAGGAGAGTATAGTGCTCTTTTTGCTAGTGGTGCTATTGAGTTTAGTGATGTACTAAAGCTAGTAAACAAAAGAGGGCAACTCATGCAAAAAGCCGCTAAAGGCAGAGAAGCAGGAATGGCCGTGATACTAGGACTAAGTGATGAAGTCGTAGAAGATATTTGCAAATCCTTACAAAATGATGGAAAAGAGATATGGCCTGCAAACTACAATACGCAAGGGCAGATAGTCATAGCAGGTATAAAAGATGACCTAAAAGATGCAGAGGCGCGGTTCAAAGAGGCAAAAGCTAAAAGATATATGCTACTAAATATGTCTGTCTCAAGTCATAATCCACTACTTGAGTCTATACAACCTGAGTTTGAAACGCTATTGAACTCTACTATCAAAGATAGCTTTAGCGCTCCTATAGTCTCAAATGTGAATGCAAAGCCATATAGTAGCAAAAGTGAAGCTATATCACTACTAAAAAAACAGCTAACCATGCCAGTACTCTATAAACAATCTATCATAGAAGCTGAGGCTCTATGTGATGCTTTTGTAGAGTTTGGTAGTGGAAGTGTTCTAAGTGGATTAAACAAAAAAATAACAAAAAAAAGAACAATTACAATAAATTCAGTAGAAGCAGTTGAGAGCTTCAAAAATGGAGACTTATAGACTGAAGTGCTTAGATTTAATAGCGTTTCATAAGAGTAATAAGATTGTAAGGACACTCCACTACGGAGCTTCTTTTGCAACTTGTTGGAAAAGGAGATAAAAATATGAGAGTTGGAATTATAGGTGCAATGGTGGAGGAAATAGAGCCTCTACTGCAGAGATTTGAGGTAGTTTCTAAAGATGAGTATGCTAATAATACATACTATGTGTGTAAGTATAAAGAGCTTGATATTGTAGTTGCATATAGTAAGATAGGAAAAGTTTTTTCAACTATCACAACCTCTGTTATGATATTAAAGTATGGGTGTGAGAAGATACTTTTTACAGGTGTAGCAGGCTCTCTTAGTCCTGAGCTAAAAATAGGTGACCTTATGCACGCTGAGGAGTTATGTCAACATGACCTTGATATAACAGCTTTTGGGCATCCTCATGGATTTGTACCTGAAGGAGCTAGGTTTACAAAAAGTTGCAAAAATCTAAACACCATAGCTAAAAATGCTGCAAAAAAGCTTGATATTAAACTACACAAAGGAAAAATAGCGACAGGAGATCAGTTTGTCGCTGATGTAGATAGAAAAGAGTGGATAAAAAACGAGTTTGATGCAACAGCAGTAGAGATGGAAGGTGGGGCGGTTGCTATGGCTTGTAGCTCTTTTGGGGTTCCCTTTTTTATACTTAGAGCCATAAGTGATAGTGCTGATGATAGTGCGGATATGGATTTTGATGAGTTTTTAAAAAGCTCTGCAAAAGTCAGTGCGGATTTTTTATGCGAGATGCTTGAGGATTTGAGAGAATGATTATACTTTTTGTCCGTCATGCAATAGCCTTAGAGCGATATGAGTGGAGTGATGATGATATTCTTAGACCTTTGAGTGACAAAGGAGTTGTTGTAGCTAGAGAGTTTTTTAGCTCTATAGCTCCTATACTTCAAGAAGCTGATACTATCATAAGCTCAAAAGCCACAAGAGCTATGCAGACCGCTGATATTCTTATTGAGACTCTAGGACTAAGTAGTTATCAAAAAGACTCAGCACTAAATCCAGGATGCACTATAAAGGATGTCAAAAACATCTTATCTAAGCACTCAAATAGTAAAAAACTCATACTTGTAGGACATGAGCCTGATTTTTCAGAGATTATCTCAAGTATGACCTCTGATTCTATAATAGCTATGAAGTTAAAAAAGCCTTCATTAGCAGAAGTCAAACTTTATGATGCATATAAAGGAGAGCTTCAGCTCCTACTGCAGCCAAAGCCGAT
>CAZAFM010000052.1:0-16754 GCA_964484395.1 uncultured Campylobacterales bacterium | reverse complement strand
ACTAGACCAACTATAAGCACTTCATTCATCTCTATCTTATTTTCTCCCACTCAAGATTTACTATATTTTTCTCATTACTATCAAACTCAATACCTACTAGATATATCTCTTTGTTGAGGTTTAGATATTTTTTTGCGTACTCATTTGTTTTTATCTGAGTTAGTGCTTCTCCCTTTTTTGCATCTACTTTGAACTCTATAATATATATAGTCCTCTCCATCTTGATGGTTAAGTCAATTCTGCCTCTATTACTAACATCTTCTCCTATTATATCCACCCCCAAAGATTGCAGATACACATATACTACACTGGCATAAAAGCCCTCATAATTTTGAATCTCATTGTTGATATAGTTGTTGTATGGGATTGATGCAAACATAGAGATTAGAGAGAGTTTAAGATTTTCCATATCATCTTCTAGTAGGCTATTATAGATATCTATTTTGTTTTTTAGTCGTCTTTTGTCTTTGAGTAGATAGTCTATGATATAGTCACTAAGTGAAAGTCTAACCTCTTTGTTTGGTATTTTTAGTTTGTACTGAAGTGTCTCAAATGGTGTTGTTTCTACTGTGTCAATGCTTAGGTATCCAGTCTGATAGAGTATGACTTCTAGGTCTAGATTTTCTATATCGAAGCTATTTAAAAGTCTCTCATCTGCTTTTAGATTTGATAGGTTTGGAAGGAAGTAGTTGTTTTTTTCTATCAACTCCATCAAAAATGTAGGAGTGCCTGTCTCAAACCAGTAGTTTTTATACTGATGCTCTTTTGCGATAAATTGGAGTATGTCAAAGGGATTGTACATACTACTCCCTAAGAAGTTATATCCGTTATACCAGCATTTTAGCTTCTGCATATCTACACCCTCAAGATAGGGCTTAAATGTAGTCTCAATATCATCTTGGCTATAACCACAGATGTCTCCATAAGCTTGGTCTAGAGAAATATCTACAATGTTGTTTAGCCCACTAAAAATAGAGGTCTTAGTAAACTTACTAACACCTGTCAAAAAAGCAAACCTCAAAAACTTATCACTCCCTTTTATGACACTATAAAAGCTCACAAGTCCATCTCTTATCTCTTTGGCTACTTCAGGCTTTGTGATGTTATCTAGGATTGGCTTATCATACTCATCTATGAGGACTACTACTCTTTGGTTGTATTTTTCATAAGAGTATTCTATGATGTCACTAAAACACCCTGCTACATCATCACTATCCTCACACTCAATATTTAATCTTTTTTGATTTGACTTTAATACCTTCATAATTCTATTATCTAGCTCTGCTCTGCTTTGGATTTTACCTTTTGCAAAGTTTAGCTGTATGACTGGATATGAAGTCTCCCAGTCCCACTTATCTTCAATAGCTAGATTTTTAAAATATTCCCTATTACCCTCAAAGATATTTTTGAGTGTATCAAGAAAGAGTGATTTTCCAAAGCGTCTAGGGCGACTTAAAAATACATATTTATAGCTATTGACAAGCTTATATGCTAAGTTGGTTTTATCTATATAAGCATAGTTATTTTTTCTTATCTCACCAAAGGTTTCTATCCCAATTGGTAGTTTTTGTAGTTGCATTTTTCACCTCTTGAAGTGCCTTCTTGATTTACTTATTGTATCTAAGGATAGATTAGACTTCTTGGTATAGGACTATCAAAAAAATACCCCCAAAAACTCACTACCTCTATATCTTCTAAGGCTTCACCTTGCAGGGCTGAACTGTTTTGATTATAAGTGATGATATACTTCTTATCTACTTCAAAAGGGAGTTTGAACAGTCCATTTATCTCTCTGGTTCTGTTTTGATCATGAAGCTCATAACATACTTGCAAGGCTATAGTTTTTCCCTCTTTTTTCGCTATAAAATCACACTTGCCTGTTTTGTTATAAAAATAGAGTTCAAAACCTTTTTTAACAAGTTCACTAAAAACAAGATTTTCTAAAAGCTTTCCGTAGTTTGAACTAAAATTAAATCCAAGATTCATAAATCCATTATCACATAAATAGAGTTTCTTTTTGTTGTTTATCTGCTCTTTAAGAGAATAGGAGTGGAGTTTTAGCTCACTAAAAAGATAGCAACTCTCTAAAATCTCAATATAATCTTTTACCGATTTATCATTAAGCTTTAAACTCTTTGAAAGGGAAGTATAAGAGTAAAGCGATGTGAGATTTGATAGCAGATAGAAGCTTAACTCCTTAAACCCTTTTATATCTCGAATTGAATTGTTTGCGATACAATCTTTAAATAAAATAGTATCATAATAGCTAGTTATTAGGTCTCTTTTAACTTCATTTTCCAACTCATACACCTCTACAAAAGAGCCGTAAAACATCATATCATCAACTATATTTAGAACTTTTGGCAACTGTTTATTAAGTTCCAACAATGTATTGATATTGTTTATTTTTAAAATCTCACTAAAGCTAAGAGGATACACTTTGGAAGATATATATCTTCCCGTAAGCAATGTTGCAAATTCACCACTAAGAAGTGAAGCGTTTGAGCCTGTGATAAATATCTTCACAAATTCCCCGCTATCATAGACACTTTTGACATACTTTTCCCATCCTTCTATCGCTTGTACTTCATCCAAAAAAAGGTATTTCACTTTTTTTTGGGTAAGTTTCTCGGCAGTTTGGATTATCTCATAAAAACTCTCTGGACTGTTTGAGTATTTTGTAAAAAAAGGGTCATCTAAGTTCACATAAAGTATCTCTTTTGGATTACTCGTTTGACTTAGATGATTGATAAGAAGTTTAAACAAAGAGGACTTCCCAGCCCTTCTTATACCTTGTAGTACTTGTATATGCTTGCTTTGAAGATTGGAGATAAGTTTTGAAAAAATATCTCTGCTATAAAGATTTTCATATCGTTTTTCCCAATGTTTGTTTTGAGATATTAAGACTTTATTCATATCATAATCCTTAATTAATACAATTATTCCGTATTGTATTACGAACTAATGAGATTGTCAAGGTACAGTTCTTTTAAAAAACTCTGGTGTTTTGATTTTGCCTTTTAGCCTTTCAAGTGTTCTTACTTTTTTCTACGGAAGGGACATCCTTGGCAAGCCTTTTTGGCTTGATATATAGAGCTAGGAATGATAAAAATGCAATACCAGCAGCTATCAAAAATATATACTCACCATATATAGCCCCTGCAAATATGCTTCCTGCAAACATCCCTAAGCCATAAGCTATACCATAGTAGAACTGCTGAGCTAGCTTCTTTTTTTCATAGTGGGCAAAGAGGTAGCTAATAACTGCTGAGTGAAAAAGTGCAAATGATAGAGCATGAAAGCTCTGTGAGATAAAAACCATTACCATATCATCTCCATACGCATAGAGCATAAGCCACCTAATAGCTGTTGCAAATGATGAAAATTTTATGAGTGCCATAAGCGAAAAACGCTTCATAAGCGTAGTCTGAAAATAGAGCATTGCTATCTCACACACAACTCCAAATATCCAAAAGTAACTAACCATCTCCACTGAAAACCCAAGCTCAGTCTCATAGATAGTAAAAAACCCATAAAAAGCCCCAAAGCTTAGCTGAAGTAGAAATATATTTATCCAAAGACCTATCTCATCTCTGAACCTAAATCCACTTTTTGGATCCTCTGTTGTTATCCCATGTGTAACATTTGCTAGTGATATGTAGTACGCCAATATAGCCGATATGGTTACAAAAATAGCTAAAAACAGAACTACACTAATGTAGTTATCTACAAAGTAGCTAAGCACTAAAGCAACAAGCGCAAAACCAATAGAGCCAAAAAGTCTTACTCTTCCATATCGCTCTTTTTTTAGAAGTCCTATAGCAATTGTTTCGATATATGGAGGCATAATAGCTATGCAGACTCCAATAATAAAGAGATTTAGCCCAAAAAGAAAAAAGCTTTTAATAGTAAAAAGTAGGATAAATGAAGCCAAGCTAAAAGCTAGTAGAGATGAGAGAAAAACCGCTCTGTTTAGCTCATTTTTGACGAAAAAAAATGGAACAATAAATCTAGTAATAGGAATAATAGAGTACAAAACTCCTATATCAAACGCACTATATCCTAGGTCATATAGGACTTTTGGCATATATATCATCACCACGCCCACATGAGCAAAAAAGAAAAAATAAAACGCGCCTAGAAAATAGGCGGTAGTTTTTAGGTTAATTCTTTTCCTTTATGTAGGTGCGAGTTAAGAGGTCTTGTAAACCCTTTCTATCCTTCCTAAGATAGGGGAAGACTATACCTACAAGCAAGCCATAGCTTACAAAAAATATCACAAACCTAGCAAAAACTTGTAAGAAACCAGCTCTTTTCCCATCACTCTCTCTTACTATCTCAAGCTCATAGGCTTTCATACCCGGAGTTTTGAAGTTTTTGGTATTAAAAAAAGAGTAAATAATCGAAAAAAGCCCAAGAGCCAAAGCCGGTGCTAAGCTACTCTCCCTAAACTCAGCTGCTCCACCATAGATGGCATAAGTAATAATATAGAGTATAGGAGTATAAATCATAAAGCAGTCAACTAAAAATGCTTTAAATCTAGTAAATAAAGGGACTATTTTCACTAGTTCCCTCTGCTTCCTGGCTTTATCGCCTCACTCCCTTCTTTGCACATAGGGCACTCATCAGGTAGATATGTATCAAAAATAAAGTCCTCTAGTGCAAAAAATGGCAGAGAATCAGGAAGCTTACACAGAGCGCTTGCTTTTATTTCACTACCCTCTCTATGGCATAGCCCCCTATTAGCTATAGCACCAAAGCCCACTACTTTAGCTCCTAGCTTTTCAACTACCTCTTTTGCTTCAAGTGCTGAGCCTCCTGTAGTTATTATGTCTTCACAGATAAAAACCTTTTCACCTCTAAAAACTTCAAAACCCCGCCTAAGTGTCATCACTCCATCTACCCTCTCAGTAAAAACAAACCTAACTCCCAAAGCACTAGCAAGCTCATATCCAGCTAGAACTCCACCAAGGGCTGGTGAAGCTATGGTGTCTATCTTAAGCCCACTCTTTTTTATCATAGATGCAAGATTTTCTAGTAGGTTTTTAGCTACTTTTGGGTCTTCTAGAACTTTTGCTGATTGTAAGTAGTGGTTTGAGTGTTTACCACTACTTAGCAAAAAGTGTCCTTCTAATAGAGCCTCTTTACTTCTATATATTTCTTTTACATCCATGATTATACTTTGAGTATCTCTTCCTCTTTTTTCTTAGCAAGCTCATCTATTTTGGCTATATGCTCATCTGTAAGTTTTTGAACTCTATCTAGTGCTTTTTTTATCTCATCTTCTGAGATACTTAGCTCTTTTTCACTCTTTTTAATCTTATCATTTCCATCTTTTCTTACATTTCTAACAGCAACTTTTGCTTTTTCTGCCATAGCTTTTGCTTGCTTAGCTATCTCTTGTCTTTGCTCAACTGTCATAGGAGGGAAGAAAAGCTTAACAGACTCTCCATCATTGTTTGGACTAACGCCTATATTTGCCTCTTGGATGGCTTTTTCTATATCTTTTACCATTGGCTTTTCCCATGGAGTTATGGCTATAGTAGTTGCATCTTGTGCTATCACACTTGCAACTTGATTTAGAGGTGTTGGGTTACCATAGTAATCAACCTTGATGTTTTCAACTATAGAAGTTGAAACCTTACCACTTCTAAGAGATGAAAAATCCCTCTTCATCGCCTCTATACTCTTATCCATATGCTCACTTACATAATCAAAAATCTCATTTAGTTCCATTTAAATCCTTTTTTTGATTTTTAATACACTTTGGTTTGGCTACTCTTTTGTATCTGGAAGAGTAGGCGCACTACCATTTGGTGCACTTGGTGCTGGGGACTTTGTGCTCTCTGGTGCTAAAGGTGCACTGTTTTCATCTATCATATTTATCACACTATCATCTTTAGAAGTGTTATAGATGTAAGTAAGTGCAACCGTATTGACAACAAAAACAAAACCAAGAGTGAAAGTGACTTTTGTCAAAAACCCACTTGCACCCTTTGCCCCAAAGACTGTATCATTGCTTCCACCGCCACTATAGGCTCCAAGACCAATTGATGAGCTCTTTTGCAAAAGAACAACTATAGTTAAAATAACCGCTAGCACTATTTGTGTAGTAAGTAAAATTGATTCCATATAAACCCTTAAATAGCTTAAATTTTAAGGATAGGATTTTACCAGATACTAATTGATTTTTAGATAAATTTTCGTTGATGATAGATAAAATTAGAAAAAACAGAGCTGATCTTTATATAGATAGAAGCAAAATCCAAAAAAACATAGCCAAAAAGCTAATATCCAAAATCTCAGAAAAACCAAAAAAAATAGTAGACCTAGGATGTGGAACAGGTTATGTCTATGAAGCTATAGAGTGGGAATTAGATAGCTTCATAGCTGTTGATAGGGACTTTGCATTACTTCAAAGGCACCCAAGAAGACCTGAGATTGAGTGTGTCTGTAATGATTTTGATACAATGTGGTTACCTAGTAACTACAGCTACTTTAGCTCATCCTCACTGCAGTGGAGTATGAATTTAGAAGCACTAATAGATTCTATAAAAAAACGCACCAACCAAGTAGCTATAGCTATTTTTAGCTCACAGAGCTTCAAGCACTTCCATAATGAAATTGGCTCATCTTCTCCACTCTATTCTAGCGATGAGATTAGGAGAGTTTTTTTGAAGAATTTTTTAGATATAACATTAGAGTTTGAAACCATTGATGTAGAGTTTGAGGATGCTAGGTCGTTAGTTGATTTTTTGCGATATAGTGGGATGTTTAAAAGAGATAGAGAGATTAACTACAAGCTTGCAAAGAAGGCTATAAACTTAGAAATTACAAAAGATTCTATTGAAATTTTGTATGCTTATAATATTTAAGGTAAAATGCATAGTAACTAATTTTAAAGGATACACATTGAAAAAACTACTTTTTTTACTACTGCCAATCATAGGATTAGCTTATGATGACTGCTGTGAGATGATAAGTACAAACTATAACTTTAAAAATATAAGCCACCAAAAAAACTCTAACAACACAACACACTTTGACTTTCTTACTCAAGGTGATGGATTTGTGAAATTTAGCGCACAAAAAGCACAAGACTACTCTCACTACACAACACATAAAGAGGTAGGCATAGCAGAAGAGAGCAAAGAGAGTATGATAGAAAATCCAGACAATATGCCTATAGTAGAATAAGTGCTTCACACTCTAGAAAACATCAAAAAAGAGCTTCAAAAGCACATCATAGGGCATGATGAGATGATAGAGCTACTACTTATAGCTCTCATCTCTAGAGGTCATATACTCATAGAAGGTGTGCCGGGACTTGCAAAAACCACCACAGTAAAGACACTTGCAAAAACTCTTGGGGTAGAGTTTAAAAGAGTGCAGTTCACCCCTGATCTTCTGCCCAGTGATATACTAGGAGCTGAGATATATGACCCTAAAGAGAATAGTTTTAGAATTAAGCAAGGACCTATTTTTACTAATGTCCTACTTGCAGATGAGATAAACCGCTCTCCTGCTAAAGTACAATCAGCCCTACTTGAGGTGATGGAAGAGAAGCAAGTGACACTAGGGGATAGAAGCTTTAAGCTTGATGAGCCTTTTTTGGTTTTAGCTACACAAAACCCAATAGAGTCTCAAGGTGCTTATGAGCTCCCTGAGGCACAACTTGATAGGTTTATGATAAAAGTAACTATTAGCTACAACACTAAAGAAGAAGAGCTTCAAATAGCACGAATGCTAACAAAGCAGAGTAACAACATAGAGCAAGTAGCAACCCTAGAAGAGCTTCAAGACTCACTCAAAAATCTAACAGCCATACATATAGATACGCAGCTTGAAGAGTACATGGTTGAAATCATAAATGCAACTAGATATCCAAAAGAGTATGGATTAGATGATGTTGCAGAGTTTTTGAGGTATGGGGCGGGAACTCGTGGTACCATATCACTCTTTAAAGCCTCAAGAGCTAGGGCTTTGCTTCAAGGAAGAGATTATGTAGAGCCAAAAGATATATTGTTTGTTCTAAAGCCAACCCTAAGACACAGGCTAGTGCTTAGCTATGAGGCGATGGCTGAAGAGATAAGTAGTGATGAGATACTAGATAAGATATGCAAGAAGATAGAAATACCATAAAAAGAGCAAAAGCTCTAAACATAAAAACAAAAAAGAGGGTCTTTAGTGAAAACGCAGGGCTAAATCTATCATCATATTTTGGTGAGGGTTTTGACTTTGCAGAGGTTAGAGAGTATCAAAGTGGTGATGATATAAGGTCTATTAATTGGTCTACAACTGCGAAGCTACAAAAAATCTTTGTAAACATCTACAAACAAGAAAGAGAGTTAAATATAGTTTGTATCTTTATGCAAGAAGGCTCTGTGGAGTTTGGGACAACTATATCAAAAAAGGAGTTCATAGCAGAAATAGCTACTATTATTGGATATAGCGCTCTTAAGAATAGAGATTGTTTTGAGTATGGGCTTTTTTGCAATAGTGACCTAAAGCTTTATAAAACTAACTCACTTATGGGGGTAGAAAATATGCTCTTAAAAGTCACAACAACTCCTCTTTTTGGCTCCAAAAATGACCCAAATAGACTTGATAAGCTTCTGCATAAGATAAGAAAGAGATCCCTTATATTTCTTCTAGGAGACTTCTTTACTCCACCAAAACTAAAAGCTGCCTCACAAAAGCATGAGATAGTACCCTTGATAGTAAGAGATAGGTTTGAAGAGGAACCAAAATCCTTAGGAAATGAGGTATTTAGAGATCTAAACACTACCATAACAACAGAGGGTGAACTAAACCAAAAAGCTATAAAAGAGTACAAAAGACTCTCTTTAGAGCTTGATAGTAGGCTTTTTTCTGAACTAAATAGATATGGATTTAGATATAGAAAAATCTATACAGACCAAAACCCATACATAGAGCTTTCTAAGCTTTTTATGGATAGATAATGGCAAATATTGCGCCACTGTTAGAAGTTGAGGATTTATCACTTTACTACTTTTTAGCTCTGTCTGTTTTGCTAGTTTTTTTAGTTTTGACTATTTTGTACTTTTTTTTTAGTAGATTTAGCACACAAGATAGGAAAAAAGCAAAAAAGGAGCTTTTAAATTTGAAGTTTGAGGACCCAAAAGCTGATGCGTATAGAGCCACTAAGCTTATAAAAAAACTCTCTACCCCTCAAAATAGTGAGTATGCAAAAAAGCTCATAAAAGATCTAAAATCTCATAAATATAAAAAAATAGTCCCAGAGGTAAGTAGTAGCCTAAAAAATCATATTAATGAGTTTGCAAAAGAGGTAGATGTATGAATATAGAGCTTATATATCCCTCTGCACTACTTGTTTTTGTACTATATCTACTTCTTAAGCTTCTAGTGAGGCAAAAAAGTGAAGCTACATACTTTTCAAGAGTAGATATACTTAAGAAGGTCTTTAAAAAGCAGAGTGTATTAATCTCTTATGTAGAGGCTTTGGTAGTTCTACTTCTAAGTCTAGCTCTAAGCTTTCCTACAACCACTATGGAGAAAACCTACACCTCTTTAATCTCTAAAGAGGCGATTTTTTTGCTAAATCTAAAAAACAAAGAGACAAAAGAGCTAGCACTAGCATCAATAGACAAAACAGAACCCTCAAAAGTAGCTATCTCAGCACTTCTTAGTAGCTTTCATAAAATAGTACCCCTAACATCAGATATAATCTCAACAAAAAAAATCATTAAAAACCTAAGAGTTATAGATGAAGAACAACCAAATATCTTCAGTGCTATGACTGCTAGTATTTCACTCTCGCACATAAAAAACACAACTCTTTTTCTTGTGGGGTTTGACAAAGAGGATATTAAAGATGATGTTTTAAAGCTAAAAAAGTTCATTCCTGAGCTAAAAGTTGAGCAAATAGACTCAAAAGAGAGTATAAAAAAACTAAATCCAATAGAGAAAATTAGTGATATTACTGTCACAGAAAAAAAGCCCTACTTTTTATATCCTCTTTTTGGCGCTCTGTGTATGCTACTACTGTATATCTATCTGCAAAACAGGATAAGAAGAGATGCTTGAATTTCTACAACCTGAAGTACTTGTACTAATTCTTGGTCCTACGCTGTTTTTTGCCTATCTTGTTTTGACAAATGCATCTTTGTTGCAACGAAACTTCTCTTTATCAATGCTAAAAAATCTACAAGAGAGAAAAGGTATGAGCAAAAACTTCAAAAACACCCTACTTCTACTCTCAGCTATAATGCTCATAATAGCCTACTCAAGACCAGCACTTGTCAAAAAAGTAGATCAAAACACTCAGATAAAAAAAGATGCAAGTATTATTATTATAGAACAAAAAAGCAACCAAGACTCTCTTAATCAAGCTATAGATATATACAAAGAAGCAAAATACTCCATCACTACATATCTTTTGAGTAGTGACCTCTATCTCATATACCCTAAGAGTAGGGATTATAGGTTCTTAGAAGAGACTTTGAAGCGACTTAGTCTATACGAGTATAAAAAAGAGCCGCCAGATATGCAGAAAATAGAAGCTTTAAAAGAGAGGTTTGACTCTGTTTATATAGTGGGAGTTAGCACCCTTCCATCTTTAGAAACCCCTTCAAGTAGTGATTTTTTTCTCAATATAGATGAGCTGTATATCTATCCTCTTATAGTTGGGGTTGTGCTTTTTTTTGTAGCTATTTTTATACCTTTTACTCTTAAGATGAAGCTACTGTTTATCTTGCTTCTCTTTTTACCTCAGAAGCACCTAGAGGCTGGGCTTTTTGACTTTTACTATCTTGATAGAGCCTATGAGAGCTATGAGATAGGGAATTACAAAGAAGCACTTAAGAGCTTTGAAATGGTCGATAAAAACAGAGTACACTACAACAAAGGAAACTGCTACTACAAGCTAGGAGAGTATGAAAAAGCCCTAGAGAGCTACAAAAAGTTTAAACCAAAAAGCAAACAAGAGAAGTTCTACAAGGCTTATAATGAGGCAAACTGCTACTTTTTGCTAGACAAGAGAGATGAAGCTATAAAACTATATAAAGATGCTCTAAAAATAGAAGATAACCCAAAAGCCAAAATCAATCTAGAGCTAAGTCAGCAAAACCAAGAGCCTTTAAAAACAAAAAAGAGAAAAAAAATTCCTCTTTTAAAAATAGATTAAAACAACCTTACTACTCTCCAAAAAGAACATTCTCCTTTTGATGGATTATTTTTGATGTAAAAACACTAACAATAAAAATCGTCAATGCTGGTATAAGTGCAAAATAGAGTAGTAAAATATCAGCCCTAAAATCCCAATATGACTCAAAAAGCAACGCACTTATAAAATATGACCCAACACTACCAAGAATAATCCCAAGGCTACTAGCAACAAAGGAGATTAGCCCAAACTCAAGCAAAAAAGCGTTTTTAATAGCTCTATTTTTTACACCAATCATTTTGAGTCTTAAGATATTATCTTTTTGTAGGTTCATTTGATACTGAATAATTATAAAGCTCATAATAAGTCCTATTGAGATTGAATAAAGACTCATTTTTTCAGTAATAGATGCCACACTCTCCACAAGCTCTGCAAAAGATTCAAAGAGATTTTTAACATCTATAACTGTTAGAGATGGAAATTTATCAGTTAGCTCTAAAAGCATCTCTGTAGCACTATAATCCCCTGAAGATATCGTAGCAAGAAGTGTCTTTGGTGCATCATCAAGTGCTCCTTTTTGAAAAATCAAAAAGAAATTAGGCACAAATTCAGTCCATTTAACAGTTCTAATATTTACCACCACAGCTTCTAGTTCAAGACCCAAAACATCAAATACGATATAATCACCAAGCTCTATTCCCCTTCTTTGTGCAAACCTCTCTTCAACGCTGAGCTCAATAGGCTCTGAAAAATCCTGTGATTTATAGATACCACTAAAATCTCTTCCCTCAATAATCTCTTCACTATCTTTTATGTTGCTTCTATATGAGAGATTTACTGCTGCATCTTTAGAGTTACTATTATCTGCTTTTTGTTCTCTGTCATTTATTTTTATGATACGCCCTCGAATCATTGGTTCGATATTTTGAAGTCTTGCGCCCATATTGCCAACTTCATCTCTTAGCTCATCTATCTGCTCCTCTTTAGCATCAATGACAAAAAATCTAGGTCGATCCTGCGCACTCTGGCTTAGGGCATTAGAGAGTGATGAGCCAACCTGAGGTATTAGGCTAAAAAACGCCGTGCATAGAAGTATTGCTATAAAAAGGGTTAGAGATGTTTTCTTCTCTCTTGTGATGTTTTTTATAGCTAGTGATAGAGATAGGTTGTTTAGATGACCTGAAAAATCAAGCCTTCTCAATAAAAAAACACCTATTAAAAAAAGAAGAGTTATCAGAGCAAGTACTGCCAATGCAAAGAAGAAGCCTATATTTTTCATTGGTGTAACAAAGTGTGATATTATCAAAAGCAAAACCACAAAAGGGATAAATCCTAAAACTACCTTGAAAAATCCTTTTTTCTCTCTTTGGAGCAGGGGAAGAATAAGAGGTAATCCTATGCTTAAGCTAAGTAGAAAAAGTATTAGTGCGGACTTCAAGAAAAAGAGATAATCAACCGAAAAATCAAATTCAAAATCTATGTAGCTCTGAAGCAGAGGAGCAATAAAGCGCACAGAAACCCCAATAAGTGAAAAAACAATAATACTAGAAATAGAAATAAGCACCAAAAGATGCAGAAGATAGGTAAAGATTATATTCTTCTTACTAAGACCTAGATCGCTTAAAACCGTTATGTCTTTTTGGTGTTTTCTCAAAAAGCCAGAATACAGATATATAAGCCCCACAAGTCCCAAGAAAAAAGAGACAAGTGAGACTAAAGACAAAAAGTTTGTAAGAAAGCTCAAAACACGCAGAAGTCTATCTCTACCATCATTAGGTGATAAAACACGCAGGCTCTCATCAAGCTTCTCTTCAATTCTCTCTTCAAGCTCTTCTAGCTTGTTGTTGCTGAAGTTTTTTTTGAAAGAGAAGTTTAGTTTATATCTAGCTGTTGAGCCAAACTGCAACAGTTCACTTCTAGCTAGACCTTCACTACTCATATAAATCTTTGGCATAAAGCCACTAAAACTTGCACTTTTAAGCGAATCTGCTTCTATTACTTTTTTTACAATAAAGCTCTTGCTTCCTATTTTGAGTGAGCCTCCCTGATTTAACCCAAGCAGATCTAAAGCCTCCTTATAGACCCACACTTCATTGGATTTTGGCATAGGTTCACCATCTGGATAGGTTGATTTATCATCAAACTCCAGTCCTCCATAATAAGGGAAGCCTTCATTTATCTTGACAATCTCCATAAGTCTGGCTCTTTTTTCTGAGGCTACCATACTAAGAGTTGAGAGTCCTTCATTAGAGTCTTTTATCTCTGGAAGATTGTTTTTTATCTGCTCTTTTTGCTTATCACTTATAGGAAATCTAGAAGATACAACTAAATCAGCACCAAGAAGGCTTTTGGCCTTTGTATCTAGTGAGGTATCAATACTCTCTTTAAAAAACTGCAGATATGAGAGTGAGGCAATAGCTAAAACAAAGTTTAGTATAAATATTAGGCTAAAATATTTTGAGCGCGCAAGTGCCTTTAAAACCAACTCTACTGCTATCAATGAGTTAGAGTTCCTGAAATAAGCTTATAAACCTTCTCACAACGACTTGCTATCTCTTTTGAGTGAGTTACAAGAATTAAAGTGGTTCCATTTTGCTCAATAAGCTCAAAAAGTTTATCCATAACAGCGATTCCTGTCTCTTCATCTAGATTACCACTTGGCTCATCTGCAAGTATTATTTTGGGGTTATGAATTAGTGCTCTTGCTATGGCTACGCGTTGCTTCTCACCCCCGCTTAACTGTGAGGGGAGATGATTTAGCCTATGCTCTAATCCAACGCTTCTTAAAAGCTCTGTTGCCTTTTCTTTAGGGTTTGGAATATTACAGACTTTAGCTGGAAGCATCACATTTTCAAGAGCATTTAGGTAAGAGACTAAGTGGAAGTTCTGGAATACAAAGCCTATATTTGTTGCTCTAAAATCATTTAGCTGACTCTCATGAAGCTCTTTGTATGAGATGGAATTTAAGACTATATCACCTCTATCTGGCTTGATAATTCCTGAGATTAGTGATAGAAGGGTGGATTTGCCACTTCCTGACTTTCCCATGATAGCAACTCTCATACCCTCTTGTACATGAAAATCTAGATTTTGAAATATCTCAATGTTTTCTACGCCTTGGGTGTAGGATTTTTTGATTGATTTTAGTTTAAGCATCAAAGCTCATCTTTTATAAATTCAAAAACTTCTTCGGCGATAATCTTATAGCCTTTTTTATTAGGATGGATTCCATCTGCTTGGTTAAACTCCTTCTCTCCTGCAACCCCTTTTAGCAAAAAAGGCATATATTTTAAGTTGTATTTATCTTTTATTTTCTTATACATATTTTTAAAATCCTCTGTGTACTCATCTCCATAGTTTGGTGGCATTAGCATACCTGCAAGCAGGACTGTTGCACCAGAGTCTTGTGCATGCTCAACAATCTCTTCAAGGTTTTTTTGACTTTTTTCAAGATTTAAGCCCCTTAGTCCATCATTCGCCCCAAGGTTAATAAAGACAATATCAGGCTTCCTCTTTAAATACCACTTAAGCCTCTGTAGTCCATCACTTGTAGTTGAGCCACTCACTCCACCATTTATGACATTGATATTTTTATTAAGTCTGCTTTTTGCTAATGCTTGGACTTGGCTTGGATAAGTAGCTTCTTTAGCCACTCCAAAGCCTTCAGTTAAGGAGTCACCTAAAAACAAAATAGTCTTACTATCTGAACTAGCACTTGCAACCTGCAGTACTAGCAGAAATAAAACAACAATCATACCAATAGGTCTATTTCCACTACTCATAAAGACAGCCTAAAATCCCTCAAGCAAATCTAAACTCTGTTATTTAGTGAAAGCAGATGCTGATAGATAATAGGAAGTATCTTTTTCTCTTTTAGCTCTTCTAGTCTATCTTTGTCTATTTTAGCAAACTTCTCCTCATCTATTATCTGGAGTTGAGATATTTTGTATGTTGCTCCATCTCTTTGGATATTCATATCACTCTGCTTAAACAGATCTTCTATACCCTTAAAAAGCTCACTAGTAAACTTAAGAGCTGAAAAAACTTCACTTACATTTTTACTTATTTTTTGTCCAAGTTCACTTAGCTCTCCATCTTCTGTGAAAATAGCTTCTCCATCTTTTGCAAATCCTTTGTAGTTACTATCATAAACTATAAAGCTATTACCTTCATTTTCAGCTACTGCAAAAGGGTATGAACGAATAAGTGCTGGCACATAAGCGCCCTCTTTCCATGCTCCAGATTTATCCACATAGTTGTTTACTCCCTCTTTATGACCAGTGATTATAATAGGCATGAAGCCATTTATATCTTTTACAAATACAACTGGATAGGTCTTGCAAGCCTCTCTAGCTTCACCTGCGTAGATTGGGACTAGATTTATAGAGCTAGCATGCTTGAAATTATTAAGTGGTCTAACTCTTAGGTCTCTATCTTTCTCCTTGTCCAGTGGTTTTGGACTTACAAATATTTTTTCTAACATAACTTCACCTTTAAAATTTCAATTTAGAAGTATTTTACCTACTAAATCCTTGTTTTGGGATTTAAACCACTTTTTTATATACTCACTTCAAAGAAATGGGGTTATATTATGAAAGAGTTAGTTATTTTTGATACATACGCGTTTTTTTTTAGAAACTTCTACGCCCTGCCTCCGCTTAAGAACAAGGATGGCTTTCCAACGGGACTTTTGACAGGCTTTGTAAACTTCTTGCACTCTTTAAGGACTGAGTATCATGAAGAGAACTTCTTATTTGCTCTTGAAGGGAAGGGAGAGGGGTTTAGAAAAGAGCTATACAGTAAATACAAAGCAAACCGACCACCAGCTCCACAGGAGCTAAAGCTTCAGCTTCCAGTGGCTATAGAGTGGATAAAGCAGATGGGGTTTTGTCATCTAAGCAGAGATGGCTATGAGGCTGATGATATTATTGCAACTACTGCTTTAAAAGCTAAAAAAGAGGGTTATAGAGTGAAGATTGTAAGCTCAGATAAAGACCTATATCAGCTTATAGATGATGATAGGATAGTGCTTTTTGACCCTATAAAAAAGATAGATATAAATAGTGAGGCTTGTTTTAAGAAGTTTGGAGTGAAGCCTTGTGATTTTGTAGAGTTTCAGAGCATACTTGGAGATACAAGCGATAATATACCCGGAGTAAAAGGTATAGGTCAAAAAGGTGCTAGTAAACTTATAGAGGAGTATCATACTTTAGAAAATATATATGAAAATATTGAGAACATCACTCCAAAAAGAACCCAAAATCTACTCTTAGAGTCAAAAGATCAAGCTTTTTTGAGTAGAGAGCTAGTAAGGCTAAAAACAGACCTAGATATAGAGCTACAAATAGACTCTACAAAAACAGGAGAGATAAATCCACTTGTAAAAATCACAGATGAACTTATAAAATATGATATGAAACAAGCACTTGATAGGGTCAAAAAAGATTCAGTTATAGAGGTTGTTGAGGATAAAAAAGCAGATATAAGGTTTAGTGTAGAGACTATTACAACTAAAGAGCAAGTAGAAAAACTCATAGAAAAAATCACAACATCCAAAGAAGTTGTCTATGACATAGAGACTAACTCACTTGAGGCAAAAAGTGCAAAC
>CAZAFM010000051.1:0-17252 GCA_964484395.1 uncultured Campylobacterales bacterium | reverse complement strand
AGGTGTCATTGCTGCTTGGTACGCAGGATAGCGTGATCAGCATGATGGGCGCTCGTTCTCTAGCTGGGATTTTAGCTCATCTTGATATGACTCCTCTATTTTTTGGTTTTTTATCTGTCTAATTGATTTTTTTATAGCCTTCAAAAACTTATCAGTTACTATTGGCTTGATAATAAACCCATCCACTCCTATATCAATAGCAAGTGAAAAGTAGCTAATATCATTGTGTGCTGAGAGTATTAGAATGTGCTTGTGTGGTGAAATCTCTTTTATTTTAGAAGACATTTCAAGTCCATTCATTACAGGCATCTGAACATCTGTAATAACAAGGTCTATCTTGCTGTGATTATCTCTAAAAATCTCAATTCCCTCAGCCCCATCTGTTGCTACATATATTTTTTTGAACAGTATCTCAAGGATAGATTGTATCTGCTCCCTTGCACTATCATCATCTTCAACATATAGGACTGATAGCTTTGAGGTCTCTTCTTGTAAAGCTCTTATATCTTCCATAATCTCTCCTAAAATAAAGTTTCTAAAATTCCATAATAAATTTTGCTCCATACTCTGTGTTGGAGACTCTAATATCACCTTTAAAGCCTTTTTCAAGGATGTTCTTTACCATATATAGTCCTATTCCTGTTCCTTTGTTGGTTGGTTTGGTAGTAAAGTATGGGTTAAAAATCTTATCCAAGATATTCTGCGGTATTCCTCCTGCACTATCTTCTACAGATATAACTACTCTTGAATCATCACTTTTACCATCTATTTTTATCCAGTTGTTTTTGCTACTTTTGCCTTCAAAGGCATCTCTAGCGTTAATTACAAGGTTTAAGATGATGTGTTCAAGCTCATTTTTGTATCCATATATCTCTATATCATCTATATCACACTCAAACTCTATATTTCGGCTTTCTAGCTGTACTCCTAGCATCTTTTTTATGTTTTCTACTACCTCTTTTAAAAAGAAGCGCTCCTTCGCCTTTGAAGGTTTAAAAAAGTTTAAAAAGTCACTTATGGTATCTGACATTTTGTCGCTTTGCTCCTCTATGAAGCTTGTAACTTCATCTACACTTTTTGGAGTAAGAGAGCCTAGTGCACTATGCATTTTTAGCTTTACTGCTGCTGCGTTTATGGAGTTTAGAGGTTGCCTCCACTGATGGGCTATTGCTCCTATCATATCTCCCATCTCAGCCATTTTTGCTTGTTGGGCTATTAGTCTTTCATGTTCTCTGTTTTCTTTTTTTAGCCTCTCATGCTCTGTAATATCTCTTATTGAGAGGAGGATGGTTTTTGCACAATTGTGTAGATAGACCCTAGCTTTGAGTTCTGCAAATATAGCTTTTTTGTTTATTAAGACCTCTGTTTTTAGCTCAAGTTTTCCTTTTGAGACTATCTCATCTAAAGTCTCTCTTATGTCATCAAAAGAGATAATCTTATCAAGGTCACAATCAATAATATCCTCCCTATCCCTACTAAATAGTCTTAGTGCGCTTAAGTTCACCTCATCTATTTTGTAGCTTTCATCCTCAACTTTTATAGCTATTATTGCCTCACCTATATTTTCAAACAACTCTTTATATCTCTTCTGGCTTTTTAGTCGCTCTTCTAGCTCTTTTGTGATTTTGATATTTAGGTGCTCATTTATCTCAGCTAGCTCTCTTTTTAGGTTTTCAAGCTTGGTAATATCTGTAGCAATTCCTAGTAGCATATCCTCTTTTTTTGGATAGCCTATACCTATAAGAGGTACTTTGGTTGTCTGATACCATTTTTGAAGTTGCTCACTTCCAGCTAGTAGCTCTTCATTCTCTATGTAGAGAGTTTTTTTCTCTTTTAAGACAGAACTATCCTGACTATAGAAGTGTTCACTTATTTTTTTATCAGCTATTAACTCTTTGTCACTTTTTCCAAGCATCTCATATTTTGAGTTTCTTCCAAAAAAATCAACAACCGCTCTATTTACCATCACATATCTAAGCTTTGAGTCTTTAACAAAAACAGGATTAGGGATAGCATCAATTACTGTTTGCAAGAATCTATTCTGTTTTGAGAGTGTTTCATTTAATTTTTTTTTGGTTAGTGAGGCTTTTTGGGTTTTGTAGATAAAAAAGAGCAAAAGAGCAAAAAAAGCTGATATTATAACTAGCCAGAAGAATAGATTATCCTGTGTGTTTTGAAACTCTTTGTTTGAGCCTTCAATAACATAGTAGCTATTGCTCATCTGTGATATGGATGGTTTGTAGCAGACGAAATTAGTCTCTTTGAATTCGCATCCACTCTGTTTTGTTGGTGTATTATTTACAATAGATACGTTAAAGCCTTCTTGGACAAAAACCTGACTTAGTGAAGCTATAGCAGGGGAGCTAAGTACAATATATCCTACAAGAGAGCCTTGAAAATAGATCTTTTTAAGTAAGCTAAACATCTTATCATCTTGCAAAAAAAACTCAAATTCATCATCAATACTACTAAAGTAACCACTAGGAAGCCTCAAGCTCTCACTACGCTTTGAGACACTATCAATAAACATCCCTTCACTACTATAGAAGCTTGCAGTTACTATGTTGTTTATTTGGCTAAATATAGCAGGCCCGGCTAGGTTTTGTAGTAGTTCTTTTGCTGAGTCTAAGTCTGATTTGCTTGATGAGGTGGATACTTTTTTTAGGAGTTTAGCATACTCATAGCTATCAAAATTCTCATAAAACATCACTCGACTATCAAGTAATGCTATTTTTTTTGCTGTTAGAAGAAGAGTATCTACTCTGTTTTCTAGGTTACTATATTGTTCATTTAAGCGTTCATCAAACAGAGAGTAAACAAGTGAGGATACTACTACCCATATAACAACACTCACAAGATAGAGGAAGCTTTTAGACATCATCTACTAGTATCTACGAACTCTTGAATTGCTTCTATAATCTCATAATTTTTATGTGTTACCTCTTTATAAAATGCCACCTTCCCATATTTTGGAATATAGGAGTATGGGACTTTTAGAAGTGTAGTTTTAAATCTTTTTTTAAGCTCACTATCAAGGTCTTTTCTACAAACTATAGGAGAGTCTGGAATAGGGTCTGAAGTCCAAGCTATGAAGATTTGATTATCATCTATACTTCCACTCTTTTTTAGTTTTGCAATAGCTTTGTCATTACTAAATGAGAAGTCTGAGACTGAGCTTTTGACGCTTAAAACTGAAGCTTCATGAGTTCGGCTAAAAAGGGTTGTATGAAAATCTCTATCTACCTCCACATCTGCTCTATGTAGATAGTATAGTGGTATAAGATATCCAGAGGTTGAGCTAGTATCTGTAAATCCTATGGAGTATTTTGAATCAGTTTGTTTAATAATCTCTCCTAGCTCCTTTATCCCTTCTAGTCCTTTAAAATGCCCATCCAAATCAAGTTTGTTTGCTAGTTCTGTATTTGTAATTAGATGTGATTTATATGTTGAACTACCATCTTTTTTAGCTCCAACTACTAGTGGCTCTAGTTTCACTTCTTTGTTTGCAAGTACATACGAAAAAGGTCCAACCCTTGCACAATCTATCTGCTTTTGGGCGAGTGCTTTGATGGTATCTTCGTAGTTTTTTGATATAGTTATGTCAATACATACTTGTGTGTTCTCTTCCATCCAGCTATTTAGCTTTTGATACTCTTTGTTTATATCAACAACATTTCCATAAGGAATAAGACCAAAAGAGATGCATTTTGCATCCACAGAAGTCAACAAAAGTAAGATAATAAAAGATATTTTAAAAACATTGTCACTTCTCACAAGCTCCTCCTAATCGCCTTCTTGCTAGCCATATCATAACTGATAAAAGCCACAGATTAGTTACATACTAGAGATAGGGAAAGTTACAATTTTGTAACTGAATAGTTATAAACAGATGATAGATTTTTGGCAACTAATAAGCAGGGTTATATATGAGTGTAGAATTAAACAGTTATCGAGGTGACTCCCTAAAGCTATTCCTAGCTTGTCAAAAAAGCAGTGATTCTATTCTTATAACTGATACTTATGGGATTATTGAGTTTGTAAATGACCGATTTTGTGAAGTAACAGGATATAGACATGAGGAGGTAGTAGGAAAAACCCCAAGTATCCTCAAATCAGGTTATCATAGTGATGAGTTTTATAGAGAGTTTTGGAATACTATAAAACAGCAAGAGAGTGAGACTATCTTTGAGTTCATCAATAAGAGAAAAAACAGTGAAATGTTTGTTGAGAAAAAAAAGGTTATTCCTTTTAGAGAAAATAATAAGATTACGCACTATATATCAATAGGCTCACTATCCTCCTTTCAGGTTGCAAATAGCTCAGGAGAGGCTGAAGGGGTGGTTAATATTCTATCATTTGATGTAGATGATAGTGTGGTTAGTGAAGCATATAAACAGACTGAGCAGAAGTTTTCATCTTTGATAGATTTAATACCAGATATTTTGATAATAGTTAAAGACTCTAAGATAGAGTTTATCAACAAACCCGGCTACAAAAAGTTAGGATATAAAAACAAAAAAGACCTTTTAGGCAGAGACATATCTACACTTTTTTGTAATGGCTACTTCTATGACTACAATACAATTAACAAATCAAAAAAAACCCTCTTTTTTGAGTCTTGTATAAAATCAAAAGTTGGAGAGATACCAATAGAGGTTAGTCGATGTGGGTTTAACTACAATGGCGGTAGGGCGTTTTATATACTGTGTCATGATATTAGTGAAAGAAAAAAGATAGAAAATGCTCTTATCAAAAAAAGCAAAGAACTAGAGATACTCAACAATAACCTAGAAAAAAAAGTACAAGAGAGCATTATGGAAGCCACTAAAAATGAGATTTTGTCTTCAGCTATCTTTGACTCATCTATGTTAGGGCTTAGTCTAACTAACGCATCAGGTATCTACCTAAAAGTAAACAAAGCATACGCAGATATGCTAGGCTATACACAAGAGGAACTTATTGGAAAAAACAGAAAAATGGTAGTCTCACCAGAGTTGATGGATAAACTTGAAGAGATAGATAGAGAGTTTATGAGTGATGAGTTTAAAGATTTTCAAGGTGAATATCCACTTCTTAAGAAGAACAATGAGAGATTAAATGCATACATTACCTACTCCAAAATCTTTGACTCAACAGGTGAGCCAATACGACTAGCAACTATAATAGATATCACAGAAGTAAAAAAAATGGAGGAGAAGCATAAAGCCCAAGAGAGACTACTAATTCAGCAAAGCAAGCTAGCCTCTATGGGTGAGATGATAGGAGCTATTGCCCATCAGTGGAGACAGCCTCTAACTGCTATAAGTGCTGCAGTAGGAAGTATGAGTCTCAAAAAACAGCTAGATCGCTTAGATGATGACTACTTTTATTCAACTATCAATAGTGTTGAGAATCACACTCAGAAGATGTCAAAAATCATAGATGACTTTATGAACTACTTCAAGCCTGATAAAAAAAGATCAGACTTTAGGATTTGTGATGTGGTTGAAAACATCAAAAATATGCTTCATGCCCAGCTAAAAAACAGAAATATAGAGCTAATAACTGAGGTTGATAACTCTATTGTGTACTTTGGGTTTGCAAATGAGTTTGAGCAGGTATTACTCAATATAGTGATAAATGCAAGAGATTCTTTTGAGAAAAAAGATATAGAGAACAAATACATAAAGATATACACAAGCAAGTATTCAGAGAAGGTAGATATTGTTGTTGAAGATAGTGGAGGTGGAATTGAAGATGGTCTTATAGATAGGATATTTGAGCCATATTTCACCACTAAAGAGCAGGGTAAGGGGACTGGTATTGGTCTATATATGTCATCTATGATTGTTGAGCGGAGCTTCAAAGGTAGTATAAGGTGTGAGAATATATATGAGAACGACAAAAAAATCGGTGCGAGATTTATTATCGCACTTACCTACTAGGAGGAAGATGTGAACGAGAGAATTAAAATACTCTATGTAGAAGATGAAGAGGAGATTAGATCTCACACTGTTGATATATTAGGAGAGCTTTTTTCTAAAGATGATATATCTGTAGCTACAAATGGTGAAGAGGGTTTAGAGGTGTTTAAATCTCATAGACCTGATATAGTTATGAGTGATATACAGATGCCTAAGATGAATGGCTTAGAGATGATAGAGGAGATTAAAAAAATAGATCCAAATGTAAGAGTAATAGTAACCACTGCTCATAGTGATAGTGCATATCTTATACGCTCTATTGAGTATGGAGTGAATAGATATATACTCAAGCCTTTTAAGATAGCAAACTTTGTAGAACAGGTGCAAAAGAGTATTGATGGAATAAAAAACAGAAGATTAGCAGATCTGTACAGAAAAAAAGAGGAGAGAGAAAAGTTAAACAAACTACAACTTAAATCCATGAAGGACTCCCTTGACTCCATTCCTCTTCCCTGTGTAGTATGCTGTAACAAAAAATCACTCTACCTAAACAGTAGATTTCTAGATAGCTTTGATGAAGAGATAGTAAAAATAAGCTATGAAGGAAATGGTACTTTTGATAAAGTGTTAGAAAAAAGAGATGGATATATACAGAGTATATATGAAGTAGTACAAGGAGATGTAGGAAAAAAAGCCTCCATTCTTACAAAGGGTGGTAGGAAGATATTTCAAATCCACGCTAAGCCAATAGAGCTAAGTGAGTGTGAAGATAGAGCAACTATATTTTCTTTTGTGGATATTACTCTAAGTGAGTACCAAAAGCTAAAAATAGAGCAGAACTACAAGAGCTTAAAAGAGCTCTACTTCAAGCGAAGTGTCAAAAAATACAGTGATACAAAAGCAGTGGAGACTTTGAGCAAAAAAAGAGAGCTAATAGATGCTCTGAGCTATAAAGAGCAAGTAGGAAGCTCTACTTTTGATGAGTTAGCAGAGCTTAGTGAGATAGATGATGAGCTAGAGGATCTCTTGTATATGGTTGATGGTGAGTACACTGGGCAGATTTTAGAGCGAATGTCTTCTAGGTTCTTAGCTTATGCAAAAACTATCTATGCACTTATAGAGTTTGAGGAGTTAGGGAGAGCAATAGAGGAGTTTGCTCAATATCTAAGTAAGGTTGCAGAGAATGAGATTGAGGAGAGTAAAATCCCGCTATTAAATATATACTTAGAAAACATAGCCAAAGACCTCAAAAGCTGGAGGGTTTCAATATTTGTAGAAGCAAACACTAGAGATATTCACTATCTTGATGAGTCATTGATGAGCTCTGCACTTCAGTTTCAAGCAGATATGGAATCAAAAGGTGGGAATGATGATGATATGGGCTTGGATCTCTTTTAGTCTCAAATCACTTTAATTCTAGAGTTTAGCTCTCATCTTATATCCTGTATCTCCTTGTGGATAGTATGAAGGAATAGCTCTATACTCTCTAAAGCCAAAGCTTTCATACAGCTCTCTGGCTTTTTTGTTACTTTCAGCTACTTCTAGGGAGATACTCTCTTTACCCTCTTTTTTGGCTCTATCCATGCAGAAGTTTATGAGTTTTTTAGCAACTCCTTTACCACGACACTCTTTGCTTGTAGCGATGGAGTAGATTCTAAAAGATTTGGAGTATCGAAAGATTAGTACATATCCTGATATTTTTTCACCATTTTTAGCAACAAAAACTCTATCTCCCTTTTTGATATGATACAAAAAGGCTCTTTTACTAAGAGGGTAACTATCCTCTCCAAATGAGTATTTTTCAATCTCTAGTAGTCTTTTTATATTGTCTATGGTTGCATTCTCTATCATTATCATGGTGGAATTCTACAAAATAGAGGCTTATATAAACTAATGGAGTGTCAAAGCAGAAAGTGTAGAGTGGTAATAGTTTAATTCTTACTAAGTATGATAATTATGCCAAAGCTGAAAGTGAGGCTTTAGCCTCGCTAATTGCCACCCTAATTTGTATTTCTCTGATTTTGGTTAGCATGAATCTTGAGCAATTATAATTTCTACTTTTGCATTATCTGTTTTTCTTTTCCCATGCCCGGACATTCTTACTTGCCGTATCGAATATGCGCTCATAATTCCCAATTCTTACCATAAATGAACTATTTTGATTGATTGCATCCCATAGCGGTTGGTATGCATCATATATTTTTAGATACTTTTCTCTGTCTTTTGGTGCCACGGCATCTGTTCCAAACAAAAACCGATTTGGGTACTCATTAATCAGCTCAGCCCATGCCATAGTTGTTTGAGGACTCTTAACGATATATTTAGCCACTTCATCCCAGGAAATATCAAAATATACATGATCAAACTGGGCGTCATTTAACATTTCCTTCAAGAGGCTTAAGTGATCCTCCGTTGGTCTCACATAACGCCCAAGACCTGTATGTGCCCATATGATTGTAGCTCCTTGATGTGATTTTAATAGCGCTTTGAGATTATCAAAATGAGCCGGACGTCCTCCTGGAGTAGGACGCACAGTGTCGATATCACAGTGAAGTAAGACTACCATACCAATATCACTTGCAAGAGCCAAAATTCGGTCAAGAGCCTCATTGTGCAAGCTAGCAACATGACCGGCAATTTTGGGACCGACAAACTCTTTATGAATGGTAAATTCACCTATACCAGAAAATACTCCGGGGTATGTTTTTAGCACCCTGCGAATATGATCTGTGGCATGCATATCTGTGGGGTTAAAGCCCGTAATCATAGGGTCAAAGTGTTTTTGAGACTTTGGAGAGAGCCTGCGGTACTCCTCAGCTATCATCGCATCAACAAAAGAGTAGTAGTAAAGTCTAGCATCTGAAAGCAGATAATAATCGGGCTTGCGTTCTCCAGAGACAAAATAATCCCACTTTTGTTGCAGGGGAATCCCGAATAACACAGCCCGTCCGATTTTTCCTTCCATTATTTCTAAAAAGTCCTCAATGGCAGGACCCTCCTGAATGTAATTCGTCAAATGCCAATGCGCATCATGAAAGAGAATTTCGGTTTCTTCGGTAGCAATTTTTGACTCTGCATTTACCAAAGAAGGGAACGCACAGATGCTACACATCAAAAGAAATAAAGATAGTTTCAGTCTCACCATATTATGGTTGCCTAGCTTCATAAAAACAAAAGCAATAACTTGAGAACATTATAGTAAAGTCTTTTTCATCTAATAAGGGTTTTATAAATGTCACAGGTTTAACACTCCGATGCTTTAAATTTACTAGCATTTAGGAGAAATCATACACAAACCTGATTTAACAAATCTTGAATTAGCTAAAAAGTACAATCTAAATATTAAAACTATCTCTAAACATAAATGGAGTATCAAACAAGCTGTTGGTTTGGTTGTTTCAAAATAAAGAAAAAATAAGTGTAGTATCTAATACTTTAGTTACAGAGTATACGGATGTGCTTTGTAGAGATAGTAATCTACAAAAATATCCAGAAATTACTAAAGATGATATGGTTTTAGAAACCGCTTTTAATGCTAGCGCAGATTATATTGTCACTTATAATCAAAAAGATTTTGGAAATATCGATACAGTATTTAATATAAAAGTGGTAACACCAAAAGAGTTTTTACAATTAGTAGGAGGACTGAAATGAATTATGCGTTAAGATTGCCATATTATTATAAAAGTGATATAGAAGAGTTAAAAGGCGAAGTTTCTATAAATCAGTTTATAGTAAATGCTGTGGCAGAAAAAATAGCAACCTTAAAACAGTTGATGCTTTAGAAAAAAGAGCAAAAAGAGGCTCTAGAGAGCATGCACTAAAAATTCTTGCAAAAGCATCTGATGTAGAACCACCAGAATATGATAAGTTTTAATATTGTCATTAGTAAAATGTAGGTAGTATTTATTAAGTATTGGATAAAAATTTAGGTGGTTTTGTTATGGATTTTTTTAGGGGGGTTTTTGAGTCTATTGGATTACCTATCTTGGTCTATGAGTCTGATAGATTTCGTATACTATACGCTAATGAGTCGGCAAGAAGTTTTTTTGGTCTGAGTAGTAAAGAGATTGAAAAACTGAGCATAGAGACGCTCTTTTCAGCCAAAATCCTAAAAAAAGAGGGTGTTTTTACTCAAGAGGTAGTTCTAGGTGATAACGAAACAAAGCTTGTAGAAGCAACTATCTCACATATAGACAAAAAAGCAAAAAAAGCATCTATTATCTTCAGAGACATAACTAAAGAGATGCATGAAAAAGAGAGTATATTAAACGAAAATGAGAGATATAGACTGGCTATAGAGGGAGCGAATGATGGACTGTGGGACTGGAATATAGACACAGGTGAAGCTTATCACTCTGATAGGTTTGCAACAATGCTAGGGTATAATCCTGAAGAGTTGAAGACAACCTACTTAGCATGGGCTGAAAATCTCCATCCAGATGACAAAGATGCTGCTATCAAAAGAGCAAAAGAGTACATAGAAGGAAAAACCAAGGTCTATGACTCAGAATTTAGGCTAAAGAAAAAAAACGGTGAATATATCTGGATAAGAGGTAGAGGAAAGCTTGTAAAAGATAAAAACACTGGAACTACAAGGTTTGTAGGCTCAAACCAAGATATAACCAACAAAGTAGAACTACAAAAGCAACTAGAGAAACAAAACCAGCTTCTAGAAAAAATATTCAATAACTCAGTTGTAATGATATATGTCAAAAATAGCAGTGGAGAGTATCTCAAGGTAAATAAATACTTTAGAAAGTTTTTTGGTCTAAAAGACTCTGATATACAAAAAGGTATAAAAACCAAAAAACTTGTAGAGCTAGATGAGTATGAAGCAATTCTTAATACTGAAGCAAAAGTCCTGCATAGCAAAAAGCCGGGTACGCAAAAGAGTGTTAAGATAAATAATAAAGATGGAGTAACACACTACTTCAATATAACAAAAGTCCTTCTAAATCCCGAAGCCACACTAGAAGAGAGGGAGATGCTAGGTATAGCTGTAGATGTGACTGAATTTGTGGTTATGGGATCTAAGCTTGATGCTCTTAACAAACTCCTCCAAAAAGATATAAAAAAAGAAAAAGATGGTAAAGATAGCGCTCTAAAAGAGATTAAGGAAAAAGATATACTTCTTCTTCAGCAGAGCAAAATGGCACTTATAGGTGAGATGGTAAGTATGATAGCTCATCAGTGGAAGCAACCTATAAGTGTAATATCACTTGTTACTCAAAACATATCAGACTATCTTGAGTTAGAAGAAGATAGAGAGCTTTTGAAATCTACTGAGGATGAGATTTTGAAGCAGATAACCTATATGAGTGAGACGATGAATAGTTTTAGGGATTTTTTTAAACCCTCTAAAAACAAGCAGCCATTCTATGTTTGTAAAATCATAAAAGAAACACTAGGTATTATGAAACATAGTTTTGCATCAAAGGGTATTGAGATTGAGTTAAGGTGTGGTGATGATTCTTTAGTCTATGGCTATCCAAACGAGTTTAAGCAGGTCTTGATGACTCTTTTTTCAAATTCAAAAGATGCCTTGCAAGAAAAAGATATTAAGAACTCAAAAATAGAAATTTACATAAAAAATGTACATAAAGATGTTTTTGTCTATGTAGAAGATAATGCAGGAGGGATAGATGAAGAGCTACTTCCAGATAAGCTTTTTGAGCCGTATGTGAGTACAAAGGGGGAGAATGGTACAGGAATAGGACTTCAAATAGCCAAAAAAATAGTAGAAGGTATGGATGGTAGCATAAAAGCTAGTAACACCCAAAATGGAGCTTGTTTTGAAGTGAGATTGCAAACTTATACTGAAATGATGACAAACTAAAAGGTGATAGATGGAAAATGAGAAAGTAATAGTAGGAATAGGCGCAAGTGCAGGAGGACTAGAGGCTCTTCAAGAGCTTGTGGGTAAACTTCCAGATGATAATGGTATGGCATATATCGTCACTCAACATCTAAGCCCAACATATAAGAGTATGATGGTTGACCTGCTAGCAAAAGGGACAGGAAAAAAAGTCCTAGAGGCAAAAGATGGAGTAGTTGTTAGTGGAAACACTATATACATAACTCCACCAAACAAAAATATCAGACTAGATGGAGAAATTATCAGACTTTTTACACCATCAGGCGAGGCTTTTACGCCAAAACCATCTGTTGATATTTTTTTTGAGTCACTATCATACTCTAAAAAGAACTATGCAGTAGGTATCATACTCTCAGGAACAGGTAGTGATGGAACTAGAGGTATGCAGTGTATAAAAGCAGAAGGTGGTATCACTATGGCTCAAGAGCCCTCATCTGCAAAGTATAATGGAATGCCACTATCTGCTATAAATGCCCAGAGTGTTGATATGGTACTAAATCCCACACAGATGGCAGAGGAGCTTCCAGAGATAGTATCACACATAAGAGAGGGTAAAACTAGCTCTGTAAAAACAGATAGTACCTATATGGAAAAGATACTTATGAGGATAAATCAAGCTAAAAATATAGATTTCTCAGAGTATAAGCCTACAACTATTAGCAGAAGGGTGCATAGAAGAATGGCGGCTTTGAAGATGAATGATGCTAGTGAGTATGTGGACTATCTGTACAAAAACGATGCAGAGCCAGATAATCTTTTTAGGGATATTATCATAGGTGTTACAGAGTTTTTTAGAGATGAAGATGCTTTTTTGGAGTTTAGTAAAAACCTAGAGGATATTGTACTAAAAAAGAGTACAGGTGGAAGCCTTAGGATATGGGATGTAGGGTGTGCTACTGGCGAGGAGACCTATACTATTGGTATCTTGGTTCTAGAGATGTTAAAAAGGAATAATCTATATGGAAAGATAACAGTACAGATATTTGCTACAGATATCAACCCAGATGCTACAAGAGCAGCTAGAGAGGGTATCTATCCAGTCTCAGCACTATCTTCACTATCCAAAAAGACACTTCAGGACTACTTTGTTCCAGAAAATGAGTTTTATAGGGTTAGTAAGGAGCTAAGAGATATTGTGATATTTTCGCAGCATGATATTATTAAAGATCCGCCTTTTTTGAGGATTGATGCACTAGTTTGTCGAAATCTACTTATCTACTTTTCACAAAAACTTCAAGATAGAATATTTCCCCTATTTCACTACACGCTCAATAATGGTGGACTACTTTTTTTAGGAAAAAGTGAGGCTATTGGGCATTTTGAAAATCTATTTACCACACTATCTAAAGATAAAAAAGTCTATAGAAGAGAGTTTTCAATAAGAAAAGAGATACCAAATGTAAACTTTAGCAGAAAAAACAGCTATGATTTAACAAAAGGCACTCAAAAAGAGAAAAATGAGAAAACCCTAGAAGAGTATGTGATAGAGGGGATTGGTGCGTACTTTATGCCAATGTCTATAGTGGTAAATGAGGGTATGGATATCATCTATGTTAGGGAAAAAAACCCATATATTGGCTTCCCAGCAGGTGGCACTACTATGAATGTATATAAATGCCTAGAAGATGAGCTAGTGGCAGAACTTAGGACACTTTTGCACGAATGTCAAAAAAATATGACCCCAAAAGCTGGAGTTTTTCAACACCTAAAAAAAAGTGATGGTAGTGATGTGTCTGTTAGAATGACGGTGATACCTCTACTATATGGAAAAAACATAAGCAGAATATACATCATAAACTTCCAAGAAGAGAAGCAGGATTTGTTTATAGAGGTAGTATCTGAGGAGGGGAAAAGAAGTGGTGGAGTAGATCAAGTAAGAAAGCTAGAATCAGAGCTAAACAGAACAAAAGTCCACCTTCAAGCCGTCATAGAGGAGCTAGAGACTACAAATGAGGAACTTCAAGCACTAAATGAAGAACTCCAAAGCTCCAATGAAGAACTCCAAAGCTCCAACGAGGAGCTAGAGACCACAAATGAGGAGCTACAATCGACTAATGAGGAACTTCAAACCGCCTATGCAGAGCTAAAAGCAGTCTCAGATGAGAGAGAGATACAAAGAGACCTTGCAGAAAAAAGACTTGATGAGAGTATAGAGGTAAAAACACTACTTCAAGAGGTGCTAGACTCCTCTCTTAGCGCTGTTATGGCATTTGATAGTCTTAGAGATGATAGCGGAGAGATAGTTGATTTTGAGTGGACACTAGTAAACAAAGAAGCAGAGAAACTTCTTCAAAAAAATGCAAAAGAGCTTATAGGTAATAGCCTTCTAAAAGAGATGCCAGGAAGTAAGACCGCTGGACTTTTTGCTAGGTATGTAGGTGTGGTTGATAGTGGTGAGGCTTATAGTGGACAGAAGTACTACAAGAATGATGGGCTGACTCTATGGCTAAATATAACTGTCGTAAAGCACAAAGACGGATGCGTAGTCACTCTAACAGACATTACAGAGCAAAAGGGAATAGAGCATGAGAGGATGCTTTTTGAAAAGAGCAGACGAGGAACGATACTTGAACTACTAGAAAATCTCTCTCATCAGTGGAGGCAACCACTAAACAACATTTCATTAATAGCTCAAAACATAGAGGATGGATATGAGGATGATAGCTTAGATGGTGAGGAGCTAAAAAAGAAGACTGAGACTATAGTCAGAACAACCGTAGAGCTTTCAAACCTCATCACGATGTTTAGCTCTATCTATCATGATGATGTTGCTGTAGATAAAAAAGTATCACTCCAAGAGTGTGTAAACAAGGCGATAAGTGTAACATCAAAGCTCTTTGAATCACTATCTATTACTTATAGTATCTCATTAGAGAAGGACTTCAAGGTTGGTGTACAAAAATCAGATTTAGTAGAGGTGCTAATATCACTTTTTATGAACATAGCAGATGCAGTAGCAAAAAACAAAGTTACCTTACCAGTAGTTGCAATAGAGGGCTATGAAGATGGAGATAGTCTATATGTAAGCGTAAAAGATAACTGTGGAGGGATAGATAAAGAGATGCTACCTAAGGTGTTTGACCCTTATACTACTACTAAGTTTAAGTCATTTAGTAAAGGTTTAGGGCTTTTTATCGCTAAAAACATAGTTGAGATAAAATTAAGAGGAGAGATATTTGCAAAAAACAATAAAGACGGTGCAGAGTTTATCATAAGGTTGCCAAATGAGTAGAGATTATACTAAGCTAAAAACCATCAAGGTTCTATATGTAGAGGATGAGGAGCTTGGAAGAGAGCATATGAAAGAGATGCTACAGAGGCGTTTTGGTAAAGTCTTTTTAGCCAAAAATGGAAAAGAGGCTTTAGAGGTTGTAGAGAGTAATAAGCCCAATGTTATCATATCTGATTATAGGATGCCTATAATGGACGGAAAAGAGTTGTTACTAGAGCTACAAAAAGATGGAAACCACACACCAATGATATTTCTAACAGCATATCCAGATGAGATAGGCTATGTTTCAGGTGTTAAGGTTTTAGAAAAACCATTTAAAAGATCAGACCTTCTAGATGCTATCATGGATGTTTTGAGGCTATAGAGTGAGTCTGTCTATGAAACTCTATCGCCTAATTTTATAGGATTCCTGCTTGTATGAAATATTGCTAAAATCATATCTGCATAATTATTTTAAAATTTCACTTTTGATTTCATCCCATGAGCGACTGATGGAAGGATTTTTATGAAATGATGAGATTCTTGAATCTAGCTCCTTTTTTTGTGCTGCAGTTAGCTCTAAATTTTCATTATCGTTTTGAAATTCTTTGATGTTGTTATCTACTAAAAAATTCAAAGCTTTCATAACTTCATCTTTAGAGTGATGGAAAAAATGTTCAATCTTTGGTTCGTTAATTGATAGAGCTCTATCATATAAAACTCCTTTATTGAATATTGTAGCTAATTTTGTATGAAATCAAAAATAAATTTAGGCTACAGGATTTGAGTTAGATTGTTGTTATTGGTAGGGTTGTTAGCCATTTTTTTATTCGTTTTTGTGTTAGTTCGCTTTGGTAGTCATCATCAAGTGCTAGTCCTAGAAATTTCCCATCTACGAAGGCTCTGCTGTTTTCAAAAAAGTAGTCATCATCTATGTAACTCCCGATGATATTGGCGCCACAAGATAGTGCAAAGTCGTAGAGTTTGGCTAAGCCATCACAGAAGTGTTCACCATGACCTCTTTGGTCTCCTAGTCCAAAAAGAGCTACTGTTTTACCGATGAGGTTTAATGTTTGGTTTTTTTCTATAAAATCAATCCAGTCATCTTGTAAGCTACCATCATTCCATGTAGGAGTACCAAGTATGAGAAACTCACAAGACTCTAGGTCGTCTTTGGTAGCATCAGAAATGCAGAAGTGTGGTATGTTAGTTAGTTGTGAGATTTGTTGTGCTATTTGTGTCGTAGTGCCAGTCTCTGTAGCGTAAAAAATCTTTGAATTCATCGCTAGTGCAGAAAAGAAGAAAAGAGAGTTACTTGCTCTCTTTTCTTCCGCTCTTATACGCCTTGTCCCAGTATGACCAAAGCTTCTTGTTGTAGTACTTGATGCACTCGCTCTTTTCCATTCTCTTTGGCAGCCCTTTGATGACGATCTCGCCGTCCTTCATCTGGCAAAGTTCTCTTTGTGCAAAGAGTGATTCTCCGTAAGTCATAATCAACTCCGCCTCTTATAAGATTTGTTTTAGTAAAATTGTATTATACAACAAGCTAAGAAACTTTTCAAGGCTTTTTGGACTACTTTTTCAAAAGTCCTGCTTCATACAAAAAAGTAGAGGCTACAAAATCTGTTTTTCTTATAGGGTCATACTTCGCGTATGACAGGAATAGTCTATCCTTTGCCCGTGTGGAGGCAACATAAAAAAGTCTCCTCTCTTCTTCCAAAGAACCACCTTTTTGTATGAGTTTACTATTAGGAAATCTTCCTTCCATAAGGTCAACTACATAGACCTCTTTAAATTCCAGTCCTTTTGAGGCGTGAACTGTCAGAAGATTTACCCCCTCTCCCTCACTCATCTCTCTACTTCCTAGCACCATCGCGTTTAGAAACCTATATATATCATCATAATGAAGGCTTAGGTTTTTAAGAAGTGCCACTTTTCTTTTGATGCGAACTTTTGCATCTATCTCTTGTGTTTCATCTATTGTTCCATCTTTTCTTTTAGCTCTTTGCTTAGAGAGTAATGAAGTAATAGAGTCAAAAAACCTACTATTCTCTATTATATCAAGTATCTCTTTTGGCTTCTTAGAGCTTGATAGGGTTTTTAGTAGTGTGTAGAAATCATATATAAACTGCACTGAATCAGATGAGAGCTTTGGATGGGTGAGGATGGGGTTTTTAGCAAAACTATCAGTTAGATTTAGTGAGCTAAACCTAGAAGCAGAGCCTAACTCATAAAAGTCATCAAAAAGTCCAAGAGAGCT
>CAZAFM010000050.1:0-17401 GCA_964484395.1 uncultured Campylobacterales bacterium | reverse complement strand
GTAGTGAAGTTTGTTCCGATATATCTCTAATAGTTGTGACTAGACCATCTATATCACTTACACTACCATCTAGTGAGACTGCATTTTCTCTAAGTTTATAGGCTTGCTCTTGCACATCTCTGAAGCTTCCAACTATTGATTTTAGCTCTTCATCTATATCTGCATTTATCTTCATATTTTCAGAGTTTAGACTTACTAGATACTCACTATTTTCACTAAGTGTCACTAATTCAGCTTGTATTTTCTGCGTATCTCCTCTGTTTGCTTCTAAAAAGCTGTTTGCTACTTGTATAAAAAAATCACTCTCATCTCTGCTTTTCTCTGCATTTTGAAGTGCTACTGCTGTCTTCTCTGCTTCATTTTCACTCTGTGTGGCTTTTTGTTTTAGCATATCAAATATAGAGTTCAAAGAAGTGGCTATCTCTCCTAGTTCATCATTTGGGTTTTTTGTGGTTATGTTTTGAAAGTCATTATTCTTAAGAATATTATCAATCACTCTTTTGAAATCATATATGTTTGTCAAAATAGTATTTACTAGAGTATAAATAACTATCATAACTAGTAGCCCTATTATAGCCCCCACTATGGCTTTGATATAAAACTGCTGATTATTATAGGCTATGAACTCCTGTCTTATATTACTTGAAAGGCTTGCCATCTCTTTTTCGACACTATTTAGCTCAAACTTCAAAGCCCTCCATCTCTTTAGTCTTTCACTAAGCTCTGAATCTGTGATAGCTTCTTTGTTTGAGGCGATGAGATATAGTTTATTCATATAATTCTGAAACTCATCCAACTCTGGTTTAAACTTCTGGAGTGTTTTTTCATCTATAGTTTTTAGTTTTTGTTCTAGAGTGTCTAGCTTTTCTATAGCTGTTTTCATAGTCTGGGCAGCTTTTTGTTCATTAGTATTGGCAAAAACACCACTTGAACTATTAAAAAGTAGTCCATTTATAAACATCTCTTTTAATATTTTGTCTTCTAGATTTATCTTTGAGAGGTGATCAAACTTTTTATCAGCCTGTATACTGAAGTACCTATCTGTCATAAAATATGTCATCATAAGGGCGATAATCACAAATATCCAAATGTAGCTCTTCTTTCTAATAGTCATAGCTTTTCCTTCGTACATAAAATAATGATAACAACATATTATCATAAAGTTATAAAATTATAATATGGCATACTTGCCTTAAGATGTCATTCTTTTAAGTTGTGTTTTTATATTAAAAAGCTAATATTGCCCTATTGAGAATAGAAGGAAAAACAATGGATGTGCTTATTTTTGGATTGATGCTCTGCTCTTTTGTGCTTATATACTTAGGGCGTAAAAAGGAGACACTTATCTCATTTACAATCTCTGTTTTGCTACTTGTATACTGGTTTTCCTACCATGCAACTGACAAACTAAATATAAACCTCTAAGGATACAATGATGATATCAAACCAAATAGCTAGAAGACTAAATCTTTTTGCACTTATTTTACTATCCCTGCCTCTTGTAGGGGCTTTTGGTGTGCAGATATTTTTACAAGAGCTACCCTGCCCTCTGTGTCTTCTACAGAGAATGGCGATGCTAGGAGTGGCTGTTGGGATTTTGATGAATCTAAAGTTTGGTATAAAGCCACTTCACTATGGTCTATCAATAGTAGCAGCACTAGTTGGAGCTGCAATCTCAACGCGTCAGATACTACTACACATAGTCCCAACACCTGATGGAGTGACTGGGTTTGGTGCAGCTGTTCTTGGTCTACACCTCTATACATGGGCGCTGATTGTCTTTTTATGCTCCATCTTAGGAGTGGCACTTTTGATGATATTTATGAAGTGGAGTGAGGATTTTGCAGATAAAAACATAACATTAAATAGAAGCGAAAAAGCTGTGTTTATGCTTTTTATTATCATCGCTTTAGCAAATATTGTAGCTGTGTTTTTAGAGTGCGGACTTCTACCATGCCCTGATAACCCTACTAGCTATAAACTCTTGGGTTAAGAGTTTATAGCTTATAAGCTTCTAACTTGATACATTCTTTAGTGCTTTATCTGCATCAATTACAACATCCGTTGTGTTTTTTTGACCAACATAACCCATAGACTCAGAAAACCCCATATTCATACCAGAATCCATAGTTCTTGAAACCATGTGATATCCACCCTTGTTGATGAAAAAATTCGAACACGCTAAAAGACTTGAGGCTACCAAGATGATAGTAACAACATACCTAAACATCGACACTTCTTTCTTAGTTCAGTATATCAGAATGATTTGTATGTCTTGATTAGAAGAGAAGCTCAATATTATCGGTAATTCAAGAAATCTATTATAAAGTAACATAGGATAGATGTTATAATATTACTATATGCGCTCTTGATGGTAGCCAACTCTTGAACTTAAAACATAAAGGATATATATGCCCATAGGACGAACAACTAAACTTCCTTATGGATTGAGTGATTTTAAACGAGTCTTAGAAGAGGACTGGTACTACATAGACAAAACAAGATTTATAGAGATTATCGAAAATGAGCAGAGTTTTTTATACTTTTTACGCCCTAGAAGATTTGGAAAATCTCTAACTATATCTATGCTTGAGGCGTACTATGATGTTTATTATAAAGATAGATTTGATAATATATTTAAAACAACATATATCTACAAAAACCCAACTCCACTAAAAAGTAGCTTCTATATTTTGAGATTTGATTTTAGTGCTGTAAATATAACAAATTATGAGAGTAGTTTTAGAAATCACATTCGCTTCACAATAGATGAGTTTTGCAATAAATATAATTTAGATAGATTAGATATTGATGACCCTATTGATAAGCTAGAACTACTTTTTAGAATCTGCGTTGAGAACAACCTCCCTATCTATATCCTCATAGATGAGTACGATAACTTCGTAACCAAACTCCTAATAAGTGATAAAGAGGCTTATAAAAACATAGTCACTGCAAAAAGTGCCATATATAAAGAGTTTTTTACTATGCTAAAAGTGGGAACCAGTGGGGCTGTTAAGAAGATGTTTATAACAGGTGTATCACCATTAGCACTCTATGATGTAACAAGTGGGAGCAATATAGGCAAAAATGTCTCACTAAGTCTTGAACTTAATGATTTAGTGGGTGTTACAAAAGATGAATTAGTAGAGATGATAGAGTTTTATAACTTGAGTGATAAAAAAGAGAGGATTTTATCTATCTGTGATGAGTGGTATAATTCTTATAGATTTAGTGATAGCGTAGAACATACAATTTATAATAGTGATATGATCCTTTACTATTTTGATTATCTAGTAAGAACCGACAAAGAACCACGAGACCTAATCGACACAAATGTCCGAACCGACTACACCAAACTAAAATACCTAATCTACACAGACAAAAAACTAAATGGTAATTTTAGAATGCTAAATGATCTAATCTTAGGCAAGAAAATAACAATACCAAATATCAAAGATAACTTTAGTGCGTTTGAACTAACAAATGAAAATAACTTTAAATCTTTTATGTTTAGCTTGGGGTTTATGACTTTAGAGAAATACAGAGTGGCTCTGAATCTAAAAATACCAAACCAAACAATAAAAAAACTCCTTTCAGAGTTTATCCACTATGCTTACATAGACTTTGAAGATTTTGATATGAAGCTAGATACCTTAAATGAACACATCCTAAACTTTGGGTATGAAAAAGACTTAAGTGCTTTTTCTTATCTAGCCCAAATACTAAAACAGTGCACCTCTATTAGAGACTTCATAGATGGAGAGAGCTTTATAAAAGCCTTTATGCTCTGCTACCTAAATCTAAACCCATACTATGAGCTAAAAAGCGAACCAGAATCAAACAAAGGCTATATAGACATTCTGCTAAATCCTGTAAAAGATGAGATCCCCTATGGTGGGCTTATAGAGCTTAAGTATATAAAAAGAGATGAGAAAGACAACAAAGAGCTACTAAAACAAAAAGCAAAAGAGGCAAGAGAGCAACTAAATCAGTATGACCTAGGTGAACGATTTATCAAAGTGATTGTTATCTTTTGTGGCTGGGAGATGGTGTTGTGTGAAGAGGTTTTGTAAATAATGTAATTTTATCAAGACCACTTCAATTCAGGCTCAATGTACTGTTTATTCTCATATGAAGCTACCCATCATATACTAGATAGAGTTTTTTTCGCTCACTCATTTTTTTAATGTAGCTTCTTGCTTCATGTGTTAATCTCTTAGAGCTTCTTAGTAGGTCATATAGCTGGGTTGTGTCTAGTGAGTTTATCTGTTTTATGGCTTCACTTTTTTTGCCTTTGCTTCCTGTTAGTGCTTTGTAGAGGTTGCCTATGCCTGCATTATAAGCGATACTAGCGCAAAAGAAGAGTTTCTCTTTTGACTCTACGCCTTTTAAGTAGCGGTTTTGTATGAGCTCTATGTATTGAGCTCCTAGCTCTATGTTGTTTTCAGGGTTGTATAGATACTCTGGGCTTAGGATTTTTTTCTCTCCTTTTAGCGCCCTGTATGCATCTACTCCGCCAGTTGTTGGCACTATCTGCATTAGTCCATAAGCTGGTACATAGCTTCTAGCCATAGGGTTAAAGTAGCTCTCTGTGTGTATTGTTGCAAATATATGAGATGGGTCTACGCCAAACCTCTTGGCCTCTTTTTGTACACTATCATCAAACTTATCTGCTAGTTTTTTTAGATGATCTGGAACCATTGGGACTTCTACAAATGATAGTTTTCTCTTTTTTCCATCTTTTAGGGTTATCTCTTTTGTTTTTATATCCTCTTTTTTGATTTTTTTCTCTGGGAGGATGTCTTCTAAGAACTTGTTACTATTTTTTGTAGTGTCTATGAGGTTTTTTTCTTTCATATACTTTGTAGTGATATTTGCTACTGGGTCTTTTTTAGAAGCCTCCTCTATACTCTCACCCTTAGCCTCTTCTAGTTTTTCGCTAAACTCTTCTGGTGCTATATCTTTATCACTATCACTCAGTATCTCAACAACCACACTTCCATTTTCAAAGTCAAAGCTCTCTCTTGAACTAAAGTCTTTAGAGTACTGAGTAAAGACCTTGTTTGTAGAGAGCTTGACATTCCCCTCTCCCCATTTTTGTGTCAAAAACTTCTGATAGTACGCTTGAGCAGCTTTGGCTATATCTTGGTAGTATTTTAGGTTTGAGTTTACTATCTCTTTTGCATCTTTTTTATGCTCATCTATAGCTTGTAGATACTCATCTTTGAAGCTCTCCATTGATTCAGAGATAGTTTGAGCAAAAGCAAAGGAGATCAAAAAAAGAGGTAGAAAAAACTTTTTCATAATCTAGTCTATATTTTCCTCTAGCTCATCTATGGACTCACCTAGAATCTCCATACCCTCTTCTATGTTTTCTCTACTTAGTTTGGCTTGTTGGAGTTGCTTTTTATAACTATCACTAAAAGACTCTAGCTCATTTCCAACCTCTTTTTTCTCTATTGCCATTAATACATATAGTGTTCCATCTGCATCTTGATACATCTTTTTTCTCTCTGCACCTGAGAGCTTCATCTCACTTACGACCTCTTTTGTTGTAGACTTAAAGGCGTTATCTATATCATCAAAAGCATTTATCTTTGCGTGTCTTAGGTTTTGCTCTTGGAGGCGTGATAGGGTTGACTCTATCTTAGCGGCTAATCTGGCTCTACCATCTAGCTCTGCTTCTGGTAGCATGATAGAAAGTCCATGCCTTGAGTATGGTGCCATACCTACGGCTGCTAGGGCATTATCTACTTTTGGCTCTACCACCCACTCTGGAAGCTCCTCTATGACCTCCTCTGTTATCTCTACTCTATCCTCTTTACTTAGTGCATCCCTCTTTTGACTACATCCGCTAAAAAGCAAGGCAAAAGCCAAAATCCCAAAAAAAGCTAACTTCATCACATCTCCTTTTTGTATTCTAGTACTACATACCATTTATTATCAACCATATCTTGCTTGTACAATCTATAGTCATCTTTACTTAAGATTATATCACTTCTTACATCTATCTCTCTTCTGTAGTCGCTGTGAAGTTGGTTTGAGTTTGTAGCTTCTCGCTTGATTGTAGAGGTAGCATTTATACTAGCCTCAAGATGCCTTGCTAAAGAGGCGATAGCAACCTCAGTAGCTTCATCAAGTGAGTTTCCAACTCCATATCCATACAGTCCATCTTGAAGCTGGATATCTTTAAACCACTCTGGCACTTTAGCACTATCTCTTGCTACTACATCTACAAACCACTGCTCTTTTTTACTATAGTCTATAAGGTCTACTTGGGCTTGCTTGTAAGCACTAAAGTCAAGCTGTCTGTTTGGCTCTATATTTTCGTTTTTTTCAGCTACAGTTACCACCATCTGTGTTGGCTCAAAGCTTCTATTAGTATAGACTATATCATACTCACTTCCATCACTCTCTATCTCAAAGCCACTTACATATAGAGTATCATCCCCATACTCTAAATCAGGCTTTATAGTATACAATCTACGCTCTTTTATCCTTGCTGCATCACTTGGAGGAAGGCTTGCTTTTACCATATTTTTGTAGGTGTCACTATTTGATATAAGTGTAAAGTAGAGTGTTTCACTCTCTGCATCATAGTTTGCATTTGTAACCTCAAAGCCATTCATATATCTTGTGAAAAGAAACTTACTCAGAGACTCCATATTGGCATCTATGGAGTCTATAAGCTTCTCTCTCCTCTCTCTTTGCTCATTAAGTTGCTTTTGATACATATGCTCTAGCTTTGTTATGTACTCATTTCTAGCTTCTACCTCTCTATCATACTCCTCTTGCATGGCTCTTATCTTTTTCTCTCTAGCATCAGCAGCTTTTTTTACCCTCTGCTTAAACTCACTCTCTTTTTCATACTCACTTTTTACTAGCTTACTAGGTGGTGGGATAGATGGTTTTTTGATTTTAGGCGGGATTTTATCATCTATCATCTCTTTTGTTATGGTGATATTTTTGCTTCTAGCTATGTTTTTATACAGGTCTGAGATGATTCTGTTTATGGCGATTGAGTAGTTTGAGCTTCTGTAGTCATCATAGTTATATATTCCATAGATTTGACCATTTTTGTCATCAACAAAAATAGCACCATCATATTCTGTCCTCAAGCTAGGATTCTCAATACTATTATCAAAATTATATTCATCAATTTCTATCACTTCATAAGCCGTTTTTAGTAAAGGATTGTATTGTATTTTGTTTACTATTGGATGTTGTAGTTTATCAAGGTTTGTGTCAATTACTACTAGCCTAAAATACTCATCATCAAAAGCTCTCAAATGAGAATTTCCTGCAAAAAGGGTAGCAATTCCTGCAGTGCCAATAGTCATATATATTCTCCCAGTAAGCTCGGCACCAAGATTTTTTATAGAAGAAAACTCAGATAGACAGCCTTCATGTGTATTGTTTCCCTTTTGTTTAAAAAGAAGTGAATAGCCACATCGATACTGCGCTTTGGTATTGAATTCGACATCAAACCCATTATGGTCAAACCAAATGTAGGCTATTTCATCACTATCATTAAGTTTTTTTGTTCCTATGTAGATAATATCATCATCATCTATTGCGGCAACATATTTGGAGGTTTTAGCCTCATTTCCCACTATTTTTATATTATTCATCCTCTCTATATCAAAGTCACTCTTTATATCGCGTAGAGTTTTTTCTTTATAAGAAGAGTCTGTCTCTGGTGGAGTGTATTTTGTAGCACAGGAGGTTATAAATAGACTAGATATTAGAATAAAAAAAGCCTTCATAAGTGTCATTAGCATAAACCCTTGCTTGTAGTACATCTTTGGTATTTTCTTCAAAATGGAATTAAAGCCTCATTAATCTTTGAGTATAAAATCTCAGCTATTTTAGTTTTAAAACTCTTTAGGATATTATACCCACCAAATTTTATCTTAGGATATTTATGAAAAAATCTTATGGTTTAGAGATTGTTTTATTGCTACTTTTTGTTGTTTTTGAAGTTATGATATTTAAAAGTACAGATTATATTAGTGAAGAGAAGATAGATGGGATACTAGCTCAAAGACTTGGTGTTTTTTCTGCTGAGTATAAGGCTATAAACTCTGCATATATAAAACACGCAGACCTACTATATGAAGAGGTGATAAACTCACCTAAGATTATATCTATACTAGAGAAGCTAAAAGATGCAGATGAGAGCGTGAAGAGCAAAACAAGAGAGGAACTTAGACTTGCTATAGCCCCTACATACCAGAGGCTCAAAAAGTACAACATAAGACAGCTTCACTTTCACCTACCAAATAGTGAGAGCTTCTTAAGAATGCACAAACCTTCAAAATCTGGAGATACCCTAATAGGCATAAGACACTCAGTTGATATAGCAAATAATGAGCTAAAAAGAGTGCATGGATTTGAAGAGGGTCGGGTTTTTAATGGTTTTAGAAATGTATATCCTATTTTTAGTAGAGATGGAGTTCATCTAGGAAGCGTAGAAGTCTCACTATCTTTTGTAGCTCTAAAAGAAGAGATAGAGAAGATAACAGAGAGCTATGTTGATTTTGTAATAAAAAAAGAGATAGTTGAAAAAAAGGTTTGGGGAGATTTTAGGGATTTTTATACAACTAGTAGATTCTCTAGTGAGTATTTAGAAGAGATAGATAAGAACGATCAGTATCCAGCAGGTATTACAAAAGATAGAGTAAAACGCATAACAGAAAAAACCAAAGAAGATGTAAAAAAAGGCATAGAGAGTAAAGATAGCTTTGCTCTTTTTGCAGATGTGGACAATAAAGGATTTGTGTTAACTTTTCAACCTATAACAAATATAGACGGAGAGAGGGCTGCAGCATATTTATATAGTATAGTCCATACTGATGTACCTTTATACATAGAACGAGACTACTTTAATGTGGCTTTTATTATAAGCACTCTAAATGCTTTGATATTTTTCTTTATCTACCTCATAGTTAGCAAAAACAGAAAGCTTGAGAGTCAGAGATATTTACTTGAAAAACAAAATGTTGACCTTGAGAATGCAAACAGAGAGCTAGCTACCAAAGAGAGGGAGCTTAGCTTCTTAAATGACACCCTCTCAGAGCAGATAGAACATGAGGTGGCTGAACGGATGAAAGTCATAAAAGAGAGTGAGTCTCAAAAAAACATCATGTATCAGCAAAGCAGAATGGCAGAAACAGGCTCTATGATAAGTGCTATAGCCCATCAGTGGAAACAGCCTCTAAATGCCCTATCTATGACTAATCAGCTTTTAAGAGATATGGTTGAAGACAGAAAAGAGGAGCCTATAGATGACAAAGAGGTAGCTCACTACTTTGCTCAGATAGATTCACAAATAAGCTTTATGTCTCAAACAATAGATGACTTTAGAAACTTTTTTAAACCTAGTAAATCAAAAGAGGAGTTCACTCCTTGTGTTGGGATAGGTAAGATAGTATCTATGTATAAAAATGAGTTTATTAAAAACAATGTTGAGATAGTTATCCATGAGCACGAACACCTAAGCGTATCAGGATACCCAAATGAGTTTATGCAAGCTGTATTGATTATTTTCAACAATGCCAAAGACGCAATCTTAGAGCATGATATCAAAAATGGAAAAATAGAGTGCTCATTTGGCAAAGATGGACGATTTGGTGTTGTAAAAATAAAAGATAATGGTGGTGGAATACCAGAGTTCCTTCTACCAAAGCTCTTTGATGCTTATGTAACTACAAAGGGTGAGAAAGGAACAGGCATAGGGCTTCAGATAGCAAAATCCATCATAGAGGACAATATGAAAGGCTCTTTAAAAGCTCAAAATATAGAAAATGGAGCTATGTTTACTATAAAAATACCCTTAGCCAAGAATTAAGAAGAGTAGCAGGTTTACCCCGCTACTAAGTCTAGATGATAGGCTTGAGAGTTTGCTCCATTTAAGAACTCAACCCCTGCACTTCTTTGTGCAATACCAGCTAGGTTTCCTGTAGAGTCATATAGTGAGTTTTTTAGCTCTGTTGGGTTTAGATGGATAACACCCACACCAGCTTCTCCTAGTGCCACCAATGAATCAACACCACTTTCATCTTTTTTCCATACTCTTAGTTTATCATAGATGGAGTCATTTATGTCTATTTTGGCATCTTTGTTTAGGTCATACATTGATAGGTCTTTAAACCCATCACCACTTTTTGTTCCAAAAAGCTCACTTCCATCATCTATCTTTCCGTTGTTGTTTCTATCAAGTGCTAGATAGGCACTACCTTTTTTGAGCATAGATATCTGATCTTTTCTACCATCACTATCAAGATCAAATGCAAACTTTTTATCAGCTAATTCAACACCTTTTCCATCAAAGTCTATAACTAATGGGTCTATTAGTTTCTGCTGTTCGCTCATCTCTTTATCAAACCTTATATTCATAGTGCTTGCTAGAGATTCACCTAAGCTAACCTCCACCTCTTTGTTTACTACCCCATCATTAGCATGAATCTCTAAATCAAGGCTGATGGTCTTAACGCTTGTGCTACTCATAGATATACCATCTTTTCCTATGGATATATTTGTCTGATTGTGGCTCATCTCAGAGTAGTTCATCTTCATAGAGTTCTCTTTTGCTCCCATAGATAGAAGTTCTCCATTCATCTCTTGGCTAACTTTTCTTAAAACTCCCATAAGTTCGCTCAAGAGGTCTTTTTCAAACTTCTTCATTTTACCCGCGATAGTGTCTGTTTTTGGCTCTGCTTGTGAGGCTTTTCTACCTTCACTTGCGTTCGCACCTTTTTGGATTTTTCCCTCAAATGCAGTGTATAGAGTGCTCATCTGCTCGATAGTCATGGTAAACTCCTTTTTCTTACTGTGGCATCCTTGCCTTTGTTTCTTGGCGAAACTTAAACGATAATCGGCAAAACCATAGAGCTACTTAAGATATTTATTCTCTATTTATTCTATGTGGATATAATTTTAGGATTATTCAAAACCTTAAGGATAGTAATTGAGAGAGTTTTATAGACAGTTTTTTCCATACATTAAAGAGTATAAACTCTATTTTAGTATTGCGATTATAGCCTCACTTATAGTAGCAGGCGCTTCAGCTGCTAGTGCATATCTAGTCAAACCTGTTCTTGATGATATTTTTATCAAAAAAGATGTTGAGATGTTAAAAATCCTGCCTCTGTTTATTATTTTGGCATACTCGCTCAAAGGCGGTGGGATATTTGTTCAGACTTACTATATGAACTTCATAGGACAAGATATAGTTAGAAGGGTTAGAGATAGGTTTTTGGCTCACATACTTACACTTGAGCTTGATTTTTTCAACCGTTTTAGAAGTGGGGAGCTTATAAGTCGCTCTACTAATGATATAGACAAGATTAGAGCTGCTGTTTCTAATCACTTGGCTGATATTATTAGGGAGGGTTTTACTGTTTTTGGGCTTATATTTGTTGTAATATATCAGAGTCCATCCCTTGCTTTTTATGGACTTATAGTTCTTCCTCTATCTATATATCCCATACTTTACTTTGCTAAGAAGGTAAAAAAACTTTCGCACAAAATACAAGAGAAAAACTCAGATATCACCTCAAAACTAAGTGAGATTTTTAACAATGTAGAGATTATCAAAACAAGTGGTGGAGAGAAGCTTGAATGTCAGCATTTTTCAAGGCAAAACAGTGACTATCTAAATCTAAGTATGAAAGCAGTCAAATACAAAGAGATGATTTCTCCTTTTATGGAGACATTAGGCTCTATAGCAGTAGCTGCTGTGATAGTTATAGGTGGTATAGAGGTTATAGAAGAGAGGATGAGTGTGGGGGCATTTTTCTCATTTATGGCAGCTCTTTTTATGCTCTACACTCCTTTTAAACGACTCTCAAATGTATATAGTAAGCTCCAAGAAGCAACAGCAGCAGCTGAAAGAATATTCCAGCTTCTTCATAGACCCTCTACTCTAGTAGAGGGCAGTATCCACAAGGATAGCTTAAGCTACATAGAGCTAAGAGATGTCTGTTTAAGCTATGGGAATAAGGAAGCTTTAAAAAACATAAACCTTTTTGCAAAAAGAGGTGAGTGTATAGCACTTGTAGGAAATAGTGGCGCTGGAAAAAGCTCACTTATAAACCTCATGCTTAGACTATATGATACAAGTAGTGGTGAAGTCATTCTTGAAGGGAACAATATCAGAGACTACAAGTTTGACTATCTACGAGAGAACATATCAGTAGTTACCCAGAGGATATTTATTTTCAATGACACTATCGCTTCAAATGTTGCTTACGGACAAGATATAGATGAAGAAAAAGTAGTAGATGCACTAAAAAAAGCAAGAGCTTATGAGTTTGTAGAAGAGTATGAGGGAGGGATATATCATATTCTTGATGAGTTTGGGGCAAATCTATCAGGTGGACAGAGGCAGAGAATAGCCATAGCTAGAGCTATATATAAAAACCCTGCCCTTCTTATACTAGATGAGGCCACAAGTGCACTTGATAACTCAACTGAGGCAGCGATAAAAGAGATGTTAAGAGAGTTTACAAAAAATAGGATAACCTTTGTCATAGCTCATAGGCTAAGCTCTATAGAGATAGCTAACAAAATAGTAGTAATGAAAAATGGTAAGATAGTATGTATGGATAGAAGAGAGATAGTAGAGAGTGAGTGTAGAGAGTATCAAAGCATTAAGCTTAGTGAATTTGCAGATTAAAAAGAGTTCATTATAATAGACTTCTTGCTAAATCTGCAAGAACTCTAATAAAAATAATGATATAATCGATAAATTAAGATAAGGTAGTGATATGTCTAATTTCTCTGATATAGAAAGAATAACCTCCCTACACAAAAACAATGAGCTACAACTACTATGCTTTAGACTTGAAGACAACAACAGCCTTTTTGCTCTAAATGTTTTTAAAGTAAAAGAAGTCATAAAGTACAAAGGTGAAATAGTAAAGCTAGACCATGACAATACTGCGCTTATAGAGGGGCTTATAACTATGAGAAATCTAACCATACCCCTAATAGACCTTAGAAAGTGGTTTCACTACAATCCAGGAGACACTACACAAGACCTAAGCCCTTATGCTATAGAATCAAAACAGAAGGTAGTCCTTATATGTGACTTCTCAAAGTTTATTGTAGGAATTAGAGTATATAAACCAGATAGAATACTTCCAAAAAGGTGGGATGAGATAGACCAGAGTGTAAGCGTGGGAGTAAATAGTGATAGTAGTAAACTAATAAGCCGTACTAAGTACTATGATGGAAGAATAGTACAAGTTGTAGATGTTGAAAAGATGCTTGCAGATGCTTTTCCTTGGATTGAGGAGACAAAAAACACAGAGATAGAGAGACTAACCTCATTAAGTGACATCAAAAAAGAGGTACTTGTAGCTGATGACTCAACTATTGTTATCAAAACTCTAAACAAAATACTAAATAAGCTAGAGCTAAACTTTAAAATCTTTAAAAATGGACGCGAGTTACTAGACTATATAGATAGTGATGCATGCGATAAAGATAACATAGGAATAGTTATAACTGACCTAGAGATGCCTGTAGCATCAGGGTTTGAGGTAATAAAAAGTCTAAAAAGTGACAAAACGCTCTGCCATGTACCAATAGTCGTAAACTCTTCAATGAGTGGAAAATCAAATGAGGAGATGGCAAAATCACTAAATGCTAATGAATTTATGTCAAAAAGTAATCCTGAGGAGCTTTCATCAATACTTAAAAAGTACCTCTTATAGTAAACAAAACTAAGTTTCTGTATACTTCCCACTCAAAAAACAATTTTTTATAATTTTTAGGAGTTAATCTTTTGCGAACCCATTATTGTAATGATATTACTGAAGATTTAGTTGGAACTGAAGTTGAGGTGTGTGGCTGGTGTAATAGCTATAGAGATCATGGAGGTGTAATCTTTATTGATCTAAGAGATAGAAGTGGTCTAGTTCAGCTAGTCTGTGACCCTGAAGATGATGCTACTTCTCATAAAATAGCCAACAAAGTAAGGGATGAGTTTGTTTTAAGAGGTAAAGGAAAAGTAAGATTAAGAGGTGAGGGACTAGAAAATCCAAGACTAAAAACTGGGAAAATAGAGATAGTCATAAACTCCCTAGTAGTAGAAAATAGCTCACTAACTCCTCCTTTTGAACTAAATGATGAGCAAGTGCGTGAAGAACATAGACTAAAATATAGATATCTAGACCTTAGAAAAAAGAGGCTTTATGATATTTTTGCTCTTAGAAGCAAAGTAGCTATTGCTGCTAGAAACTCATTAGAGAAGATGGGATTTCTAGAAGTTGAGACACCTGTACTTACAAAGTCCACTCCAGAAGGTGCAAGAGACTATCTTGTGCCAAGTCGAATCCATGAGGGTGAGTTTTTTGCACTTCCTCAATCCCCACAGCTTTTTAAGCAACTACTTATGGTTGGTGGATTTGATAGATACTTTCAGATAGCAAGATGCTTTAGAGATGAGGATTTAAGAGCTGATAGACAGCCTGAGTTTACACAGATAGATGTGGAGATGAGCTTTTGTGAACAAGAGGATGTCATAGGTGTAGCTGAGAAGCTAATAGCAGATATGTTTAGTGCTGCTGGAAAAACCATAGAGACCCCTTTTCCTAGAATGAGTTTTGAAGAGGCAATGGAGAGCTATGGAAATGATAGACCTGATTTAAGGTTTGACCTCAAGCTAGTAGATGTTATAGATATATTTGAGACTACAGAGCTAAAGGTTTTTGCACAAATTGCTCAAGATAAAAACTCAAATCGAATAAAAGCTCTCTGTTTAAATGAGGGTGATAGGCTTACTCGAAAAGATATAGACTATCTGACTGATTTTGTAGGGAAGTTTGGAGCTAAAGGACTAGCGTGGGTTAGAGTAAAAGAGGATGGACTTCAAGGACCTATTGTTAAGTTTTTAAGTGAAGATGAAAAGAGTGCTATTGTAGAGAAAGTTAGTGCTAGAACTGGTGATATTATATTCTTTGGAGCTGGTAAAAAGTCTGTAGTGCTTGATTATATGGGTCGCTTAAGACTTGAGATTGCTAGTAAGCTTAAACTATATGATGAAGATGAGCTAAACTTCTTATGGGTAGTTGACTTCCCCATGTTTGAAAAAGAGGATGGTAAGGTTAAAGCCCTCCATCACCCATTTACCATGCCACTAGAGACTGAGGGTGTAGAGGTAGAGGATATCAAGTCAATTGCTTATGATGTGGTGCTAAATGGTATTGAGCTAGGTGGTGGAAGTATTAGGATACACAAAAAAGATGTTCAAGATAAGATTTTTGAACTTCTTGGTATCAGCAAAGAAGAGGCAGAGGCGAAGTTTGGCTTTCTGCTTGAAGCCCTAGAATACGGTGCACCTCCTCATGGTGGGTTTGCACTTGGATTTGATAGGCTTATTATGCTTATGACTAAGAGTGAGAGCATCAGAGATGTCATAGCTTTCCCTAAAACCCAAAGAGCGCAGTGTCTACTAACAGATGCACCTAGTGAAGCGGTGTTTGAGCAACTAAATGAGCTTCACATTAGAGTTAAAAAAACAGAATCTAAATCAACAAAGGAAGGCAAATGAAGAAACTTTTTCTAATCATCGGAGCACCAGGAAGTGGTAAGACTACAGATGCGGAGATTATCGCTGAAAACAACCCAGAGAGATTTGCGCACTTTTCAACTGGAGATCTTCTAAGAGCTGAGATAGCTAGTGGGAGTGAGCTTGGTAAGCAGATAGAGGGCTTCACTTCAAAAGGAAACCTTGTTCCACTTGATATAGTTGTAGATACTATCATCTCAGCTATTAAGAGTTCTGAAAAAGAGGTCATCCTAATAGATGGCTACCCAAGAAGCGTAGAGCAGATGGAAGCATTAGATAAAATCCTGCAAGAAGAGAAAACAATATCACTAAAATCAGTGATAAATGTAGAGGTAAGTGAAAAAGTAGCAAAAGATAGAGTGCTTGGTCGTGCAAGAGGTGATGATGATAATGTAGAGGTGTTTAATAACAGAATGAAAGTTTTTATGGAGCCACTTGAAGATATACAGAGATTTTATACAGCTAAAGGCGTAATGAAGGTTATTAATGGTGAGCGAACTATAGAAGAGATAGTATCAGAGATGGAAAACTTTATCAAAAGTAAAATATGAGTGAATTTCAAAACTTCTACAGCGTGATTGTTGGAACTGAGCTCCTAAATGGTCGTCGAAGAGATGAGCATTTTGAGTTTATAAACTCTGAGCTTAACAAAAGACATCTAAATCATGTAGGAAGCTTTGTAATTGGTGATAAACCTGAGTTTATGGAGAAGATTTTTAGGCTCATACAAGATGACAGTCGCTCTGTGATGTTCTGTTTTGGTGGGATTGGAGCTACTCCTGATGACTTTACAAGATTTGTCGCAACTAAGGCTTTTAGTGGTGGGATGATAGAGACTCATCCTGTTGCAAAAGCTTTGATAGAGCAGAAGTTTGGGGAGCGAGCCTATCCTAACCGCATAAAAATGGCGGAGTTACCAATAGATGCAGAGCTAATAGAAAACCCTATCAACCAAGTACCAGGGTTCTACTTGCAAGAGAGATTCTTTTTTGTTCCAGGGTTTCCAGAGATGGCGCATCCCATGCTAAGAAGTGTACTTGATAAGTTTTTTGAGAATGGGATACAAAAAGATGTATTTGAGGTAGGGGTAGAGAGTAGTGAAGAGAGGTTTGTAAGCTTCATGCAACAAAATGAGCATGAAGAACTAGAAATATCCTCACTTCCTGCCTGGAAAGATGGAAAGCCATATGTCACCCTCTATCTAAAAAGCATAGATTCTCAGCTTATAAAGAGAGCTAAAACCTCTCTGTTAAAAGAGATAGACAGACTTAATCTAAAATACAAAATAATCAAAGGAGATTAGATGGATATTACAAAAATAGGATATGGTGAAAACCCAGAAAAAGTTCATGCAGTTATAGAGATACCATTTGGAAGTCATATAAAGTATGAAGTTGACAAAGATAGTGGTGCTGTAATGGTTGATCGCGTAATGTACTCAGCTATGTACTACCCTGCTAACTATGGCTTTATACCTGATACCTTAGCTGATGATGGAGACCCTGCTGATATTATGGTTCTAACTGACTATGCACTCTCTCCTGGCTCTGTTATTAAGTGCAGACTCATAGGTGTACTTGTTATGGAAGATGAGAGTGGAATGGATGAGAAGCTTATGGCTGTTCCTGTTAGTAAAGTAGACCCAACCTATGATGGTGTAAACTCACTTCAAAACATACTAAAGCATACACTAGATAAGATCAAAAACTTTTTTGAAACCTACATATTGCAATAGCCAAACAAGTGGTTAAAAGTAAAAGAGTACCAATACAAAGCTGAAGCTACTAGACTACTAGATCAGTCAATAAAAAACTACAAATA
>CAZAFM010000049.1:0-17412 GCA_964484395.1 uncultured Campylobacterales bacterium | reverse complement strand
GCTCTATTCGCTCCTTTGGGGTAAATTCCTTGTCTAGGTATCTGCTTGCAAGCTCAAAGCTCTGTCCATATATGGGCTCACCTAAGATGGTGTGTCCTATGTGGTGGAGGTGGAGGCGGATTTGATGAAGTCTTCCCTCTTTTGGTTTAGCTTCTATAAGTGTGGAGTTTTCATATATTTTTAGTGGTCGCACTTGAGTAGTCGCGCACTTACCATCTTCTCTTATAAAGGCTCTATCTTTTGTAAGAGAGAAGTCGTGATTTGTCACTATGGGAGCATCTATTTGCTGCTCACTATCAAGTCTTCCTTTTACTTGCGCTAAGTAGGTTTTTTTAATCTCTCTTTTTTCAAAAAGTGCTTTTATATCAGCCTCGTATTTTTTATCTCTATATGCAACTATAAGCCCACTTGTTTCGAAATCCAGCCTATGAGCAAGCCCCGCTCTATCACCTAAAAAGTGTCTGATACTATCTAAAAGTGATATATCTGAGCTTCTATCTTTAGGGTGAGAGAGAAGAAAAGGAGGCTTATCAAAAATAGCAAAATACTCTGTCAAATATAGAGGTTCTATGAGATTCTCACAGCCACTACTCTCAAAAACTACGACCTCTAAAACCCCAAAAGATTTTATTTTTTTATTTTTAAAAAGTTTTCCATTTAGATAGACTCTATCCCTATCTATAAGGCGCTGAGCCTCACCTAGTGATATATTTAAAACATCTTTAACAAATATCATGATGTGCGTTTTTTCGGGGATTTGGAAGGTTTTTTTGATAAGTGGCATTTGAACTCTCTTTAATCTTGCTAGAAATAATATTTGGATAAAATTATAGTTAAAATCGTGTTAAAAATTTAACTTAGGAACTGAGTAGATAATGGTAGAGAGATATGCAAGAAATAAGATGAAAAACCTCTGGGAGACAGAGAGTAAGTTTAGAGCGTGGCTAGATGTAGAGATAGCTGCTACAAAAGCGTGGAGTGAGCTAGGATTAGTTCCAAAAGAGGATGCGGAAAAAATCGCTAAAAACGCAACATTTGATGTAGATAGAATTAATGAGATAGAGGCAGAGACAAAGCATGATGTTATCGCCTTTTTGACTTCAGTGGGTGAGAGCTTAGGAGATGAGTCAAGATGGCTTCACTACGGGCTTACAAGTAGCGACTGCATAGACACAGCAAATGCACTTCTTCTTAAACAATCACTTGAAATCATCATAGAGGATACAAAAAGACTTCTTGAAGCTCTAAAGCTTAGAGCCTTAGAGCATAAAGAGACTTTGATGGTTGGGCGAAGTCATGGGATACATGGGGAGCCTATCACTTTTGGACTTGTAGTGGCTATCTGGTATGAAGATATAAAGATGAGCCTAGAAAACCTAGAGAAGGCAAAGGAGATTATCTCTGTAGGACAGTTTAGTGGGGCTATGGGAAACTTCGCTCACTCCCCACTAGAGCTTGAAGAGTTAGCTTGCAAAGAGCTAGGACTAAAGCCAGCACCAATCTCTAATCAGATTATCCAAAGAGACAGATACGCCTATGTGATAAATGCCATAGCACTTCTAGCTAGTAGTTGTGAGAAGATAGCAGTGGCTATTAGACACTTTCAGAGAACTGAGGTTTATGAGTGTGAGGAGTTCTTCTCCAAAGGACAAAAAGGAAGCTCTGCTATGCCTCATAAAAGAAACCCAGTTTTAACAGAGAATGTCACAGGGCTTTGCAGGATTCTTAGAAGCTATGCTGTGCCAGCACTTGAAAATGTAGCCCTGTGGCATGAGAGAGATATAAGCCACAGTTCGGCTGAACGCTTTATGCTTCCAGATGCTTTTATTACTAGTGACTTTATGCTAAGTCGCCTAAGTGGAGTGATAGAGAAGCTTGTTGTATATCCTGAAAATATGAAAAAAAACCTAAACCTCACAGGCGGGTTGGTTTTTTCTCAAAGAGTTCTGCTTGAGCTACCAAAAGCAGGTCTGAGCCGAGAGGATGCTTACAAGATAGTCCAAAGAAATGCAATGAAAGTATGGGAAGATTTGCAACAAGGGAAAAGTGCAATCAATAGTAGTGGTGAGAGTCTTTTTTTGCAAAACTTACTAGAAGATAGTGAGCTAGGAGAGAAGCTAAGCAAAGAGGCAATAAGAGCATGCTTTGATTATAACTACTACACCAAAAATGTAGATAAGATTTTAGATAGAGTATTTGATAAATAACTAAGGGGTCAAAATGACAGGAATAACAGTCATAAAAAGAAACGGAAGAAAAGAGAATCTAGACATATCCAAAATACAAAAATACACAAGCGGTGCAGTTGAAGGGCTAGAAGGTGTTAGCCAGAGTGAGCTTGAGGTTGATGCGAAGCTTCATTTTTTTGATGGGATTAGTACTGAGGATATTCAGCAGACACTTATTAAGACAGCAGTTGATAAGATAGATGTAGATGTTCCTAACTGGACTTTTGTCGCTGCGCGCCTCTTTTTGTTTGACCTATATCACAAGGTCAACCACTTCACAGGATATATATCACTAAAAGACTATCTAGCAAGAGGTGAGGATGAGGGCAGAATAGTTAGAGGACTAAAGGAGAAGTATGACCTAGAGGACCTAGATAGAGCGATAGATCAAAAAAGAGATTTGCAGTTTAACTACCTTGGTATAAAAACGCTTTATGATAGATATCTTTTGAAAGACAGAAACAACAACCCAATAGAGCTTCCTCAACACATGTTTATGGGCATAGCTATGTTTTTAGCCCAAAACGAGCCAAATCGTCAAGAGTGGGCAAAGAAGTTCTATGACCTTATCTCAAAATTTGAAGTGATGGTTGCTACTCCTACTTTAGCTAATGCTAGAACTCCTAGACACCAGCTTAGTTCATGCTATGTGGGAAGTACGCCTGATAATATAGAGGGTATCTTTGATGCCTATAAAGAGATGGCTCTTCTTAGTAAGTATGGTGGAGGAATTGGCTGGGATTTTAACAAAGTAAGAGCCTTAGGAGGCTTCATAGATGGTCACAAAAACGCAGCCGGTGGTGTTGTTCCATTTCTAAAAATCACAAATGATATAGCCATAGCAGTAGATCAGCTAGGAACTAGAAAGGGAGCCATTGCAGTATATCTAGAGCCGTGGCACTTAGACATATATGACTTTTTGGATTTGAAGAAAAACTCAGGAGAGGAGAGAAGAAGAGCTCATGACCTCTTTCCTGCCCTATGGCTAAGTGATCTTTTTATGAAAAGAGTGGTAGAGGATGGAATGTGGACTCTCTTTGACCCAAACCAAACAACAGAGCTTAGTGAGCTATATGGTGAAGAGTTTGAGAGAAGGTATGAGGAGTTTGAGCAAGATGCATCAATTGTCAAAGAGAGCATAAAAGCAAGAGACCTGTGGAAAAAGATACTAACTAGCTACTATGAAACAGGTGTGCCATTTCTTTGCTTCAAAGATAGTGCCAATAGAAGAAATCCAAACTCCCACAAAGGTGTAATAAGAAGCTCAAATCTATGTACTGAGATATTTCAAAACACTTCACCTAATCACTACAAAGTGAAGATTGAGTTTAGTGATGGAAGTTATGAAATCTTTGAAGAGAGTGACATAGTCACTACTGATGAGGGTGTGAGTAAAAACGCTAATAAAATCACCTCAATTGACACGCTAAATGGTAAAAAAGTCTTTATGACTGAGAAGTTCAAAGAGGATGGAGAGAGTGCAGTCTGTAATCTAGCAAGTGTAAATCTAAGCAAGATACATACAAAAGAGGATATAGAAAGAGTAGTGCCAACTGCTATAAGAATGCTAGATAATGTAATAGATCTAAACTTCTACCCTCTAAGAAAGGTAAAAGCTACAAACCTCAAAAACAGAGCCATAGGACTAGGGGTCATGGGTGAGTCTGAGATGCTAGCAACTAATAAGATAGAGTGGGGAAGTGAGGAGCACCTAAGAAAGATAGATGAGGTCATGGAATCAATAAGTTATAATGCTATAAGTGCATCTTCTGATTTAGCAATAGAAAAAGGCATATACCCAGACTTTGCAGGTTCTAAATGGTCAAATGGAGTAATGCCAATAGATAGTGCCACTCAAGCTGCTAAAAACCTTGTAGATAGAGGGGGGCTTTTTGGAACTGATTATGACTGGGATGCTCTAAAAGAGAAAGTAAAAAAAGATGGAATGAGAAATGGCTACCTAATGGCAATAGCTCCAACAAGCTCCATCTCCATCCTAGCAGGAACTACGCAGACCATAGAGCCAGTATACAAAAGAAAGTGGTTTGAAGAGAATCTAAGCGGACTTATCCCAGTAGTAGTTCCGAATCTAAGTGCTGAGACTTGGCAGTACTACACACCAGCTTATGAGATTGATCAACAAAGCATAATAAAAGTTGCAGCCATTCGCCAAAAGTGGATAGATCAAGGGCAGAGTGTAAATATATTTGTACGCCTTGACAAAGCAAGCGGAAAGTATCTAAATGAGATATACCTAAATGCGTGGAAACTAGGACTAAAGTCTACATACTACCTAAGAAGCCAATCTCCAGAAGCAGTAGAGGAGCCAACTACCATGGATAGAAGCGTTGAGTGTGAAGGGTGTCAATAAGATGGCAAAAAAACAAAACAATAAAAACTACCTACTTGACACCTCGATAATCCTAGATGACCCAGAAAACATAGAGCATATATACCAAAAAGGGCAGAATAGAGTATTCATAACCGATGTAGTCTTGAGTGAACTAAACAAGAAAAAAGATCTGCACAATGAGACTGGATTTTTTGCTAGAGAGTTTTTTAGGATGATAAATGGCGAAAATGGAAAAGAGATAAAAAAAGACTCCATCTTTAAAGCCTCAGTAGAAGAGAGTGATCATCTAAGAGAGATGTACCTAAAAAGTAGTACAAGTACCATCCCTATACACATCATCTATCGTCAAAACTACAAGACTAGGGGGCTAGATCATGGTCTAAATGATGCTAGAATAGTTGAAATCGCAAGAGACTATGGGCTTAGACTTTTGACAAATGATATAGCTCTTAAAATCCAAGCACTAGCAGAAGACATAGAGGCTGAGTCTCTGCGAAGAGATAGGGTAGAAAATCCTGAAGAGATAGAGTTCTTTCAAAAAATCACCATTCCAAAAGATTATGACTTTAGCAGGCTTCAGAAGAGAAAAACATTTAGCGAGCTAAGCGACTGGAGCGCTTTTGAGATAGATGAGGAGGATAAACAAGAGGGAGATAAGTATCTAACTGGGAAGAAGTTTTTTGGTCTGAAAATTGATGGTAAGTTTGAACAAATCGACCTAGATGATCTCATAAACACCACAAAACCCTACATCCGCCCTATAAATCTAGAACAAAAACTCTACTACTCTATGCTCATCCACCCACAAAACCGCATTACAGTCTGTACTGGAAGCACAGGAAGTGGAAAAACCCTTATAGCCCTTCAAGCAGGAGTTCAGCTTGTAAAGCAGGGTGTGGTTGATGGGATAGTCTATATCAGAAACACAGTAACTTCAACTGATAGAGAGTCAGAGCTAGGCTTTAGAAAGGGTGATGAACACACAAAACTTAGCTACTTTATGTACCCACTATATAGTGCCGTGAATTTCACAATTGAAAAGATGCGAAAAGAGTCCATAAACAAGCGAGTAGAGTATGCAGGAGATGTAAACACTGTCCAAAGACAAGCTGCAACTGAGCTTTTTATGAACCGCCACAATATAGAGGTGTATGATATAGCTCATGCTAGAGGAATTACTATTGCTAAAAAGTTTGTGATATTTGATGAGGTACAAAACTCCTCAAACGCCACTGCAAAGCTTATAGGAACAAGGATTGGGGAAGATAGCAGGATTGTCTTCCTAGGAGACTGGGCGCAGATAGATCACCCCTATCTAAGTAAGTTTAGAAACGGACTTGTCACAATGCTAAAAAAAGCAAAAGAGGATGACTTCGTCTCAGGTATACAGCTAAGACACACCATAAGAAGTGAAGTAGCAGGCTGGTTTCAAAAAAATCTATAAGCTAAGAAAAGGCTCCATCTATGATAAAAGAGTTTCTGCAAGAGGCATTAAAAGAGGATATAGGCAGAGGAGATCTTTTTGCTCCACTAGCTAAATCTAAGCGTGCTACTGCAAAAATAGTATCAAAAAGCAGAGGTGTTCTAGCAGGCATATTATACCTAAAGGAGCTCTGTTTACTTCAAGATATAACTCTGGAGGTCATTAAAAATGATGGTGAAACTTTGGAAGAAAAAGATGTTATAGCAACCCTAAATGGTAATATAGCAACACTCCTAAGTAGTGAACGAGTAGCGCTAAACATTCTCCAACATGCAAGTGGTATTGCAACGAACACTGCTAAATATGTAGAAATACTAGGAGATTCTAAGATAAAGCTACTTGATACAAGAAAGACTAGACCACTCCTAAGAGCTCTTGAAAAGTATGCAGTTAGAGTGGGTGGAGGAGTGAACCACAGAATGGGACTAGATGACTCACTGATGATAAAAGACACTCACCTAGCAACCATAGATAATCTAGAAGAGTTTGTTAAAAAAGCTAGAAAATCAATCCCGTTTACTTCCAAAATAGAGTGTGAGTGCGAGAGTGTGGAAATGGCAAAAAACGCCCTTGAAGCAGGAGTAGATATTATAATGTGTGATAATATGCAACCTCAAGATATAAAGGGTGTCATTGCACTAAAAGATGCGATAAACAAAAACACTCTCATAGAGGTAAGTGGTAATGTTACACTAGATACCCTACCACAACTTGCAAGCCTAAAAATAGATGCAATAAGCTCAGGAAGCCTAATCCATCAAGCTACTTGGCTAGATATGAGTATGAGGATAGATAGATGAACAGCACAGAGAGCCCACAAATCACTGCCAAAGAGTTAAACATAGAGGAGGGAATCAAGCAGGAGATTGCTCAGATAGAGAAGTTTTATGATATGGCTATGGAGTTTTTAGTCTCATATAGTTTTCAGATAGTTGGCGCTGTTTTTATTCTTCTAGTTGGTCTTTTTATAGCTAACAAGTTTGGTAGATTTATAGAAAATCTGCTAGTTTCAAAAAAACTTGATGTAACACTATCTAGATTTATAGGTAATTTTCTAAAAATATCTGTTATTGTTGGTGTGGTTATCATCGCACTTGGTAAGCTGGGTATTCAGATAACTCCTTTTATAGCAGCTCTTGGCGCTGCAGGGCTTGGTGCTAGTTTGGCATTGCAAGGAACCCTATCAAATTATGGAGCAGGACTAGCTATCATCATCTCCAAAACCTTCAAAGTAGGCGACACACTAAGTATACAAGAGTATCAAGGGGAGGTCAAAAACATCAAGCTTGGGTACACCATCCTTGAAACGGAGGATTTAGAGGAGATAACAATACCTAACCGCCACATAGTAGGTGAGGTGCTGGTAAACTCTTTTGAAAACAGAATAGTTGAAGCAACTGTAGGAATAGACTACGAAAATGACCCAAAAATTGCTATAGATACAATTATGGAGGTTCTAAATAGTGTAGATGAGGTAGCAAAAGACCCAAAAGCACAAGTTGGTATAAAAGAGTTTGGAGATGGAGCAATTATCATAGAGTATCGCTACTGGGCTCCTACAAAGAGCTACTTTCAGACTATCTACAAGATAAATATGGAGGTTTTTGAGGCTCTAAAAGCTTCAGGTATCAACATACCTTTTCCAACATACAATATAATCACACACAAACAGTAAGGATTTTTATGAACAAAAAACTGCACCTAGTATCTTTAGGCTGCACTAAAAACCTAGTTGATAGTGAAGTGATGCTAGGAAGACTAAAAGAGTATGAAATCACCGCAGAGCCTGAGAGTGCAGATGTGATTATAATAAACACTTGTGGCTTCATAGATAGTGCTAAAAAAGAGAGTTTGGACACTATATTTGAACTGGATAGTATTAGAAAAAAAGACTCACTTCTTATCTGTAGTGGATGCCTAAGTGAACGATACAAAGAGGAGCTTCAAAGTGAGCTTCCTGAAGTTGATATATTTACAGGGGTGGGTGATTATGCCAAGATAGATGAGATGATTGCTAAAAAAGAGAGTAGGTTTAGTGATGGGGCGTTTTTACTTGAAAACCAAGAGAGAGTTGTAACTGGCTCAAATCTCCATGCATACATAAAGCTAAGTGAGGGGTGCAACCAGAGATGTAGCTTCTGTGCTATACCGCTTTTTAAAGGAGAGCTAAAATCAAGACCCCTTGAAGTAGTCATAAATGAAGTAGAAAGCCTCATTCAAAAAGGCTTTAAAGAGTTTACTTTCATCTCTCAAGATAGTAGCTCCTACTTGCGTGACTTTGGAGAAAAAGAGGGACTTATTAAGATAATTAATGAGATAGACAAGCTTGATGTCCTAAGTGCAAAAGTTCTATATCTATACCCTTCAACCACTACAAAAAAGCTAATTCAAACAATACTCAACGCCAAAAAATTTGAAAACTACTTTGATATGCCACTCCAACACATAAGTGCAGCTATGTTAAAAGTAATGAAAAGAGGCGCTTCTCAAAAACGACACTTAGAGTTATTAGAGATGATGAGAGATGATGAAAATAGTTTTGTAAGGACTGCTTTTATAGTAGGACATCCAAAAGAGAGCGATGAGGATTTTGAGGAGCTGTGTTTGTTTGTCAAAAGCTTTGGCTTTGATAGGGTAAATGTTTTTTCTTACTCAGATGAGGAAGGAACTGCTGCATATAGGATGAAAGAGAAAATAGAGCCAAAAGAGATAAAACAACGCACCAAAAAACTAGAAAAAATAGCCCAAAAATCAAATACAAAAGCTCTAAAAAATCTAGTAGGAAAAAAACTTCTAGGAGTAATAGAGGGAGAGAGTAGTGAGCATGAGCTACTTTTGCGTGCCAGACCCTTTAGATTTGCCCCGGAGATAGATGGTGAGGTGCTTGTAAATGAGATAGAGGATGACAAGCCACTAAATCCAAAAGCCATATATGAGCTAGAAATAAGCGAACTTCTAGGAGATAAGCTCTTAGCTAAGGCTAAAGAGATTGATGCTTAAAAAAAGCACTCTAGAGCATCTAAAACTCTCAAAAAACCTCCTTGCATTTTCAGCTGGGAGTGACTCTAGTGCTCTTTTTTTTATGCTTTTAGAGCAAGGTATTGCTTTTGATATGGTTATGGTTGACTATGGAGTTAGAGAGCAGAGTAAGCAAGAGGTGGAGTATGCTAAAAAGCTAGCTAGCAAGTATGATAAAGAGCTATTTTTAAAAAAAGCTCCAAAACTAGAAGGCTCTTTTGAAAAGGAGGCAAGAGAGTTTAGGTATGAGTTTTTCAAAGAGGTTATACAAAAGCATAACTACACAACACTCATAACCGCTCACCATCTTGGAGATATGTTTGAGTGGTTTTTGATGCAGTTAAGTAAAGGAGCTGGTTTAGCTGAGATAGTTGGGTCAAGGGAGATTGAGGATATGGGTAGCTTTACACTCATCAAGCCTCTTCTTTATACACCTAAAAGTAAGATAGATGAGTACCTAAAAACAGAAAACATCAAGCACTTCATAGATGAGACAAACTCTGATACTACTTTTAAGCGAAACTACTTTAGAAAGAGATTTGCAGAAGATTTTTTGGCTGAGTATGAAGAGGGGGTAAAAAGGAGCTTGGAGTATCTAGCACTTGATAAAGAGCTTTTTTTTACCACCGATTCTCTACTAGATATCAAAAACCTATCACTTATAGCCTCAAAAAATGATAGAGTAGATATCTACAACATAGATAGATGCCTAAAAAAACTTGGAATCCTTGCAAGTAAAGAGCAAAGAGATGAGATTTTAAAGCAGAAAGATTGTGTTGTTGCAGGGAAGGTTGCTGTTGTTTTTGAGGATGATGTCATCTTTATAGCACCTTATGTTAAAATACCCATAGACAAAGAGATAAGAGATAAGCTAAGAGTGATGAAAATCCCACCTAAGATAAGAGGCTATATCACAGATGAAGGAATCTCTTTAGAAGTTTTGAAGGAAGTTTTATTATGTTAAGCATGGAGATTAAAGATAGGTCACCAAAAGAGTTAGAAGAGGTCTGTGAGAGCCTACGAGAGAAGATACTTGAGACTGTTAGTAATAACGGAGGGCATCTAAGTAGTGCTTTAGGTGCTGTAGAGCTTATAGTTGGGATGCACTATGTTTTTGATGTGGATAGTGATCCTTTCATATATGATGTGAGCCACCAAGCATATGCTCATAAGCTACTAACTGATAGATGGGATAGCTTCCATACTCTTAGAACCTATGGTGGGATAAGTGGGTTTATCAAACCCTCTGAGTCTCCTTATGACTACTTTGTAGCAGGTCATAGCTCTACTTCTATATCAGTAGCCCTTGGTGCTGCAAAGGCTATAGAACTAAATAAAGAGCAGAGATGTCCAGTAGCACTTATAGGTGATGGCTCTATGAGTTCTGGCATGGTGTATGAAGCCCTAAATGAGCTGGGTGATAGAAAGTATCCTGTAGTTATTATACTCAATGATAATGAGATGAGCATATCTCACCCTATAGGGGCTATTAGTAAGTATCTTAGTAAAGTTATTGCAGGAGAGATGTTTCAAGGGTTAAAAAAGAAGATAGATAGAGTTCTCTCCGGTAGTGAAAGTGCCTCATATCTAGCAAAAAGGTTTGAAGAGAGTTTGAAACTAATTACACCCGGACTTCTTTTTGAAGAGCTTGGGATTGATTATATTGGTCCAATAGATGGAAACTGCATAGAAGATGTAGTTGACACCCTAAGAATTGCTAAGAAGATGAACCTTCCAGTCATAGTTCATGCCCAAACAACCAAGGGAAAAGGCTATGAAAAAGCTGAGGGAAAGCTAGAGCACTGGCATGGAGTAGGTCCTTTTGATGTTAAAAGTGGAGAGTTTGTCAAAAAATCCTCCACACACAATCCTACTAAAACTTTTGCAAAAAAGCTTCTAACCTTAGCTGATAATGATGAAAAAATAGTAGGTGTAACCGCTGCAATGCCAAGTGGAACTGGTATGGACTTGCTTATCAAAAACCACCCTGATAGGTTCTGGGATGTAGCCATAGCAGAACAACACGCTGTGACATCTATGGCTTCTTTGGCAAAAGAGGGGTTTAAGCCATTTGTTGCGATTTACTCTACTTTTTTACAGAGAGCACTTGATCAGATAGTTCATGATGTAGCCCTTCAAAAGCTTCCTGTGAAGTTTGCAATTGATAGAGCTGGTATAGTAGGTGAGGATGGAGAGACACATCAAGGGGTGTTTGATATAAGCTTTTTTAGGATGATACCAAATATGGTACTTTTTGCCCCAAGAGATACTAAGACACTTGAAAACTCAGTAGAATTTGCAACTAACCTAGATATGCCTTGTGCATTTAGGTTTCCTAGAGGCTCTTTTTTGTGTGAAGAGTGCTTTAGTCCAACTCCGCTTGAACTAGGTAAGTCTGAATTGCTAAAAGAGGGTAAAGATATACTTTTTGTAGGATATGGAAATGGTATAAACCGTGCAAAACTACTCTCAGATAGACTTGAAGAAGATGTTGGACTTCTTGATTTGCGCTTTGTCAAACCACTTGATGAGAAGCTCTTAAAAGAGCTAGCCAAAAAATACAAAAACTGGTTTGTCTTTAGTGATAGTGTAAAAGCAGGAGGTGTTGGATCTGCTTTAAGTGAGCTACTTGAGGGTCAAGAAGATATGCCAAAAATTGTTAGCTTTGAGTTTGAAGATAGCTTCATACCTCATGGAAATATAAAAGATTTAGAAAAGCATCTAGAAGTAGATACAGATTCACTTTACAAAAGGTTTAAACAAGCCCTAAGCTAGCCTAGCTCTAAAATCCACCCCTTTCCTCTAGCTGAATAGACAGGAATACCTTCTAGCTTAGCTCTTAGCCTGCTTAGGAGGTTTTTTATAGCAGACTCAGTTACAGACTCTAAAGGCCATATACCCTCATATATCTGCTCTTTTGTAACAAGCTTGTTTGCATTATCAAGTAGAAGCTCTAGAAGTTGCAACTCTTTTTGTCCAATATTTATCTTGTTTTCTTTTTTTAAAATTGTTTTTTGTAAAGGATGGTATGATATATCTTTAGTTAGACTAATCCTAATATCAAGCCTTCCTCTTTGCTTTATAGCTTTTATGATAGTTCCCTCTATCTCCTGTCTGCTTGCAGGCTTTAGCACATACCCATCCACACCAGAGTTTGTAGCTTTTAGAAGGTTTGCTTCATCACCATATGCACTATATATCACAGCTGTTATGCTACTATCTTTCTTTCTTATCTCAGATATAAAATCAAGCCCGCTACCATCAGGAAGAACAATATCAGAAAAAAGTACATCTACTCTATTTTCATAGTAAGCAGTAAAAGCCTCTTGTAGAGAAGTAGCTATTATGACTCTACTAAAAAGCTTTTCTAAATAGTGTGATATGCCCTCTAATATAATCTCATCATCTTCAACAAAAAGTACACTTAGTTGTTTTAGGGAGAGTTTGTTTATTTTATATCCTTTAATCCAAACTTAATGGGACTGTTTTGAGACCATATTATTATACAGTTATAAATTATAATAATATTATTAAAATGAGGATGTGGATGAAAATTATAACTATTTTTTTAATCTTTTCCCTTCTGCCTTTATCACTTCTGTCTTTAACACTAAAAGATGGGCTAAAGCTAGCACTTGATAACAACCCAGAAGTAAGTGAGCGAAAAAACTCTATAAAAATGGTCAAGCAAGACCTTGTGGTCTCATATAGCTACTATAGACCAAAGCTTGACTTTGAGAGTAGCTTTGCACGAGAGGGCGAGGATGTCATAAAGGATAGGGATGGTGTACCTAATGATGACTATGATAGAAATGTAGATGAGTGGGAGTTTATACTAACTCAACCACTTTTTGATGGTGGACTTGCAGCGTATGAAGAGAGTTTGCAAAAATCAAGACTATCATCCTCAAAAGACTTCATGCTTGAGAGTGCAAACAGAGTAGCGATGGACTATATAGAAGCATATATCAATGTCCTCAAACAAAGAGACCTGCTTGATTTAAATCAGAGGGCATTTTTAGTTAGTAAAGATATACTTGGAAAAATAAAGATAAAAGTATCAAAAGGCTTTGGTACAAAACTAGAGTACCAGAGAGCACAGAGTGACCTAAATGAAGCAAGAGCCAACCTAGCCTCTCAAAAGCTAGCCTACAGACAAGCAAAAATAGAGCTCAGAAACTTCCTACAAAAAGACTTTGATACAGAGGAGCTTATAAAACCTCTATATGAAGGAATCTTGCCAAAAAGCTTTGAGCAGTCATTTGAAGAAGCTATGAGAGAGCACCCATCTATGAGAGTATCAGCACACAATGTTGCAGTAGCCCTATATGAGTATAGACGAGACCAAGAGGCTTTTTATCCAAAGGTAGACTTTGTGGCAAGATATGGAGGAAATAACAACTTTTTTGACTACCTAGATGAGACACAGGGCTATAGTGTGGGAGTTGAGATAAGTTACAACCTCTATAATGGAGGTAGAGACAGTGCACTAGATAAAAAGGCTCTTAGTTATGTAGATGAAAAAAAGCTTTTGATAGAAAAAAACATCCAGCAGATAGAAAACCAACTACGCCTAGCATGGAATTCGTATGAAACTTATGGCGAGAAAAAAATAGTAGATGCAGAATATGCAAAGATGCAAGATGAGGTGCTAAAAACATCTATGATAAAGTTTGACCTTGGAAGCATAAACCTAACCACACTTCTAGATGCACACAACGACCTAACCTCTGCTCAAAAAAGTGCTGTTCAATCAAGCTATGATTTCCTTCTTTCAAAGTACATGATACTAGAGGGCGTTGGAAAACTTGTAGATGCTATCATCCTAAATAGCCCAAGCTATAACCAGATGAGACTAAATGATGTAGTAAAAAATGATGAAGGTTTTGATGGGGCTATGAAGTTTGATAAAGATGGGCTAAATAGATTCAAAAACTCACACACACAGTTTATCCCTATAACTCTACATAAAGATAGTAATCAAGAAGAGAAGATAAGCATGGAGAGTGCCTGCTATGAGGTTAAAGCAACAACGCTAAATGTAAGAAAAAAACCCTCTTTAAAATCAAAAACTATAGGACAAAAACACAGAGGTGAAGTAGTCTGCTCAAGCAAAAAAGATAAAAACTGGGTAAAAATAGGTGATGGACAGTGGGTCTATGATGAGTATCTAGTAGTTCAAAATGAAAGTTTTTAAGGAAAATAATGGATAGTAATTTTCAAAATAAAGAAGCTATACACTACAATGGTGACCCAGTTTTAGATTCTTTAGCTATTTTTTGTAAGATAAATGGACGACCATACTCAAAAGAGTCCCTAATAGCAGGACTTCCTATAGAAGATGGTAAAAACTCACCTACTCTTTTTTCTCTAAAAAGCTCAAAATCTCTTTTTTCAAGAGCTGCTACAAAGGCAGGATTTAAAACTAGGATTTTAAAAACAAAGCTTGAAGATATAAACACCCTACTCCTTCCAGCCATAGTGCTTCTAAAGCCAAAAGCTGAGGGTGGTGAGGCTGGTGCTTGTATACTACTAAACTTTGATGATGAGATGAAAAATGCAAGGCTTATACTTCCAGAGGCACCTGATCTTGAAAGTATAGTATCTATAGAGGAGCTAAACAGACGATACCTAGGCTTTACTGTCCTGCTAAAAAAGCAACTAAGAGTTGAGGATGGTAAAAAAAGCCACACAAACATAAAAGAGTCTCACTGGTTTTGGGGAACAGTCACTATAGTAAAAGATGTCTATAGGGATGTCATTATAGCTTCTTTTATGATAAACCTCTTTGTTCTTGCTACTCCTCTTTTTACTATGAATGTATATGATAGGGTTATCCCAAACAATGCTACTCAGACACTATGGGTACTAGCTATTGCGGTTTTGTTTGTATATGTGGTTGATGTGGCTTTGAAGTTTCTTCGCTCATACTTTTTGGAAACTGCTGGAAAGAAGACTGATATTATCGCCTCTTCTATTATATTTGAACGAGTTATGGATCTTCGTATGAGCTCACTTCCAGGCTCAGTTGGCTCTTTAGCAAATATCATAAAAGAGTTTGAAAGTATCAGAGCATTTTTGACCTCTTCTACTATCTCACTTCTAATAGACCTCCCTTTTGTTGTTATATTTTTGCTTGTTATCTACTATGTAGGTGGCGTTATAGCCCTTATACCTCTAGGTATCATTATCATCATACTTCTATATACCTACTATGCCAAATCAAAACTAGGTGATATGATAAAAGAGACCTATGGAGCTGGATCAAACAAAAACTCAGTGCTTATAGAGTCACTCTCCTCCATTGAGACCCTAAAATCCATAAGTGCTACAGGATATATGCAGTGGAACTGGGAAGAAGCCACGGCTGATATAGCTGATAAGAGCATATCTACAAAAACCATCTCTGCTTCTATCACTACTATCACATCATTTCTAGTTCAGCTAAACACAGTGCTTATCATCATAGCAGGTGTATATCTCATACAAAATGGAGACTTAACTATGGGGGGACTTATAGCCACTGTTATCATAGGCTCAAGAACTATCAGTCCTATGGGACAGGTCGCAAGCTTGCTTGCTACATATGAGCATACAAAAGCCTCATACAGTGCTATAGATGAGATCATGAACCTCCCTGTTGAGCATCCTCAAGGCAAAAAGTTTGTTGCTCGTCCAGAATATAGAGGAGATATAAATATAAGAGGACTAAACTTCACATATCCAGGAAGTGACAAATCAGCATTAAACAACATAAACATAGAGATAAAAAGAGGTGAAAAAGTAGCATTTATAGGAAAAATAGGCTCAGGAAAATCCACAATGCTGAAGCTTCTAAACTCCCTCTACTATCCAGATAGTGGCTCAATACTTGTAGATAAAATAGACATAAAACAGATAGACCCAACTGAGCTTAGAAAAAACATAGCCTATGTATCACAAGATACAGTTCTTTTTAACGGAACTGTAAGAGATAATGTAGTCTATAGAGCACCTCATAGTGATGATGAGGATATTATCAAGGTTTCAGATGTTGCTGGAGTTCTTGATTTTATAAACAAACACCCCAAAGGGTTTGATATGCCAGTGGGCGAGAGAGGTTTTCAGCTCTCAGGTGGGCAAAAACAGAGTGTGGGGATAGCAAGGGCTTTTCTGCTTGATAGTCCTATAGTTCTTATGGATGAACCAACAAGTGCTATGGATAGCACATCTGAAGCTCTTTTTATCACAAAGGTCAAAAAGTTTATACAAAACAAAACTGTAATCATATCCACACACAAAAGTTCACTTCTCCAGCTAGTAGATAGAGTAATAGTTCTTGATGAAGGAAGGGTTGTTATGGATGGACCAAAAGAAGAGATACTAGAAAGGATAAAAAAATGAAAGTAAATACTTTTACGCTTTTAGTTTTACTGTCAAGCTTTTTTCTAAGTGGCTGCTCTCCAAAAGCTCTACTTAGCAACTCAGACATAGCATTTTTAAACGACCTAAACAGAAAAGTAGATGACCTAAATGCAACTGTAGTAAAACAGCAAGCAGTAATAGATGAGATGCAGCTAGTCATCATAGAGCTAGAAAAAAACAAAAGTGCAGATAGTAATGAGAGCAAGTAAACTAAGAGCGACCAAGTCGCTAGGCACTCCGCTAAGAAGCTTCTTTGCAGCTTACTGGAAAGGAGATAGATAGTGAGCGAGGACAAACTAACCAGAAGCTTTAGGTTTCAAAACAGAGAGATACTTGATACCTATGTAGTTCTAGCCGTGACAAACACAGATGGTGTGATAAAGCATGTTAGTACAAACCTCTGTAATGCTTTTGGCTACAAAGAGGAGGAGATAGTAGATAAACCATACGAGTTTTTGATAAAACAAGACTCCCTAGAGACTTTTAGAGGGCAGTTTGATGATGCGAAAAGCTCCAAGCATGAGTGGAAAGGAGAGGTAAAACATGCCTCTAAAGCTGATAAAACTATATGGACAGATACTATCATAAGACCCCTGCTTGATGATGAAGGTGTCTTGGTTGGCTTTATGCTAGCAAGTAGTGACATTACTCAAGAGAAAAGACTAGAGAAGATAAATGAAGAAAATATGCTTAAAAAGAGCTACTCCAAATCCATAATAGACTTTATGCCCTCCCTAAGTGGAGCGGTATTGCTTAGAACCTCTAGTGGGCTTTCTAAAGTATTGTGGATTATGTTTGGGACTATTGTTTTTCTTATTATATGGGCTAGCTTCTCAGAGATAGATGAGACAATCAAAGCCTCAGGAAAAATAATACCATCTGATAATATAAACACTATCAGTAGCTTCACAGGAGGGGTGAGAGAG
>CAZAFM010000048.1:0-17444 GCA_964484395.1 uncultured Campylobacterales bacterium | reverse complement strand
GTGTTTTCCTGTATTGACATGTAGGCTTGTGGGTTTTGGGAGTGTCAATTAGGAGGTTTTGGCTGATAGTTGTAGATATATTCTCAATTGTTTTAATCGCATTTGTGGTTAAGCTGATACTTGGAATAGTCAAAGAGAGCATAGCTCCCTAAGACTGTCTTAAACGCTCTTTAAAGGATATCGAGGTGTGGGAGGTGTTAGCGCACCAAAGGAAACCACGCTTCAGATATTCTACTTGCATTATATTATATAAATAATATAGTGTCAATAATGAAATCGTCATAAGTTTAAATTTATATAGTCTTATATAAATTTATAACTATGGATATAGCAGATAGAATAATCAACAATAAATGGCGTATAAAGCCTATTAGATTTTACTATAGAGTATATAGAGGTAATGGAGGGGAGACCTTCTATCTTACTGATTATAAAACTGCTAACCAAATAGTGCAATTTTGTTGTGATAGAAGGCTATATGGTGCTGTACATGGATTTGTGGCTGATTTAGAAGAGTGGGGGGCACTCATTAGGATAGAGTATTTTGATAGATTTGATGGTAGATATTTTAGGCAAGTCATTGTCCCAGATAGTTACCCTGCCGAAGATGTTACAGAGCAATTTAACGATTATGTAGCAAATAGAAAAAAATATTATGATATGATTTATAGGCTAGATGGTTTCCGCCCACCTGAGATTTCTTTGGGGGCTTGGAGTTTGGATCATCACTACTTATTGGTAGTCTAAATATAAGTTCAAATTCGTATTTATTCATTTTTTCAATCCGCCAACCTTTACTCTCTGCATAGCTTAGGGCTTGTTCTGTTGTTTTGTTTGGATGCTTCTCTCGTTTTGGTATTTGTTGCTGATATAGTCTGAACTTTAACCCCTTCTTTATTAAAATGTTTTAAAGATTTTATTATAGGAAGTAGATATGGCTCTAAAGGTTTTTGATATAGCTATAGTTGGTGCTGGCCCTGCTGGGATTGCTGCTGCTGTTGAGGCTACGCTTTTGGGGATTGATAGTGTTGTTATCTTTGAAAAAAGTAGCGATCACTCTTCGACGATAAGAGACTACTACAGAGATAACAAACGAGTGGATAAAAACTGGAAGGGTGCTCATATAGAGCTTGATGGAAATATCTACTTTAGTGATGGAACTAAAGAGACTACTATAGAGTTTTTTGGTGAGCTCATTGAGTCACATAAGATAGAAGCTAGGTTTAATACAGGCATAGACTATGTCAAAAAAGCAGACGATTTATTTGAGGTCATAACTGAGAGAGGTTATACATACTACGCCAAAAATGTCATCATAGCAATAGGTGTGATGGGAAAGCCAAATAAGCCTTCATACCCTATACCTCAAGCACTCAAAGATAGGGTTAATTATAATGTGAACTCTGCAAAAAATGGTGAAAAAATAATGGTCGTAGGTGGTGGAGATAGTGCGGTTGAGTATGCATGCGCCCTTGCAAAAGATAGTGATGTGATACTTAGCTATAGGCAGAGTGAGTTTAAAAGAGTAAATGATATTAATCTCTCTTTACTAGATAACCTCTGTAAAAGTGGAGAGTTAATGCTAAAGCTAGGTGAGGATATAGATTACATAGAGGAAGTGGATGGAAAAATATCTGTATCTTTTTTTAGTGGTGAAAAAGAGATTGTAGATAGGATGATATTAGCTATTGGTGGGGCTAGCCCGGTTGATTTTCTAAGAAAGTGTGATTTAGATATAGATACGAATGGAAAACCAATATGTGACAAAAACCTACAAAGCTCACTTAATGGATTGTACATAGCAGGTGATATTATTGCTAAAAAAGGTGGTTCAATAGCTATGGGGCTAAATCATGCATACAAAATCATAAATCACATAAAGCAGAAGGATAATTAGTAGAAAATTTGGAATATTACTTAATATTTCTCAAAAATTTTTAAAATAAGTTCTCAAGATGTTGATTTTAGGGGAGTTTTATAGTAGAATTTGTAAAAATTTAGGGAAATTTAGAAAAAAATCTGAATTTGCTCTCAAATTTTTTGTTAACTTCAGTTTTTTAATTATAGAATTAAGCGAAACCAAATAGGAGGATTTATGAACAAAGCTGAACTAGTAGCTAAGGTAGCAGAGAAAAGTGGTGCAACAAAGGCTTCAACAGAGGAGATGCTAAACGCACTTGTAGAGACAGTACAAGGTGAGGTAGCAAAAGGCGGTACAGTAGAATTAGTCGGTTTTGGCAAGTTCGAAAGAGCTATGCAAAAGGGTAAAGAGGGGAAAGTACCAGGAACTAACAAAACTTATAAAACAGAAGATAAGTATGTTCCTAAGTTCAAAGTAGGTAAAAAATTTAAAGATGTCGTTGCAGGTTAATCCCTGTAACGAAATTAAACTGCAATAAAACTTCGATACTCTTTTAAAGTTTTTTAAGAGAGGTTCTAATGCTTTCACTTCCTGAAGAGGGACTCTATCTAGCTTTTATTATTGGAATTATAAGTGCCGCATCTCTACCTTTAGGGACGCTAACCTCCTTTGTGTACAGACCATCTCAAAAAACAATAGCAACTCTTATGGCGTTTGGAGCTGGCGCACTTTTAGCAGCTCTTAGTATAGATTTGGTAGGCTCCGCGCTTCAGCATGGACATTTTAACGCACTTGCTATAGGAAGCCTTATAGGGGGACTACTTTTTATAGGGCTAGACCACTTGGTTGGGAACTATGGTGGTTATAGACGAAAGTTTTCTACAACACTTCAGCACAGAAATCTACAAAACAGGTCAAGACTAAAAGAGACTCTAAAAAAACTAGGAAGAATGGACATATTCACTAATCTAGATGATGAGGATGTAGAGCTTCTATCTCAAAGCGTAAAGACTAGGTTTTATGCAAAAGGCTCCATGGTCTTTACTGAGGGGGATATAGCTGATGAGTTGTATATTGTCTCTAAAGGAAGTGTGGAATTAAAAGGAAGTAGTAAAGGGGGTATAGTTCTTCATAAAGGAGATAGTTTTGGTAGGGTTGCTCTTTTTGCAGGAGTTCCTTATGCTCTAAATGCTGAAACCATAGAGTCCACTTGGCTAACTATCATTCCAAAAGAGGCCTTAGAATCACTACTTCTGAACTCTAAAGAGTATAGAAAAGTAGTTCTGGAGTGGATGAAAAGCTATGAGTTTGTAGAACATCTAAAAAAATACCAAGAGATAGATGATAAGCATATACAAGAGTGGCTATCTGAGGTTGAGGAGAGTTTTGAGGAGGAGTGTATTCTTCCGGATATGAAGCCTGTAGAGCGAAATGAAGATGAGTTTATGAAGTTTGCAACCAAGCTTCAAAGGGTTCCATGGCTAGATGAGCTAGAGGAGGAAGAGGCTGAGGCTTTGGCTGATTTTTTGATATACAAAGAGATAAAAAGAGGTGACTATCTTTTTAAAGAGGGACAACCTGCACATAAGCTTTTTCTTATAAAGAGTGGAGAGGTAGAGCTAAGTGAGGCTAGTGATAAAAATAGGCTTCACAAGCAAGACAAAGGAGATGGTGTTGGTGCTAGAGCCTTTTTGTGTGGACTAAGGCACACAGTATCTGTAAAAGCCACCAAGAAAACACGCGTATGGATACTAAGAAGAAGTGACTTTGATAAGCTCTTAAGACTTCATCCAAACTTCAAACTAAGGGTGCTCTATTACCTAGAAGACTCATCTCTTAAGTCATATCTATCCCAAAGGCATGGACTCTCACAAGATAGGATAACCTCATGGATACAACGAGCAGTTAAGTCTATAAAAAATAGCAGTAGCCCAGTAACCATGCTTGAAATTGGAATAGAAACAAAAGGAATGCGCGGAGCTTCTATAGCTATATGGTTAGGGATACTTCTAGATGGTGTTCCGGAGTCTTTGGTAATAGGTGCTAATATGATAAACCACGGAATAAGCCTTTCACTAATAGCCGGACTTTTTCTCTCGAACTATCCTGAAGCACTTTCAAGCTCCATAGGGATGCGCGAGGAGGGTATGAGTAAGGGAAGAATTCTTTTTATGTGGACTTCAATTATGATTTTCACTGGGGTAGGTGCTAGTATAGGTCATGTTTTTATGGAAAATGCTGAGCCATACTACTTTGGACTTTTAGAAGGATTAGCCGTAGGGGCGATGCTAACCATGATAGCTCAGACCATGCTACCAGAGGCATATCATAGAGGAAGTGGTGTGGTTGGTATGGCTACACTGCTTGGTTTTTTAGCAACAGTATCGCTAAAAGGCTTGTAATAGAGCTATAATTCATATATAATTGATAATAAACAAAAAGGGGCTTTATGTCAAAACTTCCACTTCGATATGACTACAGTAGATTTGCAGAGATGGATAGTTACTACTTCAAAGAGGGTAGCCACTTTAGGCTATATGAAAAGCTAGGCTCACATGAGGTTGAGATAGATGGTAAGAAGGGCTACTATTTTGCCCTCTGGGCTCCTTTTGCCAAATATGTAGCAGTTATTGGGGATTTTAATTGTTTTGACAAGGGCGCTCACCCAATGTACTATAAAAACGATGGAACTGGTATATGGGAGTGCTTCATAGAGGGTGTACAAAAAGATAGTGTCTATAAATACTACATAGAATCACATATCAACAACTATAGTGAAGAAAAAAGTGATCCATACGCTTTTTATTGGGAGCAAGCACCAAACTCTGGTTCTAAAACTTGGCACCTAGAGTACAAATGGAATGATAGTAAATGGATGGAGGAGAGAAAGTCCAAGACCTATATACACGACCCTGTATCTATATATGAAGTGCATCTAGGCTCATGGATGAGGGATCCTGAAGACCCTGAGCGCTATCTTAGCTACAAAGAGATAGCTCCTAGATTAGCAAAGTATGTTAGTGAGATGGGATTTACACATATAGAGCTTATTCCTATTACTGAACATCCATATGAAGGCTCTTGGGGTTATCAGTGTATAGGCTACTTTGCTCCTACTTCTAGGTTTGGTACTCCTGAAGAGTTTATGGAGTTTGTAGATATTATGCATGAGTATGATATAGGTGTTCTGCTTGATTGGGTTCCATCTCACTTTGCTGTAGATATGCATGGGCTTGGGCTTTTTGATGGTACAAACTTGTATGAGCATACTGATCCTAGAAAGGGCTTTCATCCTGAGTGGGGAAGTGCTATTTTTAACCTTGGAAGAAATGAGGTAAAAAACTTCCTAATAAGCTCCGCTATGTTTTGGTTTGACAAGTATCACATAGATGGAATAAGGGTAGATGCAGTAGCCTCTATGCTCTATCTAAACTATGCTAGAGAGGATGGTGAGTGGATACCAAATGAACATGGTGGTATAGAGAACTATGAGGCTGTAGAGTTCTTGCAAACACTAAACCATGTGGTCTATGAGAACTTCCCTGGAGTGATGATGGTAGCAGAAGAGTCAACCGCATGGCCTAAAATCACTCGTCCTACCAGTGAAGGGGGACTTGGGTTTTTGTTCAAATGGAACATGGGCTGGATGCATGATAGTCTCAAATACTTCAAAAATGACCCAATATACAGAAAATACCAACAAGAGCAGCTAACCTTTAGTATGTGGTATGCGTATGATGAGCAGTTTATGCTTAGCCTATCTCATGATGAGGTAGTTCATATGAAAGGCTCTTTGATAGAGAGGATGCCAGGTGATTACTGGCAGAAGTTTGCAAACCTAAGGGCTCTATATGCCTATATGTTTGCACATCCTGGGAAGAAGCTACTTTTTATGGGGTGTGAGTTTGCTCAGTTTGCTGAGTGGAACTACAAGCAGAGTCTTGACTGGCATCTACTAGATTATCCAATGCATAAGGGAATGCTGGAGTTTGTAAAAGAGCTTCATAAAGTCTATAAATCCCACCCAGCCCTATATGCAAATGACCATGAGAAAAAGGGCTTTAAATGGGTAGATACAACTGATAGTGATAATAGTATCATCTCATTTTTTAGATTTGGAGATCATCTAGAAGATACCATGCTAGTAGTGTGTAACCTAACACCAAATCCTCACTTTGGATACCGTGTGGGTGTACCTTTTCACTGCTTTTGGAGTGAAGTGCTAAATAGTGATAGTGATGACTTCGGCGGTAGTAATGTAGGAAATAATGGAGGATTTTGGAGTGATGAACATCCTGCTAATGGGTATGAGTTGAGTCTTAATCTAAACCTACCACCACTTGGTGTTCTCTATTTTAAGCCAAACCTATAGCCCCTCAAGGGGTTTGGCCTATTCTAGGCATTTTTATCAAAAAGAAGTCCTAGAAGCTCATCAAGTTTTTTAGCAAAGTTTATAGCTTGGTCATTAGGGTATCTTCTTAGGACAGTGTCTGTTTCAGAGTCTATGACATTTACATAGAATACCTCATCCTCTTGGTCAAATCCAAACCTTAGTTTTGTGTTTAAAAGAGGGCTTTTGTTGAGGTCATCTATAAGCTCTAGAAGCTCATTCTTAGAAAGTTTTTTACTATCTTCATCTTTGTCACTCTTTGCTTCTGGTGTCTTTACAAAACCTTGTTCTGTTGGTATCTCTAAAAAAGTTGCATTTGTGGTTGTAGATGTTACTTCCATATCTTTTCTCCTAGGCAATATGGGGATATTATTGCATAAGAGAATTAGAAGCGTGTTAGAAAAATCATTTTTCTTGTTATTTTAGCACTATCTTTTTTGGTGGTGTTACCCATCTATCTTCTGGGATGGATGATGGTCTAAAGCTTACTCCTGCTTTATCTGCTATTTTTTGCGCACTAGGGATGTTTGAGGTGATGTTTTTATCACTACTATAAGTTAGTCCAGTTGGATAGCTCACCCCTTCATAGCTAAAAGCGCAGGGGTTGAAAAAGCTGCTATCATACCAAAAGTTCCCCTCATAGGCTATATCTCCATAAGTCCTGCATCCACCACTATCTGAACCATAAGTGACCATCTTATTCGCATAAGAGTAGAGTGCAAGCTGTATGTAGAAAGGATTATTTAACCCAACATCATCCCCAAAAAACACATGTGCTATAGGGTTGTTGTACATTACATTGTTTTTGACCTTGATATACCTACTCATACCATCACTATATACTGTGTTTCCACCTCTATTTGGGTTTTTATCTGAAAAGACATTTCCCTCTATCAAGAGTGCATCCTCCATAGAGCTTCCTTGATATCCAGTTGTATAGACTCCTCCACCATCCCATACTTGCTGCAGGGTCTTATATGTTCTGTTGTTTGTGATTTTGTTATATGAGTTTGGCGTGTACTCTGTATGCACTCCCCACATATTTGGCGTGGCTGTTACAAGTCCTAGATTTATACCAGGGTCAAGTAGTCCCCATCCCCAGCCCATAGCGATAGCTGACCATGGAGTGTACATAAGTGTATTGTGATCTATAGTAGTGTGTGTAGAGAAGCCTACATATATGCCAGCTACATCTACATACTCTTGCCCTATATGTCGTATGAGGTTGTTTGAGATGGTGTTGTTTTTGGTTATCTGCGAACTGTTTGGAGAGTAGTCCTCTTTTTGTACACCTCCTAACCATATGGCTGAAGAAGATATATCTTCAAAGAGATTACTTGTTATCTTAGAGTTTTGAGTGCCTGTCCCAAAGTGTAGTGCCACCGCTCCCATATGTTCAAACATATTTCCACTAAAAACAACCCCATCTACAAACTCTAGCTCTATATTCCCCGGTGTCTCCTCTACATATCTTACATGTCCTATGCTGTTGTAGTCATAGGAGCTACCTGTTACTAGATTTCCACTCTGATCAGATATATAGCCTTTAGAGGTACTAGGAGCTAGCCATGTTGCATAGGCAAATTTTAGATTTTCAAATTTTATGTTTTTTACTGCTTTATTCTCACTTCCTTTTACAGTTATGAGTTTTTCTAAATATGGAAGTTCTGCTTTTGCATTGGATATGTTTTGATTAGCAAGTGGCTTGTAGTAGATAGTATCTTTAGCTTTATCCAGATACCACTCACCCTCTTTATCTAAAAACTGATAAGCATTTTCAAAGTAGGATAGTCTATAAAACCCCCAGATAGCCGTTGCATTCTTGTCTTTATTGAGATATACATTTGCATTTGTCCATGCTGGGTCTTGAAGCTCTATCAGACCTGTTTTTGAAAGGTCATAATTTAGATGCCCATCATTGGTTACATCTTCTGCTACTTCATATATGTAAAAAAGCAACTTATCTAATTCACTTATCTCTGTGTTGTTGTAGTCAGGGTATTTGGTTATTGACTTTAGTGGGACTCTCTGCATCTTCCACTGAGGAAGAGATACGGCCTCTATATCTTGTACATTACTCCAAGTAGTTGGATCTGGCCAGTTTGGGTCAAGTGAGCCATTCATATACTCTAAGGGTATATACAAAATCCCCACCTTATCACTATTTTTTGGAGAGGTGGCGTTATAGTCAAAGTGTGGCCAAAAGCCTCCGGGATAGTCAATAGTTCTAGCCCTAGTAGCTCGCACTCCATCTACATAAAACTGTCTTGAGTTTATACCCTTTGCATCAGCACAGTAGATGTTTTTATCTTTATCACATATCTTCCAGCTATCTATAGTTTTTGAACCATATATTCTTGCATTTCCCTCTACTGCTCTATATGTCAGCGTATACCCATCTTTTGGTGAGTCTGTTGTATCAAACTCTAAAGTCTTATCAAGCCTATATGTTCCATCTTTTATATTTACCACTATATCAGTATCACTACTAGTTTTCTTTCTAGCTTCTGTCTGCGCCCTAGCTATGGTTTTAAAAGGAGCATGAAAATCCCCACTATTTGTATCACTACCATCTGGTGAGACCCATATATGATGCATACTTCTGCCATCCCCCTTATCACTTTCAAGCAGTCCACAAGATGAGATAAAAACTATAGTAAATATAAAAACAGACACCTTGAGTGCAAATACATAAACCATTTTCATACTGATTTTCCTTTTATACTTTAAGAGTCTTTTAGAGAGTAGCCAAGACCTGGGATGTTCTCAATTTCTAGTTCGGGTAGTTTTTTGCGAAGTCTAAAAAGTAGCTCTCTAAGGGAGCTTTTTGGGTCATATCCATCTCCACACCAGACATAAGTACAGAGATGTTCACTACTTACAAATCTGTTTTTGTGAGCATAGAGGATAGCAAGACACTCTGTCTCTTTTGCACTTAGCTTGACTAGCTTGGCATCTTTATAGAGAGTTTTTTCTTTTGTGTTGTATGTGTAGTTGGCTATAGTTACTTGATGAGGGTTGTTGTTTTTTTTCCTCTGGCTTTGATGTGAGTTTTCTTCTATGGTTTTAAGGGCGATAGACACTGCTCCTTTAACAGCGGGGGCGCCAAAAGGTTTTACAAGATAGCCTACTATGTTTGATTGGCTTGCATCCATTATGGTCTGGGAGTCACTATATGCAGTTGTAAATATGATTGGAGCCTTTGATTTTTGCTCAATCCTCTTTGCGCATTTGATTCCATCTTCGCTTCCATCAATGTTTATATCCATAAACACAAGATCAAGAGTATTACACTCTGCTATTTCAAAAGCCCTATTTGCACTTTTTGCCTTGTAGATGTTCTCTATCTCTATAAAATCAATCTCACTTAATATCTCGCTCAAGTACTTAGTAGCAACTACCTCATCCTCAACAATTAAGATGTTTAAGCTTTTTAACATCTATCCTCCAAGTATTGTAGTTCAAACCTTACGCCATTATTATTGATGATACTGTAGTTGGAGTCTTGTAGTTTGCTACAAAAATCATCTACCATATCTAAGCCTAGCCCATTTTTCCAGCTACTATCAATCCCTTTTCCATTATCTTGTATTATAAAAATCACTCTATTTTTCTCGTTTTTGACCTCTATATCTACTTTTATGTTGTCAATTTGGTTGTGTTTTATGCTATTTGTAATAATCTCATTTACAATCATGGCTAAGTTGGTCGCATTTGTATTTTGGATGTTGAAGTCTAGGTTGTAGCTAATCTGAATTTCTATTCTATCATTGATTATAAAACTATTTGTTATCTCACGAAGATACTTTTCCATATCAAACTCATCTAGGTTGTTTGAGTTATAGAGATAGTCATGGATAAGTGCCATGCTCTCAATCCTGCGGATTATGGGCGTTATTTCAGTATTTGTCTTGCTCTTCATCCAGAGAAGTGCTAGGATTAGATGGAAGTTGTTTTTTACTCTATGCTGTATCTCTTTAAGAAGAAGTTCCTTGTCTTTGTTGGCTACTTGAAGTTCTTTTGTTCTTTGTGATACTGTCTTTTCTAGCTCCTGTTTGTACTCATCTTTTAGTTTTTTGTATCTTCTCGTAAGGATAAGCATAAAAAGTATGTTTGCAATCCCAGTAGCAAAAAGTACGGAGTTTCTTGTAAAGTAGTTATACTCCAAGAGGCCTGAGAGCATAGCTAGGTAGATAAAGCCAGAAACCAGATAGATGACTATGACATAGGAGAAGTACTTTGCTCTGATGATTTTTTTGACATATAGATAGAGGGATATAAGAAGCATGCTGCTGATAGCAGCAAATGCAAAACCATTAACAAGAAGTGCCTGATAGTCAAACAATGTGTACAAACCTAAAGCAAAAAAGAGATAACTTACAAAGAGAAAAAACCTGCTTAGTTTTTTAAAATCTTTTTTTATCTCCAGATACTCTAGTGTAAAAAGCCACAAAAAGGCTATAAAAAAGCATGTCGCAAAGTGTAGTGCGTAGATATAGTGAGCAAGGTCTACATAGACAAGTATACCGCTCATATTGATAAGATAGATGATGTTAAAAAAGAGATATCCACTATAGTAGAGAAATACCCTCTCCTTTATCTCCATATACATCAAAAAGGTAAAAAACAGTATCACCAATGAAATCCCAAGTACAAATATATAAACAATAGCTGGGTCATACATCATACTAAGTGGGAAAAAATCTTTTTGATATACCTCTACATTTCCAAAATATGGATACTTTGTTTTTAGCTCTATAAATACGCTCTTTGAGCTATCTTTTGGGATATCTATGTCAAAGGAGATTCTACTGTGCTTTACATGTCTGCTTTTTAGTGGGATGTCAATGCCGTTTTTTTTCTCTATCCATGTGTTGTTCTCTTTGATATAGAGGTTTGCTTTGTCATAGAATGACTCATTTAGTGTAAGTACAAACTGGTTTCCATCTGTTTTGTTTGTTATCTCTATTTTTAGCCAGACCTTGCCTACATACCCAAAAGAGAAGTCACTAGAGGATGTTTTGTTAAAACTTTTTTTAGAAATCTCAGATATATCACCACTTTGGTCTATAAGGTAGTTTATCTGGAAGTTTGAAAATTTGTAGTAGTTTTTATCCATCACTAAAGAGGCATTAAGTGACAAGCTAAAAAAACAAAATAGTAAAAAAACCCCCACAACTCTAAATCTATCTATCACTTCTACTCTCTTTGAATGAACTCTTCGCATTATTACATAAGTAAATTAGAAATGCGTTAGAAAATATTAGAAATTTGTTAATTTTCTAACACAGTTCTAATTTGCTTCTGCTATGATTTGGTTAACTAGTGCAACTTCTACATGCTTGAACTCAATTCAAGACAGAGAGATTGTATAAATTCAATTTTGGAGACAGTCTTGGTACAATATATAAAGATACTTCTATTAAGTATCATGGTTTTGGGGTTTAGCGGATGTGGCTTTAGTAGTGATAGCAGTAGCACTAGTGCTACTACAAGTAGTGAAACGCCATCTTCTGGAGGATCATCTGGTGGTAACTCCTCTACATCAGTGAGTGGTAGGCTACACTTAGATATAAACAACCCATCACTAGATATTGGTGAAGATACAACCGCAACTCTTTCTATGTATGGCATCTCTTCAGGAGAGAGTGCTACGGTAAATCTAAGTAGTAGTCCAAGTGGTTTTGTGTCACTATCTAAAAACTCTTGTACACTCTCAGCACAGACAAGTAGTTGTGACTTTACTATTAGTGGTATAAGTAAGGCTGATGGCTCTATCACTGCTTCAATTAGCGGAACAGATATCACTACTGTAACACCTGTGGGTGTTGATAGTGATAATGGTGTCTTACAACTCAGCCTAAATCCTATCATCTATGATGGTAGCCTAAATCCAGCAACTATCAGACTAGCAGGTTACTCAGGTGATGCAGTGAGCGTCTCTCTTGGAGCAACTGACACAGTAGCAAGTATTGCACCAACAGGCTTTAGAAATATACAGCATATCTTTTTTAAGACTATTGATATTGCCTCCTCTTTTATTTTTACAAATGCCTATGCTGCTGATGCAGTAGGTGCGAAAAAGAGCAAGATACTTACATTTTTAAACCAAGACACAAGAGATGCGATTGTAGAGGTAGAACTAAATAGTGCAAATGACTATGAGCAGACAATACTTGTAGATGGTGTAGGTGTAGGGCAATCAGATATAGAGCTAAGTGCTACAGGCTACATCGCTCCTAGAGAGCAACTTGAAACGCTTAAGGCAGTCAAAGGGCATATTGTCGCATCTTTAGCATCATCAAATATAAAAAGTGGAGACTCTACAGAAGGTACTATAAAACTAGAAAAGTCCGAAGGGGTTAGTCCTTTTAAAGTCTCTATCTCATCAGCTGACTCAAATGTGACAATATCCAACACATCCCCATCCCCATGTCTTTTATCAAGTAGTAGCACTGAGTGTACATTTACTGCTATAGGGAAGGGAAGTGCTGAGAGTTTCATTACCATAGAGCCATTTGGTTATGATACTATAAATCTACCTATCAATGTTGACTCTACAAAAGGGACTATAAGTCTCTCACTTGATAAAAATCAGATAACAGTAGGTGAGCAGGCCACCGCAACACTCACACTTGATGATTCTAGTGGTATTCTAGGTGGTGTTAAGACAACTATTACCTCCATGGATACAAAAACAGTTGCAGTAGAAGATAAGACCTGCTATCTATCAACTGAATCAAATAGTTGTGAGGTCAAGCTCTTTGCTCAGGATATTCCAAGAAATGGTATAAAGATTTCAGCAGAAGCTCATGGCTATATAGTTACTCCAAAATTTATAGATGTGCGTCCAGAGTATGGAGCATGGAGTATAAGCCCATCTACTGTAAAAATAGATAAACCAGGCGATACAAAACAAGCAACAATCACCTTAAGTAGCAGTGCTATTGGAGTATCTGACTTTGTTCCTCAGATAGGGACGATTGGAAATGCAAAAGTAACATTAGAAGATAGTTGCAGGCTTTCATCAAAAAACAGAAGCTGTGATATAGATATAAAAGCTACCAGCTCAGGTACAGATACACTAAGTATATCAGCCCCACACTATGATGATCTAAAGACAATAGTGACAGTAGGTCAAAGTGAAGCAGGATATCTTGACTTTAACTCCTCAACAATGAGCCTCAAGACAGATGGAGACAGTAAAAGTAAAGAGGTAAAACTATCTCTAAAAGATGTAGAAAAATCTACTTCTATTAACCTAACCCCTTCAAAAACAGGCATCATCTCACTCTCTTCTTGTGAGATCAAAGCCCCATCATACTCTTGTGATATCAATCTAACTGCCCTAAAAGCCGGTAGTATTCAGCTAGAAGCAAAAGCATCTGATAGTAGCATCCATCCTGCTACTATGAGTGTAGATGTCAAAGATGGGACAGTTGAGTATGGAGAGCTTCAGTTGAGTGTAGCAGAGTCAATGGAGCCTAGCAAAACTTCAATCGCTACTTTAAGACTAGTAAGTTCTAGCAATGTAGACTCAATAACTAACCTCAAAGTAGAGTCTAATGCTACAAGTATTATCGATAATCCAACCCTTCCAAGTGGTTGTGATAGCAACCTAACTACAATAGGAAATAATAAGTGTAGCTTCACAGTAGCTTCAAGTAGCACTTCAGGGAGTGTGAATATAAAAGTTACGGCTGATTCAGGAAGTCATAACTACAGTGCTGAACAAAATATCACTGTAAAAGAGATGCCTGCAAGTAGGTTTGTTTCAGTAGAAAATAAGTGTAGTGGAGATGTTTTTGTAGAGTACACAGGTGGAGCTACAAACGCCATCCCTTGCTCGCCAGGTAGCACGCAATGTACTACACAACTTGTTAACATCTATGGGAATGATTTCAAAAACTGGCAATGTAATGCTAAACACTACTGTGAACCTGACACAAGTAACGGTGGGAAATGTCCAAATGGAATGACTTTTGATGATACTATAGGTGGGTGCAAGTGTACAAAAAATAGTGATTGCCAAGTCTTCAGTGAAGGCTCTATCTGTAATGCAAGTGGTGTTTGTGAGTATGCTTTTGGTCAACAAGCTATCAATAAAGTGCCAAGCAATGGAAATGTAGTGTTTACTCTTGATAAAAATCTAAAAAAACCCATAGTAAACTCTGGGAATATAGCATTTCTAACAGGGTGTGATGATGATGGAACTAATTGTCATCAAAAACCTTTTATGACATCCCCATCAGAGTTTACAATGCAATCAAGCGGAACTGACTACTATGACCTCTCATATATCAATAGTATTGGGGTTCCAGTCTCATTTGAGCCAGTAGATGAGAATAACGAAAGTATGGTTTCAAAAGGAAAAGAGTATTTCTGTGGAATTAATGGTGCAACAACGAGTCAGACAACAACTACTGAACTAACAGATTATAGATGTGAGTATGATTATGCAACTAGATTTAACTCAACTACTGAAGGTGCAAACAACATAGCCTACAACTTTGTATCAGATGGGGGTAGTAACTGTACAGACCATAGTGATTGTAGTGGGAGTGAAGTTTGTGGACTATCATATGCTACTGCTAGCGCAGGAGGCACCCAGAGTACTTGTGGGAAAAGGAGAGGATACTGGACATACACTGCTCTTTGTTCTATGCCAACACCCAAAACTCACTCAAGTGACAATCATAGCTCTTATGTTAATACAAATATGGGGGTAGACTGTAGTAGTCATGCAGAGTATGCACTATGTTTACAATCAGACAACTCACCACTTCTTTCAGGATGGGGATATACTAGTGATCAGTGTGGTTGTTCGTTCTGGACTGATGAGACAAGCGCCCCGCTTAAAGATTTACCAGGGACTAGTGCAAAGAGTGATTGTCACTCAGCTAGTGATTGGACTACATACATTAAACCAAAAGTAGAGGTAGTAAAAAAGGGATGTCCTTCAGCCTACTCTCATCAGTATGATGACCCATACTCAACTTTTCAGTGTCAAAACAATATTCATGGTATCAACATGGCAAACTACAAAATAACCCTCTGTCCAAGCAGTAAAGACAATGGAATGAGTTTTGATTAAAAGAGATAGCTAAGCAGATACAAAATCTACCCCAAGACAGAAGGGGTAGATGATGAATGATATATCAAAAACTATAGAAGCTCCACATATCGTTTTTAAATATTTATGAGGCTTTGTGGTATTGCCACTTATACAAGACCCTTCTATTTTTAAACCAATTTATAATAATATGTGTTACAGTAAAACACATTACTATAAAGGCAGAAGATGAAATTTTACAATCGCCAAAAAGAGCTTCAGAATCTCCGCTCCATAGAGACAGCTTCACAAAAATCATCAAAAATGACCGTGATAGTTGGTAGAAGAAGGATAGGAAAAACAGAGCTTATCAAAGTAGCTTATAAGAAAAAAATCTACCTTTTTGTCTCTAAAAAAGATGAAGCGATACTTTGTGAAGAGTTTGTAGAGATTATCTCAAATGAGTTGGATAGTAAGATATTAGGCGAATTTAAAAGCTTTAAAAATCTGTTTGAGTATCTTTCCCAGCTCTCAGTCAACACCCATTTTACCCTCGTAATAGATGAGTTTCAAGAGTTTTTATCTATCAATAGCTCTATTTATAGTGATATGCAGAACATATGGGATGAGTACAAAGACAAATCAAAGATGAATCTAGTATTAAGTGGCTCTATCTATAGCTTAATGAAAAAAATATTTGAAGATAAAAAAGAGCCACTTTTTGGCAGAGCAAACAACAAAATCCATCTCAAAGGCTTTAGTGTCACAACGCTTAAAGAGATTATGAGTGATCACTATCCAAACTATACAAATGAAGACCTACTGTCATTTTATATTTTTACAGGTGGAGTGGCTAAGTATGTTGAAATTTTTGTAGACAAAAAGGCTTTTACACTTCAGGAGCAGCTAGAAGTTATATTTGATGAGTTTTCACTTCTACTAGATGAAGGGAAAAACCTGCTCATAGAGGAGTTTGGCAAAGAATACACTACATATTTTTCAATACTCAGCCTAATAGCAAGCTCTAAAACATCACGAAGCGAAATAGAATCAACTCTAGGCAAAAACATAGGTGGTTACTTAGATAGGCTGGAAAATGAGTATACACTTATCAAAAAAATAAGACCAATCTTTGCAAAAGATGGAAGCAGAACTCTCAAATATGAGATTCTTGATAACTATTTTAACTTCTGGTTTAGGTTTATCTACAAGTACAGAAGTGCCATAGAGATAGAGAACTATGGGTTTGTAAAAGAGATAGTAAAAAGAGATTTTAGAGTTTATAGTGGAAGATTTTTGGAGAAATATTTTATAGAACTTCTAAAAGAGAGTGGAAACTTCTCTCAAATAGGCACCTACTGGGAGAGAGGCAATCAAAACGAAATAGATATAGTAGCCCTAAATGAGCTGGACAAAAAAGCGATGATTTGTGAAGTAAAGCTCAACTCTAAAAAAATAGACCTAGAAGCCTTAAAGCAAAAATCATCAAAACTTTTGAGTAAACTGCATGGGTTCGAGATAGAGTATAAGGCTTTTAGCTTAGAAAATATGTGAAATTAGCTATATAGATAAGCAAAGCACTAAATCATATAGCACAAGCACTCTAGTTGTTCAGAGCAGTATCAAGCTAGATGTTCTAAAACTAAAAGTACAGTAGCTGAAGATCTCTTGGCTTAGCTCATCAGCAAATAAATGTTAAAATCTACCCCAAAAACAAGGGGTAGATGATGAATGATATATCAAAAACTATAGAAAGCTCCATACAAAACCCCCAAAATCTTCTGCCTCATAAGCTTGATGAGACTCTTTTTTTAGCAGTTGAAAAAGAGATAGAGGCTATAAAAGCAGACCCGAACAAAGAGGGTGTTGCTCAAAATCTTGTAAACATCATACTAGTTATCAGCTCATATCTTGGAGATAGAGCCTTAGAGCATGAGGAGATAGCAAGAAGGCTTCAGTGCTATATCAAGATATTCTCTGTAGAGAAGCTAAAAAGAGTAGGACTTATAAGTGCGTATGAACCACCAAGTTTGAATCAGATATTTGATGAAAACTATGAGTTTGGTGTCACAATTCCTCAAGTCAAATAAAATTTAACTACAAATCCCAATTATTTTTCAAAATCTGATTTTTTTCTGACA
>CAZAFM010000047.1:1840-17663 GCA_964484395.1 uncultured Campylobacterales bacterium | reverse complement strand
AGGGTTCATCTTCAGAGTATGAGTATATGATGATATTAGTATCAATAAAGACCTTATCTTGCATTTGCTTCTTCTCTGTTAAATGTAAAACCTTTTGTTTTTAGAGAAATGCTTTTGAGCTTTTTTGGCTTATGTTTTATGCTAGACTCTTTCTCTACATCCAGCTTTATCTCATTTTTTGGTAGATTTTGTAAAAATGACATCACTTTATCAACGATATTCTCCGCCATCTCTATTCGTATTACCATAAGCAACACCTTTTTTATTTAAGTAGTAAATGATTATATCACAAAATTATATGTGGCTTACTGTGCGTGTTGTAAGTAAAAAACTACAATTTATAAGTGAAAAAAGTAAAATATTTTTTAAAGGTAATGTAAGAAAGATTTTTGATACAATTATCCCCAAATTTAACACAAAACAGTTCAAGGAGCATGATTGAGAATAGTTTTATCTATATTTTTTCTACTTAGTTTAGTAGCTTTTGGTGGTAGCAGTTATGGAGTTCAGTTTGAAAGTGCAAAAAAGCAGAATTTTATGAATGATCTTTTGCCAGCTATCATAGAAGAGAATAAGAAAATAGCGCTTGAAAGAGAGTTCGTCAATAACTTTTTTTCAAAAGAGTTTTTTTTAAAGCTAAATGGACCAAACAAACAACACAATATTCAAAAACTCGCAAAAATTGCAGAGAAGTATAAGATAAATGATCTTTTTAACAAAGATGAGTATCTAAACAAAGTAGATATGATTCCACCATCTATGGCAGTAGCTCAAGCAGTTTTGGAGACTGGATGGGGAGAGAGTGAATATGCTAGAGAGCTTAACAACTACTATGGACACTATGTTTTTAGCAAAAATCTAGGCTTCAAAGGTAGAGCAGTTAAGGGTAAATATGAGAGAATCAGAATATTCGAAGACATAAAAGACTCAGTTAGAGCATATATGCTAAACCTAAATATTCACACAGCCTATAAGGGTTTTAGAGATGCTAGAGTTAGACATAGACTAGCTGGTGGTTTTATAGCTGGAGATAGTGCAATTGAGTATCTAAGCAAATACTCAATCCTCAAAGGAAGCTACATAAAAAGAGTTAAAGATGTTATTTATGATAATGATTTGACTATTTTTGATGCTACAATGGCGGATGTGACTAACTTTAAGCCTAATGAGCTTATTAGCTTATATTAAGACTATAAAAAGGAGATTAGAAGATGGCATTATACGATAGGGATTATGTAAGTAGTGCTGCAAGTAGGGCTGAAGAGCCAGTTGCTAGTAGTGAGGGGTATACTCAGGAGAGGGTTGATCCAAGTGATAGATCATCTATAGTTGCTTTTCTAAGAAAAACATATCAAATCTTTGCAGCTTCATTAGTTGCTGCTGCTACTGGTGCGTATGTTGGACTTGGATTTAGTGAGACTATTGCTACTTGGTATTGGGGGCTTGTAATACTGGAGCTGGGTCTTCTATTTGGTATTTATGCTCTAAGAAGTAAGCCCGGTCTTAACCTAGTAGTGCTTTTTGCATTTACTCTTGTAAGTGGTCTAACCCTAGCTCCACTTCTAAGTCACATATTAGGACTTCCTGGTGGTGGAGCTATAGTTGCTAAAACATTTGCAACTACATCAGTTATCTTTGGTGTACTTTCATTCTACTCTATGACTACAACTAGAGACTTTACATCTATGGGTAAGCCACTTTTTATTGCTCTTATTGTTATTTTGGTTATGGCAGTTGTAAATATCTTCCTTGGTAGTCCTCTACTGCAAGTAGGTATTGCTAGTTTTGGTGCGCTACTTTTTAGTGCATTTATTGTTTATGATACACAAAACATCATCAAAGGAGCATTTGCTAGTCCCGTTGAAGCAGCAGTTGCACTATATATAGACTTTCTAAATCTTTTTGTTTCACTACTTCAGCTATTTGGGATTTTTAGTAGCGATGAGTAAAGAGGCTGATGCTTCTTTACTCCGCATTGTAGATGCGAATCTAAATAGACTTAAAGAGGGTATTAGAGTTATTGAAGATCTCTTTAGATACCTATATGAAGACAGATCTCTTGCATATGAGCTAAAAGAGTTACGACACAGTATCAAGCTAGAGTGCTACAAAAGCATAACTGATTCAAGAGATATAGAAGGAGACATCCTCAGAACCTCAACTAATAGTGAAAAAACCAATAAATCCCCAAAAGATATAGTTATATCAAACTTCAAAAGAGCACAAGAAGCATCTAGAGTTCTAGAGGAGATTTGCAAAAGTCTAGAAGTTTGTGATAGTGAGGTTTTTAAATCAGTAAGATATACACTGTATTCTTTAGAAAAAAAAGCTTTTGCAGCCTTTTAGAGAATCTTTTCTAGCCTATTTGCTTCCTCTATAAGTTTAGACACCTTATCCCACTCTCCATCTTTTATCGCATTCTTGAAGTTTTTTATCTCATCCTCATAAGATTCAATGGCTCCAAGTAAAAACTCTCTATTTTGCCTAAATATATCTCCCCACATAGATGGTGAACTTTTAGCAATCCTACTCATGTCTCTAAATCCACCTGCTGCTAAGTTTACGATACTTTTTGGGTCTTCATGTGATAAGACTACATTTGCTAAACCAAAACTTATAACATGAGGAAGGTGACTAATAATAGCAGCATGCTTATCATGCTCTTTTGCATCCATATAGACTATCTTCATACCAATATTACTAAAGATACTTTTTGCTCTATCTAGTGAAAATTTATTACTATTTTCTGAGTCACAGATAACTACTATTTTGCCTCTATATAGACCTTTTAGTGCAGCTTTTGGTCCGTGCTTCTCAGTCCCACACATTGGATGGGCTGCTACAAAATTTGATCGAATTTGTGGTGGAGTGTTTTTTACTATACCGTACTTTGTACTACCAAGGTCAATGATTGTAGTAGTGCTTTTAATATCTTTTAGCTTCTCTAATAGTGCTACTATAGTATCAACTGGTGTGGCTAAAAAAATAACATCACAACTCTTTGCCTCTTCTAGAGTGATGATTCTATCTACTAGATTTAGTTTTAGTGCATCATTTTGGTGCTCAATACTACTATCACATCCTAGAATCTCTACTTTATTCCCCATCTCTTTTAGAGCTAAGGCTAAAGACCCACCCATAATACCAAGACCAACAATACAAATGTTTTGCATAACTATCCTATTTAAAAAAGTAGTTTGGGATTTTATCAAAAGCTACCACAGAAGAAGTTTTGTGTTTAATGAGTATTAATGTGTATTTGGTTAAAATCAGTGCATCAAAATAAAAACAGAATAGGAATATTTAATGAGATTAGCTCTTTTTCTTTTTCTTCCGATAGCACTTTTTGCAGTAACTTTAAAAGACATAAAGTATGAAGGACTTATCCATATATCACCCATGATTGCAAATGATATAGTTGATATACAAAAGGGTGATGAGATAGATATAGAAAAAGTCGATAAAGCCATTTTAGAGTTTTTTAGGCAAGGGTATTTTAAAGATATCTATGTGACTGAAGAGGGTGGAGTTTTAACATTTCACTTTCAAGAGAAGCCTATTATTGCAAAAATAGAGATTGATGGATTAGGCTCAGGAAGAGACTATCAAGACCTAAAAGAGCAGCTAAAGCTAAAAAAGGGTGATATTTATGATGACCAAAGACTAAGAAATGCAAAAGATCAGATAATCGAGTTTTTTGATACTAGAGGATATATAGATACAGTAGTTGAATCAGAGACAGATGAGTTCAATGAAGATGCCCTAAAGCTAACTTTGATAGTAAATAGAGGTGAAAATATAATTATAGAGGAGATAAACTACTGTGGTGCAAATGAGTATGATGGAGGAGATTTCACTCCATATATAGCAAATAGGGAGAGGGAGATATTTGGTTGGATGTGGGGGTTTGATGATGGTGAGCTTAAGGTAGATCAGCTTGAGTATGATGCCTTTAGGATAAAAGACTTCTATATGACAAAAGGTTATCTAGATGCTGAGGTCTCCTCACCAAATCTAAAGGCTGATTTTAACACCTATGATGCAACTATTAACTACAAGATAAAAGAGGGTGAAGTCTATACAGTTAGTAGTGTTGATATAGTCCAAAGCGAACCTCTCTTAGATATAGCAAATGTACTTGATGAGCTTAGGGTTGAGCCTGAAGATAGGTTTGATATAGGCGATGTAAGAAAAGATGTAGAACGCATTAAAACTGATTTAGGAAATATGGGGTACGCTTTTGCAAGAGTGAGTCCAGATACGATAAAAGATGATGAAAATAGAACAGTTGCAATCACATATCAGTGCGATGCAGGTGAAAAAGTCTATATAAGAGATGTGATTATCTCAGGAAATACCAGGACAAGAGATAATGTTATAAGAAGAGATATATACTTGGCTCCAGGGGATATATATAATTCTACTGATATGGAAGACTCAAAAGACACCCTAAAAAGAAGAGGGTATTTTGAAGAAGTCACCATAGATGAGAGAAGAGTAGATGAGCACCATATGGACTTGCTAGTTAGTGTCAAAGAGGGAAAAACTGGTGAATTTAGGTTTGGAGCTGGATATGGTAGCTATGGTGGTATATCTGGAAATGTTGCTGTCTCTGACAAGAATGTTTTTGGAAGTGGCATAAAAGGTAGTGTGTCAGCTGAGCTAGATCAAAAAAGCTCACTTTTTAGTATATCTATCTTTAATCCAAGAGTTTTTGACTCAAAGTATAGTTTTGGAGCATCTATATATAGTAGTGAATATCAAGCATACGACTATAAGCAAAAAACTATGGGTCTAGGACTAAATGTAGGAAGAATGCTAACTAGACACCTTCATGCATCACTAGGATATGACCTATCAAGTACTGATCTTACAGATGTAAAAGATGATGTTAGTGACTCTTTTTTGAAATACTACCACCAAGGAAGATATATAAAAAGTGCACTAACCCCCGGGTTAGAGTATGATAGTACTGATGACTACTTGCTTCCAAGAAAGGGTATAACTGCTACTACTTTACTTGAGTATGCTGGAGTTGGTGGTGATGCTGAGTTTATAAAGAATTATAACACTTTTGCTATTTTCCATGGGCTTAAAGATGAGATAGATAAAGACCTTATTCTAAGATATAAGGCAAGAGGTGGTATAGAGTTTGATGAGGGGTATTTACCAATAAATGAGAAGTTCTATCTAGGTGGGATAAAGACTATTAGAGGCTATCAATCAGGCTCACTATCACCTAAGGATGATGAGGGAATTAGAATAGGTGGTAAGAAGATTTTTAGTAACTCTATTGAGGCTAGCCAATCACTAGTAACTGATGGAACTTTTCGCTTTGGTGCTTTTTATGACTGGGGTATGATTGGAGAAAATAGCTTTGATGAGATACAAAGAAGTAGTGTAGGTGGTATGATTGAGTGGGTCTCTCCACTTGGGGCTATAAACCTTATATTTCCTAGGGCACTACAAGAACAACCAGGTGATAGAACTTCTGATTTTGAGTTTAGTATGGGGAATAGGTTTTGAGGTTAAGTGATGGTAAAGCTATAGACCTAATAAGGAGGGAGAGCCTTATAAATCTGGGTGAGGAGGCACTAAAGAAAAAAAAAGAACTCCACCCAAAAAGGCTCACAACTTTTATTGTTGATAGAAACATCAACTACACAAATATCTGCTGGGTTGACTGTAAGTTTTGTGCTTTTAGTGCAAAAAAAGACTCTCAAAATGCTTATATTTTGAGCTTTGATGAGATAGGTAAAAAAATAGAGGAGCTTCAAGATATAGGCGGAACTCAGATACTTTTTCAAGGAGGAGTCCATCCAGAGCTAAAGATAGATTATTATGAAGAGCTAGTGGAGTGGATATCTAAAAACTATCCTAATATCACTATACATGGATTTTCAGCTATAGAGATTGACTATATATCAAGAATTTCAAAAATCTCAGTAGAAGATGTGCTAAAGAGACTTCATGATAAGGGATTAGCATCCATACCTGGAGCTGGAGCTGAGATACTAAGTGATAGAGTACGAGATGTGATAGCCCCAAAAAAGATAGATTCAAGCAGATGGCTTGATATACATAGGGCTGCTCATAAGCTTGGTATGAAGACAACTGCTACTATGATGTTTGGGTCCCTTGAGAGTGATGAGGATATAGTAGAGCATTTAAGGGCTATTAGAGAGCTTCAAGATGAGACAGGCGGGTTTAGAGCCTTTATACTATGGTCTTTTCAGCCTGATAATACACCTCTTAAAAAAGAGTATCCTGAGCTTCAAAAAGCTAGTTCAAACCGCTACTTGAGACTTCTAGCTACTAGTCGCTTGTATCTTGATAACTTCAAAAACCTCCAAAGTTCTTGGGTTACTCAAGGAAGCAAGATAGGTCAGCTAGCCTTAGCTTTTGGAGCAAATGATTTAGGAAGCACAATGATGGAGGAGAATGTCGTAGCAGCAGCTGGAGCTAGTAATAGTATGAATACTGAAGAGATGATTTCAATCATAAAAGATATGGGAGAGATACCAGCAAAAAGAGATACAGCCTACAACACAATTGAGGTTTTTGAATGAGACTGATTTTTACTATTTTATTAACTATTTTTTACACAAAAGGGGTTTTGATGAGTGCTGAGCTTACGACTATAAAGGTTGATGGTGTTGAGGTTCCTATAGTTTTTGAACATTCCAACATCATACCAACTATCAACCTTCAGCTAACTTTTAGAGATAGCGGGAGTCTGGAAGATGGCTCTTTAGCTGGACTTGCTAAGGTTAGCTCTATACTTCTAGGGGAGGGTACTAAAAAGCTAGGAGCTACAAAGTTTGCTGAAAAATTAGAGTCAAAAGCTATAAATCTAAATGTAGGAAGTGGTATTGAGACTTTTTCGTTTGATGTTTCAGCCCTTAAAAGTGAGTTTCCTAGTAGTATAAAGCTTCTAAGAGAGCTCATAAATGACCCAAATCTAGATAATGAAGTCCTCTCAAAGGTTAAAAACAGACAAATAAGTAAGCTACTTTCAAAAAAGAGCGACTACGACTACATAGCAAATACTGAGCTAAAAAAGCTACTTTTTGATAAAACTCCTATAGGAAGACCAACTACGGGTGACATAGAAGGTATTAAAAAAATAGAAATAAAAGATGTCAAAAAGTTTTTAGATTCGCATCTAAATCTTAGTCGATTAATTGTCTTAGCAGGTGGTGATATATCCTTAGATGAACTAAAAAAGATGATAAAACCACTTCTAAAGACTTTACCAAATGGAAAAAGCTTTCATACACCATTTTTTGAGGCAAGTGCTAAAGAGAAGATAGAGGAGAAAGATAGAGATACACAACAAGCTTATATATATTTTGGCTCTCCTTTTGATATGAAACCAGATAACAAGGAGTACTACAAGGCAAAAGTAGCTGCTTTTATACTTGGAAGTAGTGGTTTTGGAAGTAGAATGATGGAGGAAATTCGTGTAAAAAGAGGATTAGCTTATAGTGCATATATGAGATTTATTGTCCATAAAAGTCACTCCTATGCATTTGGATACCTGCAGACTAAAGTAGAGTCACAAGAAGAAGCTGTTGAGGTGGTAAAAGAGGTTGTAAGTGGCTTCGTTAAAGATGGTGTTACTCAAAAAGAGCTTGATGATGCAAAAAAGTTCATATTAGGAAGTGAACCTCTCCGTAATGAAACTCTATCACAAAGACTAAGTCGAGCCTTTGATGAGTACTACAAAGGTCTGCCACTTGGCTATCACAAAGATGAGCTTGAGCTTATCAAGAATCTTGAACTAAAAGATATAAATGAGTTTATAAAAAACCACTCTGAGATAGAGAAGCTAAGCTTTAGTATCGTCACAAAAAAGTAGATATGTGTTTGAAAGAGAGGATGCTAAAAAGCTCTCAAAAGTAGGCATCCACTCACTGCTTGACCTAGCGCTTTTTCTCCCTAGTGCTTATGAAGACAACTCTCTATCACAAGAGTTTATAGATGGACAAACTGGGGTTTATAGTATCAAGATAGAGAGTGCAAGTAGAGGTAGGGGTAGAGTATATAGAGCCAAAGGGTATGAGAGCTCAAAAGACCAAGAGGTGGATATACTTTTTTTTAACGCACTTCCATATCACAGAGCCACTATAAAATCAGGATTTGAAGGTTATCTAAAAGGGAGGGTACAAAAAAGTGGCAGACATATCACGCTACTTCAGCCAAAAATACTCAAAGAAGTAGGCGGGATAGACTTTAAGTACCAAACAAAGCTTTTAAAAAAGAAGAGTATTGTTGACATAAAAAACAGATACTTAAGTCTTGAGGCGCTTAAAGAGGCAGGACTACCAGAAGAGGTAGCAAGTGAGATTATCAACCTACATTTTCCAAAATCAATCATACCTACAAACCCATATCCTCCTAGCTCACTTGAAGCACTAAAATTCACTGAGATATACCATTATCTAAAGAGACTTTCATCTAAAAGAAGAGTTTTTGAAGCAAAAGTAGCCCTAAAAAGTCCTACAGATGAGTTTATAAAGCAACTCCCCTTCTCTTTGACTAGTGAGCAAAAAAGTGTACTTCAAGATATAGAGAGTGACCTAGAAAAAAAAGAGGCAACAAGAAGAGTAGTAGTCGGAGATGTGGGGAGTGGGAAGAGTGTATTGATGTTTATAGCGGCTTTTAAGGCAAAACCTTATAAATCCATCATTATGGCACCAACAACAGTTTTGGCAAATCAACTTCATTCAGAAGCCCTTAGACTTTCAGAGGGCTTACTAAAAGTAGCGCTCTTTACACAGTCAAAAAAGGAGCCTTTTAAAGAAGCTGACCTTATCATAGGAACTCATGCACTTTTATATACAGACCTTCCAGAATCAGTCCTTATTATGGTGGATGAGCAGCATAGATTTGGAACAAATCAGAGGGCAAAGCTAATGGAGCTTTTAAGAGAAGATAGGCTACGACCTCACTACTTGCAGTTTAGCGCAACTCCTATACCTAGAACAAAGGCTATGATAAACTCCACACTCATAAACTACAGCTTCATCACCAAAACACCTTTTGAGAAAAACATAACCACAGCAGTTATAAGAAATAGTGACTTCAAAAATGTCCTAAGCCACATAAGGCAAGAAACACAAGAGGGCAGACAAGTAGCCATCATCTATCCATTAGTAGAAGAGAGTGAGAACTTTGAGTACATGTCTATAGCCCAAGGAGCCAGTTTTTGGGAGAGTAGGTTTGAAGGAGTGTATAAAACTCATGGAAAAGATAGAGAGAAAGAGCAGGTTTTAGAGGAGTTTGCTAAAAAAGGGAGTATTCTTATATCAACAACTGTTATAGAGGTGGGTATATCACTTCCTAGACTGAGCACTATACTCATTGTGGGAGCTGAACGATTAGGACTAGCTCAGCTCCATCAGCTAAGGGGTAGGGTGGGTAGGATTGGACTTAAAAGCTACTGTTTTTTGTATACAAAACAAAAAACCTCTCCAAGACTTGATATGTTTGCAAAAACAACTAGTGGCTTTGAGATAGCGGAGCTTGATTTGAAGTTTAGAGAGAGTGGTGATTTGTTAGAAGGTAGACGACAAAGTGGGAAGAGGTTTAGATTTTTTGATTATAAAGAAGATGTTATAATCCTTCAAAAAGTTAAAGAGATTTTAGGTTAGGGGTTTGTCTTGGAAGATATGATTATTGAAGTTGAAAGAGTTGTTCTAAGCTCTATTATTTTTTATCCAGATGGTTTTGAGGATATAGCATCACTTTTAAAGCCTGAGGATTTTGCTTATCCACCTCATAGAGAGATATTTAGGGTGATGGATGAGCTTTTTAAAGAGCAGTATCCTTTAGATGAGGAGTTTATAAGAACAAAGCTTAGAGGCAGAGGAGATGACTATGATAGTGATATAACCGATATCATCTCTACTAACCCTATAGCTGATGTACCTTCATACGCTAGGCTTGTAAAAAACCGCTCTATCAAAAAAGAGCTAAACAAGATAGCAAACAACATACGAGAGTATACTGGAAGCTCTGATTTGGCAGTTGAGGATCTTATAGACACTATCCAAGCTGAGCTATACAAAGTGACACTTCAGACAAATGAGAGTGAGATAAAAGAGATAAAAACTATCCTTAGTGATACTATGGATATGATAAAAAGAAACAAAGAGAGAGGAAACACACTTCTAACAGGTGTAGATACTGGGTTTAAAGAGCTAAATCGCATGACTACAGGGTTTAATGAAGGTGATTTAGTCATCCTTGCAGCAAGACCTGCTATGGGAAAAACCGCCTTTGCTCTAAATATCGCCCAAAAAGCTCTAGATAGTGGAGAGGGTGTTGTTGTCTTCTCTCTTGAGATGCCAGCGGAGCAGCTTCTTTTGCGTATGCTTGCAGCAAAAACATCCATATCTCTGCAAAACCTTCGTGTAGGCAACCTCACAGATGATGAGTGGAGTAGCTTTACAGCAGCCTATGATGAGATGAGTACAAAGAGCTTTTTTGTGGATGATAGTGGCTCTATAAATATCCATCAGCTTCGAGCAAAGCTTAGAAAGCTAAAGTCCCGTCACAAAGAGATAAAACTAGCAGTTATAGACTACTTGCAGCTAATGACTGGTGGAGGGGCTAGAGATAGACACTTGGAAGTCAGTGAGATAAGTCGCGGACTAAAGCTTTTAGCGCGTGAACTAGATATGCCTATCATAGCTCTATCTCAGTTAAATCGTGGGCTAGAGAGTAGAAGTGATAAACGCCCTATGCTAAGTGACCTCAGAGAATCAGGTGCAATAGAGCAAGATGCTGACATCATTCTTTTTGTCTATCGTGAGAGTGTCTATCGCTTAAAAGAAGAGAAGGAGAAAGAGGAGGAGGCTAGAAAGCAGGGCAAAAAGTATGATAAGAAGTTTTATGAGAAAAACGAAGAGGATGCAGAGATTATCATAGGTAAGCAGAGAAATGGTCCTACTGGTATAGTAAGTCTTGTTTTTCACAAGCATTGTACTAGGTTTATGAACAAAGATGAGGGCTTTGAGATAGCCTTTACTCAAGGGAAGTTTGAAGATAGTGGAGAGACTAAGATCGACCACACACCGATTTGAGACCTCTCTTTTTTATAGTAAAAATGAGAGAGTAGTCTTTTTAGCTATTCTTTTACTCTTTTTTTCCATATCTATAGGCTACAAATACTACAACTACACAGAGTTTAAAACAAAAGAGGCTATTTTTCAAAAGGGTGTAGTGCTTCTTCAGTATAAAAAGTTTAGTGAAAAGACAGGTAGGGAGTATGAGGTTTTAAAAATAGCCTCCAAAGAGGGATATAAGTTTTATACTGTTTCTTGGGATGAGATTCGGTATTTAAGTGGTAGAGAGGTTACTTATGGGATTTTGACAAAAGATGTTAGTTTTGCAGAGTATATAAATAGTTTTTTCTCCCCACTTCTGCTTTTGAAGCTTGAATTTCAAGATGCTCAGCCCTTTTTTAGCATAAAAGAGTATATCAAAAAGCAACATAGTAGTATTGAGGCAAATGAGATATATCAGAGACTATTTTTTGCTTCTGAGATAAGTAAAGAGCTAAGAGATAGTATCATCAAGTGGGGAGTAGCACACCTCTTTGCCCTAAGTGGCTTCCATTTGGGACTTCTTGGCGGGATGCTGTTTTTTATACTCTACTATCCTTATACACTATTGCAAAAAAGGTTTTTTAGATATAGAAATAGAAATTTTGATCTTTTTTTCATCATAGCATTTATACTTTTTGCTTATATGATTTTTGTAGGAACTCCTGCTTCACTTTTGAGGTCATTTGCTATGTTTTTGGTTGGCGGGTTGCTCTATTTTCGGCATGTGCAGATACTCTCTTTTGAGTTTCTAGGCTGGGTTGTACTACTTCTTTTAGCGATTTTTCCTGAGCTTTTTTTTGATATTGGATTTTGGCTTAGTGTGGGGGGTGTTTTTTATATCTATATTTTTATCCGCTACTTTTTGCATATAAACAAACTAGCTTTTGTTCTTTGGCTCAATATCTACCTTTTTATATCTATGCTTCCACTAGCTCATCTTTTTTTTGGAGTTTACTCCCCTTATGGGCTTCTTTCGCCATTTATCAGTATAGTTTTTGTTGTTTTCTATCCTCTTGTGATGGTTTTGCATGCTTTAGGACTTGGTGGGCTACTTGATAGCTACTTATTAGCGTTTTTTACGCTACCAGATAGGGCTATAGATATTAAGCTTCCTTGGTATCTGTTCATCATCTATGGAGCGGTCAGTCTCCTAGCTATGTACAAAAAAAGAGCCCTTTGGTTGCAAATAGCCTTAGGTACTCTCTTTTTACTCTATCTAAATGTAGTGTTTATAGACTCTTTCTAGCTTCATCCATATCTTCACTTAGGTCTATCCACTTTAGCTTTGTCCCACCTAGTAGGTGGATGTGCAGATGATATACCTCTTGTCCTCCATCACTTCCGTTGTTGATGATAAATCTATATCCGTTTTTGTCAAGTCCCAGAAGCGTAGCTGTCTCCTTAACAAAGTCTGTCATCTCACACATGATGCTAGAAGGTGTATCTTGCAGGGTTTCGTGGTGTTCTTTTGGTATAACAAGTATATGAACTGGGGCTTTTGGGTGGATATCATGAAAGGCAAAAAATTTATCATTCTCGTGAACTTTGTTACTAGGGATTTTTCCTTCTATAATCTGACAAAATATACACTCCATGTTTATCTCCTTTAGTTATCTTTTGGTAAATTATACTATCATTATCTAAAAAAGGGTTTTTATATGAGATTGATAATTTTTCTGATGCTGATTTTTGGTTTTAGCTTTGGGGCTGAGTTTGAGTACAAAAGCGCAAAGGACATCAAGCCACTCTCAGAGTTTAAAAGCATAGAAGGGTTTGAAAAAAACTACAAGGGCTATATCCAAAACTGTCTTGATGCTACATACGGTGGGAGTGCTGGCATACCATGTTTGATAGCCTCAGAGGTTTGGGATAGGGAGCTAAATATAGTATATGATAAGCTTATGAAGACTCTACCAAGTAAGCTTCAAAATGAGCTAAAAGTGTCTCAAAAAGAGTGGATAGATGTGAGAGATAAGACAACGCGCTTAGCTCAAAGTGTCGTAAATAGTGCATATAAAGGTATGCAAGGAACTATGTATGACCTCATGCAAGCCCAAGATAGTGACACACTAAACTCTGAGGTAATAAAGAATAGAACACTTCTGTTAAGAGAGATACTAAACTACTATAAGAAAAATGTATCAACTACACAGAGTAGTAGCGGGGGCATAGAGAGCTATGTAGCCTCGTGTGAGGGTGGTGACTATGAGGCGTGCTACAATGTGGGCGCTCTGTACTACTTTGGCAAAGGAGTTAAAAGGGACTATAAAAAGGCATTTAGTTTTCTAAAAAAGTCATGTGATGGTGAGTATGCTGATGGCTGCTATGGTGTAGGAAGGGCGTATTTCTCAGGACAAGGTGTGAAGCAGGATTATGAAAAAGCTTTTGGCTTTCTAGAAAAAGCGTGTGAAGGCAAAAATGAGAGTGGCTGTCTAGGGGTTGCTATGTCTTATGAGCATGGAACTGGAGTAAAGCAAGACAGAGACCAAGCAAAGAGCTTTTACAAAAAAGCGTGTGGTCTAGGTAGTCAGGAGGCTTGCCAGAGCTATCAGAGGCTTAGCTCAATCAATTAATAGACCGTGTTAGGGTTAAAAATGATCAGTGCATTGATTACTTTTTATGTGGGACATCATTAAAGCAAACCACCTCCAAAAGGACTATCCAAGATAGAAGCTTTTAGTGCTTTTAGGTTATCCATTTTCTCTTTTTGCACTTGTTTGACTTTTTCAATTTTTTGAGAAATTTCATCCAAATATTTAACAACTTTTTGTTGGATATGGAGTGGAGGAAGAGGAACTTCTAATTCTTTTATATATGTTTGACTGATATTTGGTTGAGCACCACCAAAAGAATCTTTCAACATTTTTTCTCTAATTTTTTTCAAATAATAGAACATATATAGTGTTTCAAATTGATTTTTATCATTCAATATCCCACAAACTGCTTGATTTGTAGTTGTTTCAATTTCTAAAATTCCTAATCTACCAACAGTAGCTCCATACATAGCTATTAATAATGTCCCAATAGGAAAAAGTTTAGCTGATGATTTATTTAATCCATCTTCTGTAATAAATTCTTCTACTTTAGTAATGTATCCATCATTCAATTCACCGCTTTTTAACCATCCTATATTTCCACCCCAATAAGATTTTTCATTTCGTTTTGGAGTACCACCACTCGTTGTTTTAGTAAGACTACCTAACAATTTTACTTCATACTTCTCTTCCAGCTCTCCAAACACATCATTCAAAACACTTCCCATAAACGCATCAGCTTCATCCATATTTTTTTGATGTAAAGCTATGGCTTTATCTATTTTTTCAAATAGATTATCCAATTTTGATACAATTCTTTGCTGCTCTGGAAGTGGTGGGAGTGGAATTTTTAATTCTTTCAATACTTTGACAGATGCTATATTCGCAATAGCAGCACCAGTTGAATTTTCAGATAATAAAGTTTGAAAAAAATTACTTTCCATCATTAATTTAAGAAAAACATTGTTTAATTTATGATTTGGAGTCAACATCAAAAGCGCTTGATTTATGATTCCTTTTTTTATATTATTTGGTACAATTGCAACTTTTCCAATTGTACCTGAACAACTCATTATTAAACTATTTGGTCTTAATTCAAATCTTTTCATCTCTTCAAATTTTTCATCATCAATAAAATATCTGATTTGTTCAAACTGATTATAGATAGCGTGGCTTTGCTCATAAACTGCATTTCCACTTTCTTTGAAAATTTGTTTTTTTAAACTTCCACCAAATGGTCCTCTTATAAAGTTACAAAGTTCTCCTAATTTCTTCCACTCCCATCCATTGGGTAAATCATATAAATTATTCATTATTCATACTCTTTGTATACTCCGCTAACTCTATGTCAAAATATTCTAGTATTTCATATATTTCACTAAAAATATTGTTATAATCATCTTTGTTTAAAACTTTTTCATAGTGAAAAACTCTATTTCTAAAATTTCTTATATGATTTAATTCTTGATATAACACCTCTCTGTTTATAGTTTTAGTCTCTTTTGGAGGCATATTTAGAAATATTTTTTGTAACTCTTTTGTTCTTAGCTTGTTTGCGTATGGCTTTTTAAATAGATTGACCCAAAAGCCAAACGATAACTCTGCAATTATCTTTGATTTTGTTACTTTTTCCCCTCTCTTAAAAAGGACATCTTTAGCTTCGTTTACTTTTTTTATACTATCTTTTGTTAGGAATTTTTCATCTTCATACCATTGCTCAGAGATTTGCATTGTTAATAAATTATTGATGGAATTTTTAAGAGAAATTTCCAAAATAGACAAAGGGATATAAGCTTTTTTTGAAAATAGTAAATTCTCACTATACTCTTCTATATTGCAGTAACTGCCAAATCTTTCCCTGCTTATAAATCTACTAATTAAGCTCTCTTTCATATTTTTTTACCTACAATCTCTTTGTAATTCCTCCGTAAGCCTGTATACCTGAGATACAGCTGGAGGTATAACTTTTTCTTACTCAATATCTTTCCCAACCAATATTGCTTCAATCTCATCCATCAGAGTCTCTATCTCTTTATTGTTATCTTTTATATTTTGCACTAGCTCTATGGGGCTTTTGTGCTCTATCTTTTCTACTTTGTTTGGGTTTTTGGCACTTATATCAAAGTCTTTTATATGCTCTACATTTACTATCCAGCTATTTTCACTCTCTTTTCT
>CAZAFM010000047.1:0-1740 GCA_964484395.1 uncultured Campylobacterales bacterium | reverse complement strand
CCTTCAGGGATCACAACTCCGCATTTTCCACCTAGTTTCAAACTATTCATCATGTGTTGTAAAAACAGTAACTCCGTTGCATTTGATTTAACAGGAAAGTTTTGCTGTATCTGCTCTTTCTCTTTTCCTCCAAAGGGTGGATTTGCCAAGATACAATCATATCTATCTTTTTCCTCCAACCCCCGTATATCTTTGGTAAGCGTATTTGTTTTAGCGATGTTTGGAGACTCTACGCCGTGTAGTATCATATTCATCACACCCATTACATAGGAGAGTGGCGTTTTTTCATTTCCAAAAAATGTATCCTCATTTAAAAATCTCAGTTGTTCTACTGATAAATCTCTTTGCTTGTTTTTTGCAATATCCTCATATCTGATATGGTTATACGCTTCTATGAGAAACCCACAGCTACCAGCCGCAGGGTCGTAGACTGTATCACCTATCTTGGGATTTACTACATCTACTATCGTTTTGATAAGTGGGCGAGGCGTATAAAACTCCCCGCTATTTCCACCATCACTCCCCATATCTTTGAGTAGTTTTTCATAGATGAGTGAGAGTTGATATAGGTCGCTGTTATTATGAAAGTTCATCTCATCGATGATATCTAGCACCTCTCTTAGCGTGTGCCCGTTTGCGATGCGATTGTCAAGGTACTCAAAAACCGCTCCTATTTTGTATTTGATAGATTTTGGATTTTCAGTGATGTTTTTGAATGATTTAAGATAAGGAAACAACTCTTTGTTTACAAACTCCAGCAAGTCATCTCCACTTTTGGAGTTGATAATATCTATCTTTCCATCGTTTCCATTTTTATCTTTTATTTTGGGAACAGCCCAGACATCCCATCTGTATTTCTCATCTAAAATGTAGTTGTAAACCTCACCATCAAGCTCGGCATCTTCGTGTTTTGTCTCCTCAAGGTCATTGAGAAACTTCAAAAAAAGCACCCAAGATATCTGCTCTGTATAGTGCATAGCACCGCTGATACCATCATCTCTGCGTAGTATGTCTGTTATTCTGTTTATTTTACTTTCCAAGGTTTTGTTGTCCTTATAGTATTAAATTTTTAATTTCTTGTTTGCATATTAACGGCATATCTAAAATATCAATATTAGTATTTTGTAAAGCCTTAAAACAATTTGTCGCTGTTGGCTCATCACAAGAAAAAATCTTAGATTTTTTGAGTTTTATACTTGTAAGTCTTGATAATCCTAAAGAGAGTAAATTAATGATTAATGGATCAGCTGAACCACATTCCAAGTGCAGTGGTAAATTTGGAATATTTTCTAAATTATAGTCCAATTTTTTTTCTTCAATTACATATTTTAAAATATCTAAATATGCTCCCGTAAATACAACATATTCAAAACGGATATGACTTTCTAAAATTTTTAACACTTCTCTAATTGTAGTATTTATTGTTCTATTTGGTTCTGTCTTTAAATTCCAAGTATGATTATTGTTAATAATTTCTTGCAATAAATTATCATGTATCCAAGAGGATGCCAAAAGAGAAAATTTAGTATATTGTTGATTATGTCTATTTATGAGTATCTCATCTATTTTTTGAAAAATGGTCTTTAATTTTTCATTAGTCCCTTGAGTAAAAACTTTTTTAGGTACCCATTTAAGTAAATTTTTTTCATCTTTAAAGAAATTATAAAGATTATTTAATCTTTTTGGATGAATCGAATAATGCTTTTTAATTATTTCACTTGAAAGTTCTAAACTGTAATT
>CAZAFM010000046.1:0-18600 GCA_964484395.1 uncultured Campylobacterales bacterium | reverse complement strand
GGGTATGAGGGGTTTGTCATCTCAGTGTATAATGCTCAGAGTGCTTTTTGGAAGTATATAAAGCTGTATGAGAAGAGTGGGATTTGATATAATTTGAGTGCATAGAAGGAGTGCAAAATGGATGACTTGATAAAATATATTTCATATGACCCCAAAATACGGAGTGGTAAGCCATGCATAAAAGGAACTAGAATAACAGTTTATGATGTACTAGATTATCTCTCAAGTGGTATGAGTGAGGAGGAGATAGTAGATGATTTCCCATCTTTAAAAAAAGAGCATATCAGAGCAGCACTTGCCTTTGCATCACTTAAAGAGAGGAGATTTTTACTAAGTGGGATTGATGAAGTTACTGCTTGATGAGAACCTAAGTCCTAAAATTATATGGTTGAATATTGATAATTTCTCAAGACAAAGGGTGTATTAGAGGCAACTAGTGATATAGATAAACATTTTTTATATGAGGAAATGATGTGATAAATATTCTTGAACTAGAAGCCTCAAAAGGTTGGGGTGGACAGGAGAAGCGAACTGTAAGGGTTGTAAATGGGCTTGATAAAAGCAGGTTTAGAGTTTTTTATGGTGTCCATAAAGATAGTGAGCTTATGAAGCATAAAGAACAGATAGATGCGATAATGCTAGAGTTGCCTATAAGTAAAAGCTATAATCTAATCGAACTTTATAAGGTCATAAAAGCGGTTAAAAAATATAAGATAAATATCATATCTACCCACTCTAGTAAAGATGCGTGGATAGGGGCAATAGCTGGGAAGCTAACAGGGGTGAAGGTTATAAGGGTTAGGCATCTACAACTCTCTATAAATTCTCCATTGTCATACAATCTCAGTAGTAGAGTCACTGCTGTTTGTAACTCTGTGAAAGAGCATCTTGTCAGCAGAGGTGTAAAAAGTGAAAAAATAGATGTCATCTACAGTGGAAGAGATATGTCGCTCTATACACCAGATATTATCTATAACCTAAGAAGTGAGATAGATGCACAAAACGATGAGATTCTTATAGGCATTGTGGCGGTTTTAAGAGCGCAAAAGAGACATACTTTGCTTTTAGAAGCACTTGCAAAACTTCCTGCTAACTGTAAGGTAGTTATCATAGGTGAAGGTCCACAAGATGCGAACATAAGAATAGCCATCAAAGAGCTAGGAGTTAAAAAGAGGGTCTATATGCTAGGGCACAGGGAGGATGTGGCACAGATACTACCATCTTTAGATATATTTGTGCTACCCTCAATCATGGAAGCAATAGGCGGATCAGCAATAGAGGCAAGTGCTTGTGGACTGCCTATTGTTGTGAGCCATGTGGGTGGATTACCTGAAGTGGTGCTTGATGGTGAGAGTGGCTATCTGTTTGAGCCTGATAATCTAGATAGTTTGGTTGAAAAACTAGAGCTTCTGATAGAGTCAAAAGAGAGAAGAGAGGCTTTTGGAAAGCGTGGTAGAGAGTATGTGTTAGAGAAGTTTCATATTCAAAAAATGATAGAGGATACACAGAGGCAGTATGAACTAGTTACTGAGAAAGTTTGAAAATTGTTTTGAACGATTTTCATAGCTGTACATTTTGGTTTTTTTGTTCATTAGTGTTATTTTATTTTGTATTTTATCATATTTATCAATTTCAACTATTTTTTCTGCAAAAGATTCAGGATTGTTTTTAGATAAAAAGACCTCATTGTCAGTTGCAATAGATGTTACAGATGGATAATTAACCGCTAAAACTGGAATTTTGGTTGCCATATACTCAAATAGCTTCATTGGAGAGGTTAGGTATTTTGACTGAATGTTGTCTCCCAAAGGAAGAAGTAAAATATTTGAATTGTTTAGTACTTTTTCTACTATCTCACTATTTTTTACAAAGCCTAGATATTCTACTCTGCTACTAACATTATATTTTAAAGCAAGTTTATCAATATATTCTTTGCTTTTTACATCCCCTTTGCCACCAGCTATTCGTAAAGTGTATTTTTGGTCAAGCAAGGATAGTGTTTGAAATAGTAGTGGAACATTTTTCCAATCGTTAAACTGTCCAAGATAGGTTAAAACATAGTTTTTTTTCATCGACGCTAGTGAAAATCGCTCTAATTCTACACCATTTGGCAATATAGTATATTTTTGTGGGATACTATCGAACTCTTTTTCATAAAGTTTAAGCTGTGAAAAATTGGTAAATATTACACCATCAAGTGATTTGTATATACTTAATAAAGATTTTTTTTGTATTTTTTTTCCTAGTAGATAAGGAAAAGACTCTTCATGAAATTCTTGAATAATTCTAACACTACCAAACATACTTCTGTATCTCAATGCTTCATAACTTTTTTGATGTGAGCGTGTAATAATTACTTTTGAAGGGTTTTTATCAAAAATAATCTTTTTTAAAAACTGTATTTTAGATATAGTTCTGTTAATCTTTGATTCTTTTTTTGAAGAAAGTACAACTGAGGAGCCTTGTAAAAACTCCAATATCTCTTGATATGACTTATGATTGCTATAAAAACCGTATAAAAAAATTTTATAATTATCCTCTTTGGAAAGGTAAAAGTAGTCTTTTACTACCTGTAAAGTTTGAGCAGATGAAAATGTTAAGCTCAAAGGGTGGTAGTAGTATATATGTATCATAACTTAAAATCTATCTCTTGTTCAACTATCTTAGGCGTTATGTTAAAAAGTGCAGTATTGTACTTTTCCCCATTTTTATTAATCGAGATTTCACCAAATCCATCCTGAATGATAGTGTGTAGTGGGGTTTTTTGAATTTCTGCTTTTGGAGCATATCCTTGCTGATTTAGGTTGTCCCATGGTCCCCAGATGGCAGGCTCTGATGATCCAAAGAGTGCGACAACAGGAGTATTTACACTAGCTGCTATATGCATAGGAGCTGTGTCTACTCCTATAAAGATATCTGCTTTTGAGTAAAGACATCCTAGTTGACTAAGTGAAAACACTCCACTTAAATCAATCGGTTCTGTTTTGCAATGAGATATTATGGATTTAACTTTTTTTCTTTCTTCATGATTGTCTGATGCGGTAATAAACACTTTTGTTTTTTTCACACCCTGAATGTAGTCTATAATCTCAGCAAAATACTCATCTCTCCAACATTTAAACATCCATCGTGATACTGGATGAATTACTACAAAATTATCGATATTTAACTCTTTTAATATAGAATCTATCATATATTCATCATTATCATCCCATGTAGAGCTTACTATAGCATCTTTTGGCATATATCCTATTAGTTGTAAAGGCTGTAAATCTATCTGCGCAGTATGTAGCGGAAATAGTCTTTTTATGTGGGTATCTAAGACAAAATTAAAAAATTTATTTTTTGGACTAAAGCCTATCTTTTTTCTTGCTCTTGAGAATAGTGCTGTATAAAAAGTCCTATCCCCTTCTGATAGGGTTATAATTAAATCATACCGTTTAAATATTAGTGTAACTACCGATAAAAAATCTTCTGTATATATATGATTGATTGCAGAGTTTTTAACAATAACTCCTTTACAAAATTTGTTTGTAGCATAATCTATAACTGAATCTGGATATATCCTTTTTAGTTCATTTATAAGCGATGTTGATAATAGTATATCACCAATATTTTTATATTTCATGATAAGTATTTTCATTTAATCAGATAATATGCTCTTAAGAAAAATTCTTAATTTCTTTGTTGTGCTTTTGAAATATCTCTGTGGTTTTAAACTAACTCGCTCCGATTGATTTGACTTATTAATGCTAGCACATAACTTGATGGCAAAATTAAAAAAATTGTAGTCATTCAATACAAGTTTTTTTGACTCTATAATTTCATTATAGAAGTTTTCATAAAAATTATTAGAAATAACTTTCTCAATGATTTCTACAGATTTTCGGAATTTTTTTATATCAATATAAGAAAAAGCTTTATCATTAAAGTATTCATTTAAGTTTGTGCAACCATAATAGATTGGATAAGCTTCACCTAAATAACAATCACTTAATTTCTCGGTCCAGTAATATTTTTGGGAAGTGTTTTCTAAAACAATATGATATTTGTAAGGAGCTATAACATCCCATTTATCAGAAAAATCGTTCAATCCATGCCCAAAAAGATCAATTTGCTCTCCAAAATAATTTTTTAATTTTTGAACAAACTCCAATCTCTCTTTATGTCCTTTAGAGATAGTTTTATTGGATGAAATAACAGATAATAATTTTGATTTGTATATCTTCTCATTTGCAAGCTCATCATAGTTTCTTGTAAATTTATCTGGCTGTCCATTCTCTAAAACTCTACCTATATGCCAATGCAATGAAGTGTGAGATAAGATTTTGTTTTTATGTTTTAAATTTGTTTGAGATGTTACTACAACATCAAATTGATTTAAGAATTTTTGATTATATAAATGTACCGACCCTGGTTCTGAAGTAAAAAGTATCAGTGTTCCTTTGAAGGCATTACACTCCTCTGCATTTGATAAATCATGATAGACAATCCAATAATCAGGATTATCTACATGCCTATTTATAAAAAATTCAAAATTACCAAAAACATGATTGCAGTTAGGTAACTGCCTTTCTATAGGAAAATTAGGAAAATTGGTTGATATTTTTATTTTAATCTTCTTCATTGTGTAAACTTAGAACTTTTTTGAGTATTCCATCCGTGTTCTGAAAATGAATCATTACTAATTTCTCTTTTTGCTACTTTATTTAAATACTTCATAGTTAAATCTATTGGAAAAAGAAAAATATTATATAGATTGAGCAACAAGCCCAAATCTTTTTTTCTATCTAATTTTGATCTTTTGTCTCTTCCCGTGGTTTTAAACTTATCATATTGCTCACCAAAAATATCTTTTATCTGAATATCACCTTTTTCTATTCTTCTTCGTCTAAAGAAATACTCTGTAAAATTTCCTACTGGCTCTTGGTAGACGATAACATCTTTTGCCCTTATTATTTTTTCTACACCAAAATAAATAGCGATATATAAATCATCATTGATAACTTCATTTGGAATCTTAGGAAAATATTTTTTATTCACCATATATAGTGCCCCATCAACAGACAACCCATCTCGCATACCATATTCTTTAATCTTAATTGAAAGCTTTGCTTTTATAGGATTTAAGTAGAAATTTTTTTTAGTATCAGACACAGAAGAGATTACATACCCATCATCTGAATATGGGATATATTTTAGAATATTTTCTATAGCATTTTTAGCTACTTTTACATCAGCATCCATTATGATAACAATATTGCCTTTTGCTATTTTTATGCAACTATTGATAGCGTTTGGTTTTCCTGGAGTTTCTGTCTGTATAGTTTTTATGTTACTTGTAGTGTATTTCTTTTTGAATTTACTGATTTCCATAATTGTATTATCTGTGGTAGCGTTTATTGACACAATTATCTCAAATTCATACATATTTTGCATCTTTATAAAATCAATTGACTCATTTAACAAGTTAAGTGTGTTGTATATACTCATTTCTTCATTTCTTGCTGGAATGCAGATAGTGATTAGCATTGTTTCACACCTAGTAATGCTAGAAATATTTTTCTAATTCTTTTTACTGCTATAGGTGTGTTAATTTCCATTATATAACATTTTTTTAGATTGATATACCTAGTAAAAATTTCTTTCTCAACAACTTCTACCTCATTGTTCTTTTCTATTAAATAATTAAGCCACAATAGAATATCTTTTTTATATTCTTTTATCGCTACTTTGTTTTCAGTAGCGACTGCCTCGTGTAGTATAAGGTTTTTGTGCTGTAACTTATTTGCTAGCAGGGAGAGCATTCTTTTTCTAATATTGCTTGATATTCTTAATTGCAAATCTGTTTTTGTTTGACTTACTGATTTTTGATGTTCTCTATAATGAATCAATGGTTGTTTGATATTGGCGAATTTTGTAATCACAATTAGTCTACTCCACAGATCATAATCTTGTGCAACCATAATATTCTCATTATAAAAGATATTGCTTTCCTCAAGTACCGATTTGCGAATCATAACCGTAGGGTGTGCCATAGGGCAGTTAAAAAACATTTTTGCAAAAATTTCATCGTGTGATTCTGGCTGGTATATGGTTTTATTTTTTCTGTAAATCATAGTGTAGCCACTTCCACACACTCCTATGTCTTGATTTTGCTCCATATAGTCAAGCTGTATTTGTAGTCTATCTTTGAGCATAACATCATCAGCGTCTATTCTTGCAATGTAGGTTCCATGTGATAGCTTTATTCCTTTGTTTAGTGATTTAGCTAGACCGATATTTGAGCTATTTTTGATAAAGATTATTCTATCATCGTTATAATTATTTACTATTTCAGCACTACTATCACTGGAGCCATCATCAATAATGATGAACTCAAAATCATCAAAACTTTGAGATAATACACTATCGATAGATTCCTTTAAATACTCAGCACCATTATGGACAGACATAACAACAGAAACCTTAGGCATCAGAACCTCATCCATTCAATAGGGCAGATATCCGGCGTCTCATAATTCTCATCATTTATCCATTTTTTTGGTGCTATTACTATTTTATTTGGATTCGTATTTAGCCATGCACTCCACCAGCTAAATGAGCTGTTAGCTATTATATTATGTTTACAAAGACTCATTAATCGCATGTCTTCATAAGATTTCAGCCCTGTATTGTGTGATATAATCGTTTTGTTTTTTACATTTACAAACTTCTCTTCACACCATTTTATGTCATCTGAAAAGATAAAAAATGTTGAATTTTCCAGTTTTGAGGTTATGTACTCTATGGATTTTTTATAATACTCTATGCCACAAGTACCGTGAAATTCATTTGTTTTGCTACTTGCTAGATAATCACCATGTCTTACATGTATTGAGATAGATTCTGAGTTCACTATTTCATTTGCTACTTTTAAGTTTTCATCATCTTTTATTTTAGGAAACTGGAATATATCTCTGATTAGATTTTCATATTTCTTAAAATATTTCTCGCTCTGCCAATATCCATCTAGGTAAATGCTGTGATTTATATTCTCTATACTTTTATCGTAAGTAAAAAACTCTTTTTCTTTAAATCTTTTTATAGGTTTTAGAGATTCTAAAATACTTTTTTTTGATTTTTGAATAAATGGTTTTAGATATCTTGGAAATTTTTGAGCATTTATACCAAAAATATCAAGTTCATATTTTCTAAAATCACTTTTTTGATATGCAGACAGATCAAAATAGAAACAACCTGTGTCTATATCCAAAGACAATGCTTTGCCACAAGCATATTGAAACATTTGGTTGCCTAGACCACCATCAATTCTTGAGATTATCATTTTTTCTAGCATGAACAAAATACCCATAACACAATACCTCGGATGACCCTTTGTCGTGAGTATTAAATTTATTGAAAATATACAAATTGACTTTTAGTATGCTTTTTAAAATAAAAGATGCAATTGGTCTAGAATATCTCTTAGAAATATTTTTTGTTCTTCTAAGCTCTTGAGCAATGTATTCAAAAAAGTTACCATTAGGTGTTATTTCAAGAATATCAAAATTTAAGTTACTTAGATGGTGTGTGTAAAAGTATTTATTAAAACCACTATAGAAGTGATATGGTGCAAAATGTGTAAGACTACAAAAAGGTGCAGTAATTATTAGCTCCCCATTATTTTTTAATATTCTATGAAATTCTTTTAAGGCTAAAATAGGATCAGGAAGATGCTCTAAGACTTCGGTACAAATAATTACATCAAAACTTTCATTCTCTACAGGTATGGATGTAATATCAGAAACAATATCTATCTTTGATGTATCCCACTCTTGTGTTTGTAATGCAGTTGAATCTCCTTCTCCATTGTATTGACAGAAGTCTTGTGATACATAATTTAGATGAGTGCAATTTTTTTTATTTGCTAATTCTCCAGCCCCTGCATCAAGTATTTTTAGACCCTTTGGAAGGCTTGATATTTTTTTTTGAATCCACTCCAGTCTTACTCTGTCATTATTGCTACCTACTTTTGACATTAGATGACTCTCCTTTTTTAAACCAAAAACAGCCACATCCATATCTTTGTTGCTCTAACAATGACTTTTCAGGATTTTCTATTAAACCAGTCTCATACGCATTATCAGGGATTAATGCGAACTCATGTAGATGTAAATCTGAAAAATACTCTATAATCATTTCAAAAGTATAGATTCTGTGAGCATTAAATTTTAGTTTAGCCTTCCCACTTAATGGAACTACAAATAATAAATCTCCATTTTCTGCTACAACTCTCTTTAGTTCTGATATTGCTTTTAAATCACCTTCTGCATCAATTTTATCACCATATCTTCCAAGCCCAATATGCTCAACCACATGCATACAAGATAGAGATTTTATGCTAGAGGTTTCAAATGGTAATTTTAGTATATCAGCTCGACTTGATGAGAGTCCATCTAATAATATATTAGCTGGTCTGTAGTCATAAAAATTAATATTTATAAAAGATGAAGTGATGGCATTAAAGTAAATATGGCTACCAATGTCTGTATGTTCATCAGGATTAATTTTTTTTAATACTCTAGCAGCCCAAGCACAATGATAGACATAGTGTGTATCAAATTTGGTATCACTTGTATTGTCATTTAGGCAAGGATACAAATCTTTTTTGGTAAAATGAAATCTTTTATCTTGTTTTAAAAATTGTCTTAAGTGTTTTTTGAAGACGATTTTATTTTTTATATCTTTAAAAACTTTGCCCATTTCTCGCAAATCCTTTGTATTTTACTCTTTTTCGGCAATGGTTTTAGTGTTGAGTTTATAAAATCCACATCGTGGCATAAACACTCTATTTTATCAGTTTTTTCTACCTGCAAGGAACCGTTCCACTCAAACCCCTGATATATTAAGTATTGCAATTCTTTTATGAAATCAAAACTCGCAGAATTATTTTTTAATGCTTCGTAGTACAATTTTCTAACCAAGAATGTTTCTGTTGGCAAGACACTATTTTTTTCAGCAAGATATATGATACCACTACTTTTGTTATAAAATAGAGCTGTAACATGTTCTGGAAAATCAAATATGTAATCATAATATATTAAGGGAAATTCTAGATAACCCCCCTTTGCCACCCTTTGCAGCTCATTTACAAACTTCTCTATATCGCAAGCATCGATGTGTTCAAGTACATGTGAACATATAACATAGTCAAATTCATTATCTTGAAATGGAAATAAGTCACCATTGTAATAAACTATTTTTTTGTCTGTTTGTGGCTCATTAGCATAGCCCCTCTGTGCTTTAGCAATATCTTCAGAAGCAAACCTCTTTTCTAAAAGAATATTTGCCCGTGGGTGTGGCTTACCACCTGGTCCAACCTCTAAAACATAGTCATTTTTTTTAATATTTAAATTATCTTTGAGATTGCTCAAACGATGACACCTTTTTAGCAAGAATTGAAATTCAATAGTTTAACTATAGCACAACAGAGATTACATCAGATTTACAATGACATAAATTTGTGATATCTATATATGAATATTAAACATTCTTAGTATTTTTAATGTTTTGTGCTCTTTTGTTTTAAAGCCCCATGCTTCAAGAGGAATGCCAAAACCCTTTTTTTTTCGATAGAGAATCTCTTGAGGTAGTAAGTTCTTAAGAGAGTATTTCAAGATTCCTTTAAGTTCATCATTATGATAGCGAATATCACTAGGCAAAGAAAAAGCAAACTCCACTAGTTTGGTAGACAGTAGTGGAACCCTGGTTTCTAAAGAGACAGCCATGCTTGTTCTATCCACCTTTGTTAGTATGTCCTCGTGCAAAGAGGTGTGGAACTCCATATACTGAAGTCTTGTTTTTGGCTCTAACTCTTTTTTATAAAACTGTCTATAATACCAAAAATCATCGTAATCATCAGGTATGTCAAGTGCTTTTTTGTAAGTGTGTTTTTGTTTAAGTGACATTCCTCCATTAAGTCTGGAGTATAGCTCCAAATCATCTAGTAAAAAATTTTCAATTACCTTTTCAGACCATCTCATATCTATTTTTTCAAATATAGGGCGTAAAGAAAAGAGCTTCTTTAGCTGCCTTCTCATTTTTTTTTCAAATTTTTTGTAAATACTGTAACCACCAAAAAGCTCATCCCCACCATCACCAGTAAGTACCACAGTAGAGCTACTTTTTGCAAAATCTGATACTAGATATGTAGGAAATGCTGATGTATCAGCATGTGGCTCATCATACCATCTAGTATAGTCATTTGTAAGGCTTTTTGTCTTTTTAAAAGTTAAGATTTTTTCTTCATGGTTACTCTTCACTAAATCTGCTACAATTTTTGCAAACTTAGTCTCGCTAAACTCCTCAATATCAAATCCTATGCTGTATGTGTGTATGTGTTTTGTTGTTTTTGAAGCGATAGCAACAACAGAGCTAGAATCAATCCCTCCACTCAAAAAGAAGCCTACTGGCACATCACTTATAAGTTGCTCTTGTATTGATTCTTGAAGTAGTTCTAATAATTGACTCTTAGCACCTTTCAGTGAAATATTATTTGTTGTTAATGGTAAATTCCAATATTTATATAGAGAGGTTTTTTTTGACACTATATTCAAGGTTAGGCAGTTGGCTGGCTGAAGTTTGAAGCATGAATTGTACAGTGTTTTTGGTGATGGTATGTAGAGATAGGTCAGGAAATCATAAATGGCTTCTTTGTTGTGCTCTAGATTTGGAATAATCTTTTTAATTGCCTTTAGCTCTGATGCAAAAATAAATTTATCATTGTCTATGTAGTAGTATAGAGGCTTTATACCAACCCTATCTCTAGCTATGTGCAGAAGTCCTTTTCTTTTATCATATACACAAAATGCATACATTCCCTCAAGTCTATCCAGAAGCCCATTAATCCCCCACTCTAAATAACCATGCAAAACTACCTCTGAGTCAGAATTACTATTAAATTTATGGTTTTTCTCTAATGTAGCTTTTAACTCTTTGAAGTTATATATTTCTCCATTAACAGCAATAGCAACATCATTACTCTGCATTGGTTGAGCCCCATGATGAGTTAGATCAAGTATGCTTAGTCTTCTATGACCTAGGTACACTTTCTCATCATAGTATTCCCCAGCTCCATCAGGACCCCTATGGATAAGCTCATCTCTGGCTTTTTTGCAAGTTTCAACATTAATTTTTTCTTTAAAAGATGTATAGCCAAAAATTCCGCACATCAAAGTCCCTTCTTAATTTATGTAATTCTATTATATATTTGTTCCACAAAGATTGTAATATCTTCTAATTGCCTATCTGATATTTCATACAAGTCTTTGCACTCACCTTTATCTGCTGGTTTAAACACAAAATCAAACGGTGCACAAAACGCATTTGACTCTACTATCATCGCGTTTTCTCCTACTGGTCTTTGCTCTTTCATAAAGCAGGGTCCTGCGAAGTTTATCAAAGGGACATTGTAGCTATCAGCGATATAGCTAAGTCCTGTGTCACTTGATATAAAGAGATTCATCGCAGATATATGGTAGGGGAGTTCTTCTAGTTTTAGGGTGTCTAGGAGTGAGAAAAGTTTGATGTTTTTGTAGGTTTTGATACTTAGTAGCTTCTCTAGTAGCTCTTCATCCTCTTTGGTTCCAAACACATATACTTCACTTACATTTTTATCCAGTATGTTTAGCACCTTAATCCAAGTCTCAATATCTATCACTTTTATGCGATTTCCAGCTCCTAGTGTTATGCCTACTTTGAAGTTTTCTGAGTGATTTATCATGATATTTTCAGGCACAAACATAGGTTCAAATGGCTTTTTGGGGTATCTTTCAATTTTAGGATTTTTTAGGAACATTTTTAGATAGCTTCTGAGTGTTAAATCACCTTTTGTATGAACTATCTTGCTCATTCCTTGCATCAGAAGTAGCTCATACCATTTTGTAGCATAAGTTTTAAGTGTGACTACCTCATCTGCATGGGAGCATCGCCCTAAAAATAGGTTAAAGCTATTTGGCATCACTATAAAAACAGTATCATATCCATGTAGGTAGAGCTTAAGTCCTAAAGAGATTTTGGTAAACAGATTTCTCTTTGCACTATCAAGTAGGTAGACTTTTTTTATCCTGCTATCATTTTGAGCAAAGGGGAGGTTTTTTGACTCTATGGCTACATCTACTTTTTTTAGAGCTGCAAAAAGCACAGTGGTGTTTATGTAGTCACCTATCTTTGCGCTCTGTATCACAAGGTAGCCACCTCTTTTTTTAGCAAACGGCTTTAGTAGCCAAAAAATAGGATAGATGATGATGTAGATTAGTATATATCCCACTATTTATTCCAGATATTTTCTTTATAGATTCCAAAAAGCTGTTCTTGATACTTTATATCAGTTCTAATATTCACGTTTTTTATGCTTTTCTATTTTCTTCCAAACTTTATTGTGAGCCTCTTCTAATGATTGAGTCTCTAGCTTACCCTCTTTATACAGCTCCACATCCCTTTTTATCTCATCCATGTAGCTCTGCTTTGTGGGGTAGCGTTTTAAAAACTCCTCTTTATAGACACTTCTCTCCCTCTCTATCTTTAGCTCAGTGCTAGGAAATAGCTCAATGAGTGTATCAAGCCTACTTGCATACTCATCACTCACTTCAATTTTTAGTGTCTGCATTTTCATATCCTTTTTGAAATTTCTAGTGGATTTATTATTTTTAATCTATTTTCTACCACAAGCCCATTTTGCATATCCTCAGAGTATAGTATACTACACGCATTTTCTAGTGCTGTTGATATGATAAGACTATCCCAGTAAGAGAGTTTGTATCTGCTTTTTATATCCATAGTTTTTAGAATGGTATCTTCGCTTATATATAAAACATTTACAGATTTCATCAGAGTTTTTAAACTACTCTCTATTATTTTTTCATCTATTTTGTTTTTTAAGAGTGCATTATAGTATTCACTACAAACTTGGGTTGATATCGATACTTGAGTGTCGACATTTATGTTTGACAAAAACTCTTTTGATTGTTCGTGCTTTAGTTGGTCTTCACTCTTCTGTTTGTTTTCAATGAATGCGTAGACAAAAATATTAGTGTCAATAAAAATACTATCTCTCATTTAGCTCTTCTCTGGAAAATCTCTCAAAATTTTCAACATTTTGGGAGGTTTTTAAAAAATCTTCAAATCTTTTACTACCCAACTCTCTACTCTCTTCTGTAGTAGCATCAAAAAGAAGTATAACTTTTGCATGTCTGTTTGCAACCTTTTCATACTCTTTTATCTCTATAAACCTATTTGTGATATCTACCTCAAACTCTATCGCATTCATTTAAAAACCTTTGTCCACTATTTTATATTTTTGTAGCTTCTCTAATTCTACCAAATTTTCAGCCACTTTTTCAGCCAACTCCTCATCTTTTGTGTGAAGTGTAAACTCTTTATACCCCCATGGATACCACTTGGATATGTTGTCTTTACCAAAGATTGCAACAGTTGGTTTTCCTAGTGCTGGAGCTATGTGTACTACTCCTCCATCTAGTGTGACTACACATGAGCTGAGGCTAAGCAAGGCTATTAGCTCATCTACACTTCTAGTGCTAGCTAGTTCTACTCCTAGAGATTTTGCTAGCTCTTTGTCGTTTGGCTCGTATGTTATGAGAGGATTTTTTAGCTCTTTTATGATCTCTTCTATTGCGCCTTTAGATAGTCTATTCTCCTTCACTCTTGAAGATATATGAAAAACAACCCTATCTTTGTAGTCTAAAAACAGCTTTCCTAGCTCCTCTTTTGGGATGATGAGCGTTTTTTCACCACTATTTTCAACTCCTAGTGGTTCTAAACACTCATAGCAAAACTCTACCTCATGTTTGCCCATCTGTGGCACTATATGGTCGGTAAATGGGTCTTTTCCTTTTGGGTTTTTTACGCCTATCTTTTTTGGGGCTTTTGTGATTTTAGCTAGCAAGGTAGCACTTTTACTATAGCCACTCCTAAACACAACTACTACATCATATCCGACTCTGGCTAACTCCATCATCATCATGGACTTGTGTAAAAAGGCTGATACTTTATCTTTTAGGCTCTTTGTGTGCTTGGGCTTGGTGTAGAAGTAGATATTGTCTACAAAGGGGTTTTTGTATATACCTGCTATGTTGTATGTGTTTACAACTATGTCTATCCTAGCATCTGGATATTTGTTACGCAGAGCCTCTATAGCTGGGGTTGTGCAGATGAGATCACCTAGATTGTCGTTTCGAATAAGTAGTATTTTCATTGGGAGATTATACAATACATTTACAAAATACAAACAAAAGTGAACTCATGATATTTGGTAAAATCGACTACTTAAATCTTCTACCGTTTCATGTTTTTTTAAAAAAGCAGCCATTTCACTCAAGGTTCAAAGCCTCAGCAGAGTGGAAAAAGAGCTACCCTTCATTTATTAACACTCTTTTAGAACATAGAAAAGTAGATGCTGGATTTATCTCAAGCATAAAATCAAGTGGTAAAAACTGCTTTGATGCTGGTATAGTTGCCCAAAATGAGGTTCTAAGTGTCATAGTCATAGATAAAGAGAGTGGTGAAGATATAGAGTCAGAAACTTCAAATGCTCTATCTAAAATACTAGGACTTCAAGGAAGGGTGCTAATAGGTGATAAAGCACTAAAAAGATACCTTGAAGATAGTAGTAACATCCAAGATATGGCTAAAATCTGGAGGGAAAAAGAGGGATTACCCTTTGTGTTTGCTAGGTTTTGTGCTTGTAGACATATACACATATATGGAGATATAGCAAAGAAGTTTGTAACAAAAAGGGTAAAAATCCCAAGCTACATACTCAAAAAATATGCAAAAAGTAGGGATATAACACCACAACAGCTACTACTCTATCTCTCAAAGATTAGCTACAAGATAGAGCATAAAGAGAAAAAAGCACTAAAAAAGTATCTCAAGCTTGCAAAAAAAGTGAAGTAGATTTTTATACCCTTTGAGTTAAAATTTCACTAAACACTCAAGGATATGGATTATGGGGAAGACAAAAGAGACAAAATATATATTTGTAACAGGCGGTGTGCTAAGCTCTATTGGAAAAGGTGTGACTTCAGCCTCAGTAGCAACCCTTCTTAAGCACTCAGGCATTGATGTTTCCGTCCTTAAGATTGACCCATACCTAAATGTAGACCCAGGAACGATGAGTCCGTTAGAACATGGAGAAGTCTTTGTCACTTCAGATGGAGCTGAGACTGATCTTGATATTGGGCATTATGAGAGATTTTTAGATACTGACCTTAGTAAAAACAACAATTTCACAACAGGTCAGGTCTATATGAGTGTCATAGAGCGTGAGAGAAAAGGTGGCTATCTGGGTGAAACTATCCAGATAATCCCACATATAGTTAATGAGATAAAGCGCCGTATCTATCTAGCAGGTGAGGGTAAAGATATTCTTATAGTAGAGTTAGGTGGGACTGTTGGAGATATAGAGGGGTTGCCATTTTTAGAAGCTATTAGGGAGATAAAGCATGAACTCTCAACTGATAGAGTGATAAACATACATGTCACACTAGTCCCACTTATAAAAGCTGCAGGTGAGCTAAAAACAAAACCAACCCAGCACAGTGTCCAAGAGCTAAGACGAATAGGTATCACTCCTCACATGATAGTTGCTAGATGTGAAAAGCCACTCCCAAAAGAGCTAAAAAATAAGCTCTCCTTAAGCTGTGATGTAGATATGGATAGTGTTATTATGGTAGTAGATGCGCCAAGTATCTATCAAGTTCCTCTAAATCTCCTAAAAGAGGGTATTTTAAATCCAGTTGCAAAGCGCTTTGGCCTAAAAAGCCTAAAACCAGATATGGAGCAGTGGGATTTGCTAGTAAAGCGTATCATCGCTCCAAGCAATGAGCTAACAATCGCTTTTGTAGGGAAGTATCTAACACTAAAAGAGTCCTATAAGTCCCTAATAGAAGCTCTCATACACTCAGGTGCAAACATAAATGCAAAGGTAAATATAAAGTGGTGTGACTCTGAGGAGATAGAGATAGAGGGCGGAGAGAAAGTTTTAAATGATGTAGATGGTATCCTTGTTGCAGGTGGTTTTGGTGAGAGAGGAGCTGAAGGCAAGATAGAGGCTATAAAGTATGCTAGAGAGAATAGTGTTCCATTCTTAGGTATCTGCTTGGGAATGCAGCTCTCACTCATAGAGTTTAGTAGAAATGTTTTGGGTATAAAAGACGCTAACTCAATGGAGTTTGACCCAAATACAAAAGAGCCTGTTGTATATTTAATAGATGAGTTCATAGACCAAGAGGGCAAAAAACAGATAAGAACCCACAAATCGCAAATGGGTGGAACCATGAGGTTAGGTGAGTATGAGTGCCACCTCAAAAAGGGAAGCAGGATAAAAGAGGCTTATGGTAACAAGCAAACAATAAAAGAGAGACATAGGCATAGATTTGAAGCAAATCCAAAATATAAAGATATGTTTGAAAAAAAAGGACTTATTGTAAGCGGGGAGAGTGAAGGACTTATGGAGGCTGTAGAGATTAAGGATCACCCATTTTTTGTAGGTGTTCAGTTTCATCCAGAGTTTACATCTCGCTTGCAAAACCCAAACCCTGTAATACTCTCTTTTGTCAAAAAATCTCTTGAGGCTTCTAAGGCTTAGGTGAAACCTTCATATCTCCAAAGCACAAACAAAATCCTAAGGATGTGCTAGTAATCTATTGAAAGGAGATTTATAGTTGAAAAGAGGTGACAAAAACAGTATAAAAGAGCTTCTAGAAAGTAGATTTAAGAACCAAAAAATAACGACTTTAAAAGATTTTCCTCCCCCAAGCCTCTTTGCAAACATAGAGATAGCTTCAAAAAGAGTAGCAGAAGCCATTAGAAGTTCTGAGCTTATCACGGTTGTGGGTGACTACGATGTTGATGGGGTTGTGGCGTCAGTTGTTTTAACTGAATTTCTAGAAGCACACTCTGCAAACTATGAGCTTATCATACCGCATAGACTAAAAGATGGCTATGGTATAACTCCTAGTGTAGTAGAGAGGGCAAAGGGCTCTTTGATAATTACAGTAGATAACGGCATAGCTGCTCTTAGTGCGGCTATAAGAGCAAAAGAGCTAGGAAAAGAGCTTATCATTACAGATCATCACACTCCTCAGGAGAGCTTACCAGAAGCTTTTGCTATAGTAAACCCAAAACTAGATAGATGCACATATCCTTATAAAGATATATGCGGAGCACAAGTAGCATGGTATCTATGTGCAAGTATCAAAGAGCATCTTAGCTCAAGCTTTCATCTTGGGAGCTTCCTTGATATATTAAGTATAGCCATTATTGCTGATGTAATGCCTTTGAGGGATATAAATAGGGTGACTGTACAAAAAGGCTTTTTGGCGCTAAAAAGCTCCAAAAGGGCTGCATTGGAGGTTTTTAGAGATGAGGTAGGAGATGAGTTTGGCTATGAAGACCTGTCATTTTTACTTATCCCTCTTCTAAATAGCTCAGGTAGGCTAGATAGTGCTATGTGCTCTTTTAACTTTCTCTCTTCAAAAACAGTCTCTGATGCTAAAAGATACTTTTTGGAGCTTAAAAAGCATAATTCAAAAAGAAAAGAGATGCAAAATTCTATACTACAAGAGGCCATTGGATTTCATAACCCAAGCCACTCTTTTATAGTTGCTTATAAAGAGGGTTGGCATGAGGGTGTTGTAGGGATAGTCTCGTCTTTCTTAACCCAAAAGTTTGATAAGCCATCATTTGTTTTTGCTCTTGAAAATGGTATAGCAAAGGGTAGTGCCAGGAGTTGTGGTAGGGTAGATATATTTAAAACTGTCCATAGTTTAAAAGATGAACTTTTAAAATTTGGAGGTCATACAAAAGCTGCTGGATTATCCTTAAAAGAGGCTAGATTAGAAAGTTTTGCAAAAAAGCTAGAAGAAGCTGTAGTATATATAGATGATGGTGTTGAGATTGGAGCTGATTTTGAGATAGGGCTTGATATGGTTGACTTAGAACTGGTTAAGATTTTGCAAAACTATGAGCCTTATGGAGAGGGCAATCCTAAGCTTAAGTTTTTCTCTTCAAAGGCTGTAGTAGAATCCATTAGAAAAATAGGGAAAGATGGCAGAAGTTACATTTTGGAACTAAGCCAAAATTTTAAAAAAATTAAAACTTTTCTTTTTAATGCTGAAAACTTAAGCTACAAAGAGGGAGATGAGATATCTCTCATCTACGATGTGAGCGGGAATTACTACAATAAAAGGCTCGAACCTAAAATAATAATATCAAAAATATTATTTTAATTTTTTATACAAAGTTTTTTCAATTTATTACAAAAACAAATATTTCTTAAGGTTTAAGTTAAATATTTTCTGCTATTCTTAATTCGAAAATTAAAGATAGGAGAAGCTTAATGCAGAATAAAGAGCTTGATATGGTTGTAGAGCAGGCAAGAGAAGAGATTAAGAAGAGTGGTGCATCTAGGAGAGATGTATTGAAACTAGCAGGTATTGGTGGTGCTGCTATGATGATGGCCGGCGCTACACAAGAAGCTGAGGCTGCTACAAAAGCAAAAGCTGCAGTTAGTGGTAGAGTTGTAGTAATTGGTGGTGG
>CAZAFM010000045.1:6628-18624 GCA_964484395.1 uncultured Campylobacterales bacterium | reverse complement strand
ATTTTTTTAACTGATAAAGTAGGTAGGATAAAGCTTCAAGTAGTTGGCTTTATTGGTTGTGCCATTGGGCTTCTGCTGGTTGCACTCTCAGAGAGTATGAGTGGAGATATGAAGCTAGTTTTCATATTTGCAGGATTTATGCTATTTAATTTTATGACAAATATGGGTCCAAATGCTCAGACATACCTCATAGCAGGTGAGGTCTTCCCTACTAAAATGAGAGGACTTGGAGCTGGGTTTGCCGCTTCTTTTGCAAAAATAGGTGCTGTTGCTACTGCATTTTTGTTCCCTATTCTTCTAAAAGACATAGGAACTGCAATACTTGTAACTATACTAGCAGGAACTTCACTACTAGGTGCATGGGTTACATGGAAGTATAGAATTGAAACAAGAGGTGTAAGTCTAGACAAAGTCTAGACACATCCTTTTGGATAAATCCTTTTTATTTGATATAATCTCCAAAAAACTATTAAATTTTGGAAATTAATGAGAAGTGTTTTACATACTGCTTTTGTAACTATCTTGGTTTTAGTACTTATGGGGTGTAGTGGTCGTGATGATAGAGCTATCACAATATCCCTAAATAATTGGATAGGCTACTATCCGCTCTATTATATAGATGAAAAAGCTTGGATGGATAATGAGATAGAGTTCCGCAAGGTAACCTCCTTGATGGAGAGCTTGAAGATGTTTCAAGCAGGTCTTAGTGATGGGTTTTGCGGGACACAGTATGAGTATGAACATTCAAACATCATCAAGCGTAGCACTGTTCCCGTCATACTTCTTGATAGATCAGATGGTGGAGATGTTATCCTTTCAAACATTGAGATTGAAGAGATAAAGACTACGGATAAAAAAATAGATGTTTACCTAGAAACCCAAAGCGTGAATAGCTCTCTTTTTAACTCATTTCTACAAGAATATGAGCTATCTAAAAGCAAGTTCAACCTCATCAATACTAACCAGCAATCTATATCAAATATGCCTCTTAATGAAGAACCAAAAATATTCGTTACATACGAGCCCTATGCCTCAACCCTACTTCATACTGGCTACAAAAAAATAGCTTCAACTAAAAATATGAACCTACTTGTTATTGATGGACTTTTTCTCAAAGAGAGTATAGCTCAAGACAGAAGAGAGACACTACAAAAGCTCAAAGCCAACATCATTAAAGCACTCAATATACTTGAAAACAACCCTCAAGAGTTCTACTCTACAATCAAGCCCTATCTTCAAGGACAGAGTTTTGAAGAGTTTAAAAAAAGTCTTGGAACTATAGAGTGGATAGTTAATAATAGAAACAAAGCTATGCAAGATGCACTCAAAAAACACAACATCCCACAACAGTGGCTTGTAAAATGAGATATTCTCATCTCAAAATAGGTATTTTAGGTGCGATTTTTCTACTATTTATTGGTGGGTTTTATACTTACTACAAAAACTCTTATTCAGCCGTTGAAGATCATATCATACAAGACATCAAGTGGGAGATGTACAGATTAAGCTATACTCTATCTGATTATATTTATAGTGACAAACTTAGCTCTTTTACACAGTATATGGATAATGCAATAAATATCAATAAGTCTATTTCAACCATTGAGATAGCAGATGTAGATAAAAAAATACTCCTCTCAACCAAAAGAGGTAGAGTAGGAGAGCATTATACAAAAGAGCTATTAGAAGCTGAATATATCTCTAAAGAGAATATCAGTAAAGGCGTAGGTTATTTTATGCCCATCGTATATGACACAGGTAATGGAGGTGAGATATACTATCTAATTTTTGAGACAAAAGATCATTACCCAGAGACTGTTCTTTTAAAAGAGCTACACTTGATGGCTATTGTTTTTTTAACACTAATCCTTCTTGGTTTAGCATTAGTATACTATATTACTCATAGATATATATCTGTTCCCATTCTAAGCTTAATAGAGTTTATGCATAACAAAAACTCAAAACTTGAGAAGTTCCATCTAAAAGAGCTTGAGGAGCTAAAAGACACCCTTCTCTCATATATTGATGAGGTTAATTTCCAAAAAAGATACAACAGAACTATCCTTGATTCACAACAAGATATAGTTATAGTGACTTCAGGTAAGGGACTTAAGGATACCAATAAAGCTTTTTTTGAGTTTTTTAATGAATTTAAATCACTTGATGAGTTTAAACAGAAGCACACTTGCGTGTGTGAGTTTTTTGAAGCTGATAGTAGAGAAAACTTCATACAGTACAACAAAGAGTCTCCAAAGGCGTGGATTGAAACATTAATAAACCAACCAGAGATTAAACACAAAGTCAAAATAACCAAAAATAAAACAGAGCATATTTTTGCACTAAGTGGCAAAAAAATGAAAAAAAGCAATCTTTTTGTAGTGGTTTTTAGTAACATAACATTTTCAGAAAAATACAAAAACAGTCTAGAACAAGAGATAACACACAAAGAGAAGCTCCTCATACAACAATCCAAACTCTCAACACTAGGGGAGATGCTAGGCTCCATATCACACCAGTGGAAGCAACCTCTAAATGGTATTAGCTTGATGGTTGGAAATCTAGAAGAATTAGTTGATGAGGGCATAAAGAATAGTCCAATCAAGAGCAAGATAGAGAAGAACCTTGAGCAGATAACAAATCAGATAGCCTTTATGTCTCAGACAATCAATGACTTTAGAAACTTTTTTAAACCATCTAAGGAGAGAGCTGAGTTTTCAGTATCACAAGTCATAAATGAAATATACAGTCTATTAGCTCCTCAGTATAGGTCACATGGTATAAGTCTAAAAATTATCAAAGATGGTGAGATTGATGATATTATAGATGGCTTTCCTAGTGAGTTCAAGCAAGTTATACTAAATCTACTAAACAATACAAAAGATGCACTTGATGAAAGAAAACACAAAGATGAGTACAAAAACAAGCTAGCAGGAGATATAGAAATTGAGATCAAAAAATCAAATACTGGTATATCAATAATCTACTCAGATTGTGCAGGTGGAATACCTGAGACTGCATTAGAAAAAATGTTTACTCCATACAATACAACAAAAGGAGATGAAGGTACTGGTATAGGAATGTATATGTCTTCTCAGATTGTAGCAAATATGGGCGGAAAGATAGAAGTTAAAAACACACAAAAAGGCTCTTGCTTTAGCATATACTTACCAATAACCTAAATTATCTCATAGACTATCTCTGTTTGTTTCTGCCTTTGAAGTATCTCTTTGATTTTAAGTCCATCTAGAGGCATGGACATAAGATCACTTAGATTTTTTACATTTTTTATGGCACACTCTCTTAGTATTGCCCCTCTATAGGCCTTTGCATAGTGGCTTACTACTTTGTTGTTTTTGACAAACTTCATACTAAGATATAGGGACTTAATATCATAGAACTTCTGATAAAAGCCCGCTCTTAAATCCACTATATCAAATCCATCAAGATACTCATCAAGCTGAGATGATAGCTCATCTTTGTAAATCTTCTCAAATGCTACACCATCTACCTTCTCACCCTGCTTTAGACGATAAAAAGGTATCCTATCACTTGCTCTAATAGCTCCAAAGAGGTTTGAGAAGATAATAACTGAACTATCTATGTAGTGTTGTTCATTCTTGTTTAGCCCGGGGTAGTTTAGGTGCTTATAAGCTACTCCACTATATCTCTCTACTGCTTTTAGCACCTCTTTATCATAAATACTTTTACTGAGGTCAAAACTACCTACCTCTTTTAGTCCAAAGAGTTTTGAAATCTCATCTTTTGAAGCTGTATGTACAAAATTCTCATAGGTTGTAATAATCCTCCTTCTAGTAGGATGCTCCCCAAAAAGAAGTCTTGAAGCATCAAACACCCCTTCACCTCCTTCTACTTTAGACTCACTAGGAGAGAAGAGAAACTTTATCAACTAAGCTCCATCATAGCATCAAGTGCTAGTTTGGCGTTTTTGGCTATCACTTCATTTACCTCAACTTCATTTCTATAGTAACCATCAAGCATATCTATCATAAGTGAGTGTAGTCCTTCTATGGTTGTCTCACTCATAGATGGACACATAGGGAGGGTTGAAGAGAGGATGTAGGTGTTTTTCTCTCTTAGGCGGTTTACTAGATTTGCCTCTGTGCCTATAGCTACTTTTTGCTCCAAAGGTAGGTCTTGAACAAACTTGATAATCTGCGAAGTAGAGCCTACAAAATCAGCCCCATCACATACCTCAGGCTTGCACTCTGGATGGACTGCTATTTTGATTCCATCATATTTTGCTCTAAAAAACTCAATATCTTTTAGCTCAAAGTATTGATGGATTGAACAAAACCCATCATAGCAGATAACATCATACTCTTGTAGATTTTTGCCCTCCTCCAAAAGCGTAGAGCTTAGCCCCACAGAGCCTGCCATATTTGCCCCAAGGCACTGATCTGGCATAAAAAATATCTTTTTTCCACTTTTTTTTGCATCTTCCATTATCTTTTTTGCATTTGAGCTAGTGCAGGTTAGTCCACCCATCTCACCAACTTTTGCTTTTATAATTGCACTTGAGTTTATGTATGTTATAGGAAGGATATTTTCTTTATCTATGCCACTACTAACCATCATCTCAATAGCCCTATCAAATGCATCATCATCTATCATCTCAGCCATAGAGCAACTAGCAAGAGAGGGCATAAATACTCTCTTAGTAGGATCAAGTATCTTCACACTCTCCCCCATAAAGCTAACACCACAAAATATAATAAAATCTCCATCAACATCCCTAGCTCTCTTAGCAAGCTCCAAACTATCTCCAGTAATATCAGCACACTCAAATACATCATCGCACTGATAGTAGTGAGCAACGATAGTTGCTCCGAGTTCCTCTTTTAGTGTTTCTATACTTTTTTTATAGTCCATACTATCCTCTTTGAAGTCTTTTGACTCATTTTACACAAAAATTAGTTTTATAGTGCTAATTTATCAATATTCACCTATAAATCTCCTTTCCAACTAGTTCTAAAGAGCTCTTAGATAGAGTGAGCATACGAGCTTATCGCTCTTAATATCATCTAATTCTTATCAAGTAGTATGTTTTATCTAAATAAAAGCTCTTTTTAGATAGAATCCGCTTTCATTTTAATTAAGATAGGGAGTTACGGTTTGTTTGAAACCCTCACTGATTCGTTCAGATCTTCGATAAAGAAACTAAGATTTAAAGATGATGAAAAAGCCCTCAAAAAGGCTATTGCGGAGCTTAGAAAGTCTCTATTAAAATCTGATGTTCACTATAAAGTCGTAAAAGAGCTAGTAAAAAATGTAGAAATTGATACAAAACTAAATGGTATTGGGAGAGATACTTTTTTAAAATCACTAGAACAGAGGCTTGAAGAGCTTCTAGATGTGGGTGGAAAAAAGGGTTTTGTGTACTCAGATACACCTCCTACTATTGTGCTTATGTGTGGACTTCAAGGTAGTGGTAAAACAACCACAACAGGTAAACTAGCCACATATCTCAAACAGAGAAAAAAGAAAGTCCTAGTTGCAGCTTGTGACCTTCAAAGACTAGCAGCAGTTGAGCAACTACGCCAGATAGCAGAGCAGATTGAGGTTGACTTTTTTAGTATAGATGATGAAAAAAACCCAGTCAAAATCGCCAAGCTTGCAAAAGAGAGAGCTAAAGAGGGCTACTATGATGTGCTCATAGTAGATACAGCTGGGCGACTAGCTATAGATGAAGAGCTAATGCAAGAGCTAAAAGAGATAAAAAATAGTATAAATCCAGATGATGTATTCTATGTTGTAGATGCATTAAGTGGTCAAGATGGGCTTAACAGTGCCAATAGCTTTAAAGAGCAGATAGATACAACTGGTATTATACTAAGTAAGTTTGATAGTGATTCAAAAGGTGGTATAGCAATCTCAGTTGCTAATCAAACTCAAACACCTCTTAGGTTTATAGGTATTGGTGAGAAGATGCCTGATTTTGAAGCCTTTTTGCCTGAACGGATTGTTGGCAGGATAATGGGCTCTGGGGATATTGCAACTCTAGCTGAGCGAACTTCAGCAGTTATGGATGAAAAAGAGGCTAAAAAGGTCAACAAAAAGATAAGAAAAGGTGAGTTTAACTTTGTTGATTTTCTAAATCAGCTAGAAAACATCAAAAAACTAGGAAATTTACAGTCTCTTATGGGTATGATTCCGGGTATGCAAAATATGGCTGGGGCTCTTAAAGATGTTGATTTAGAAAACTCCGGAGAGATAAAAAAGATAAAAGCGATGGTTAGCTCTATGACCAAAAAAGAAAAAGAGAACCCTGCTCTACTAAATGCAAGCAGAAAAAGACGAATAGCAAAGGGTGCTGGACTAGATGTTATGGAGATAAACAAAATCATCAAGCAGTTTAATGGTGCCTCAAAAATGGCTAAGAAGTTCTCAGGAAAAAAGGGGATGCAAGACCTTATGAGTATGATGGGTCAGCAAAAAGTTCCAAGATAGTGTCAAAGATAGTATCTATAAGTATATAGCTACTCTCGTTGACATTAAAATAATTTAAGGAGAATAAAATATGGCAACAGTTATAAGACTAACAAGACTAGGTAGAAAAAAACAACCTTTTTATAGAATAGTTGTGACAGATAGCAGAAAAAAAAGAGATGGTGGTTCTATAGAGACTATAGGGTACTACAACCCTCTAACAGAGCCTGCAACAGTCAAAATAGACAAAGAGAGACTGGATTATTGGAAGGGCGTAGGAGCCAAAATGAGCGAGAGAGTTGAAAAGCTAGCTAAAAATAACGCCTAAGTCATAAAATGGTAGAAGATTTTATAAAAGAGTACGCCACTCTCATAGCTAATGAGCCCTCCAAAATAAGGGTGGATAAGAGCCAAAAAGGCGAGAACTTTAGTGAGATTACCATCTTTGCCTCAAAAGCAGACGCAGGAAAGCTAATAGGTAAAGATGGAAAGATGATAAGCTCTATAAAAACACTAATCTCAGGGTGTAAAGCAAAAGATGGAACCTCATATAAGGTTGTTGTGAAGGTAGATGAGTAGTGATGCTCTTGTAGTTGCCAAGATAGGTAAGAGTTTTGGACTTTTTGGTGAACTACGCCTCCACCTCCTTAGTGACTTCCCAGAGCTTTTTGTAAAAGGAGCTATTTTTGAGTGTGAAAATCACCCTCCTCTTGAGATAGAGCACTACCATGATGGAAAAGTGAAGTTCTTGGGTATAAACACCAAAGAAGATGCCTCATATCTAACAAACAGACAACTATATATGAGTAAAGAGAAGACTGAAGAGATAGTTCCACTAGGTGAAGATGAGCTTTTTTATCATCAAATAGATGGGTTTGTAATAGTAGATGAGGGAAAAACCATAGCTACCATAAAAGATATAGAGCGCATTGGCAATATCGACTACTTTATAGTAACCCCAGAGGTTGAGGGCTTTACTAAAGAGTTTATGATTCCTTATATAGACAGATATGTTATCAAAATAGACAAAGAAAAAAAAGAGATAATCACTAAAGACTGCTTTGGGATAATGGAAGAGAGCTAATGAAGTTTAGCTTTGTTGGGGTATTTCCAGAACTTATTGAGTCCTATTTCAAAGAGTCTATCATCAAAAAAGCGATAGATAAGGGCATAATAGAGATAGAGCTACTTGATCTTAAAAACTTCTCAACAAACCGCTATAATAGAATAGATAGAGCCAAAATAGGTGGAGGGGCTGGGATGGTTTTTGAAGCACCTCCTATAAAAAACGCACTTGAGTATGTCATCAAGCACTCCAAAAGCGAACCCTACATAGTTATACCAACTCCAGTGGCAAAGCCTTTTAAGAGTAGTGATGCTAAACGATTAGCCAAAAAAGAGCATATAGTTTTTGTCAATAGTCGCTATGAGGGAATTGATGAGAGGGTTGTAGAGAGATATGCAAATGAGGTTTTTTCACTAGGTGATTTTATACTTAGTGGTGGGGAGATTGCATCTTTAGCGTTTTTTGATGCTACAATGCGCTTTATCCCTAGTGTGCTTGGAAATGTGGAGAGTTTGGTAGAGGAGAGTTTCGAAAACTCCCTGCTTGAAGCACCATCATTTACAAAGCCCGATGTTTTTGAAGGATTGGGCATAAATTCAGCGTTTTATAAAGGAAATCATGGTAGCATTTCGTCTTTAAAATTCAAAATGGCGGAAGCTAAGAGTAGATTTTATAGACCTGATTTATATAAAAATATCAATTTTAAGGATAAAAAATGAGAAACAGATATATAGAGGCTTTTGAAAAAGCGCAGATTGAAACCAAAGAGATACCACAGTTTAGAGCTGGTGATACACTAAGAGTTGGTGTTAGGATTAAAGAGGGTGAAAAAACCAGAGTTCAGAACTTTGAAGGGACTTGTATAGCCCTAAGAGGTGAAGGTACTGGCAGAATGTTTACTGTTAGAAAAATAGGTGCAAATGGTGTAGGAGTTGAGAGAATATTCCCAGTTTATAGTGATAGTGTTGAGAGTATCACAGTTACTAGAAAAGGTAGAGTTAGAAGAGCTAAGCTATTCTACCTAAGAGGTAGAAGTGGTAAAGCCGCTAAGATAAAAGAGCTTAAAAAGTAAGCTCTCCCCTCCCCCTGCTTATACACAACACAAACAATCCTTTCTTAATATACATACTGATTTAATATGAATATAAACAGTAGCAAAATTCATGGTATGACTTTAGCTGCTATTGGAGTTTTTGTTGTAAGCTTTGATGCGCTTCTTGTTAGACTTGCAGATATTGACCCTATGGTTATCTCTTTTTATAGAGGGCTTTTTATGGGAATTAGTATGCTTTTGGTGTGGAGAGTAAGCTCTACTAAAACATGGAGACCTAAAAGCACAAAAGAGCTTATGATGTTTATCATAATCATATCACTAACTGGACTTAGTAGCACTCTATTTGTCTTCTCTGTAAGCCATACGACTGCTGCAAACACAGTCGTCCTACTTGCAACCTCATCTTTTTTTGCAGCTATATTTACATACTTAATCACAAAAGAGCGGATACAAAAAAGCACAGCAATTGCCATAATCATATCATTTATAGGTGTTCTTATTATATTTGGCAACTCACTCTCACTAAGTGGGAACCTAAAAGGTGATGTTTTGGGATTAATCATGGCAATAACTATGGGACTAGAGCTAACTCTTCTTAGAAAGTATCACCACTTTCCTCACATACTTATCATCTCACTAGGTGGGTTTTTGGTAGGATTTGTTATCTTTTTTTTAAGTAGTGTGTCTTTTGAGGTCTCTCTAGAAACTCTTTTTTGGCTTATGCTTATGGGGCTTGTTCAGATGCCTTTGGCTATGTATCTTATCTTCATATCAACCAAGTACATTACCTCAACAGAAGTTAGTCTATTTACCACCATAGAAACAACCCTAGCACCTCTGTGGTTATGGATTTTCCTATATGAAGTACCACCAAAGATGACACTTATTGGTGGCTCATTAGTGCTTATGGCTATTTTTATCAATGCATTGCCTAAGATTTTTTATAAAAAAAGTTTTAACTCTTGAGGCTTTATCTATGTAGCTATTTTTAGCAGACTTAACTGCCCTTTATGTCTTCTATAAAACTCTCAAAATCACCTAGATTTTTTGTAATAATATTGACCAAAATATCTAGGTTTAGATTTTGATAGTCATGAACTGCTATGTTTCTAAACCCAACCATTTTTTGCATATTTTCACTACTTTTCTTACTTATAAACTTATTCTCTTCTAGTAAGACAAAGAGTTCTCTAGTACTTTTTGGCACTCCAAGTTTATAAACTCTTGTGATATGAGAAGCTATATCTATACATGCTTGAGAGGCTCTCTCTAGGTTTAGTACCACAGAGTCCTGCTTTGTATAGTTTAGCTCAAACTCATCTTCAAAGCCTTCATACTCCTCTTTTATCCTGACTATACATCTATGCATAGACTCGATTTTGTTTATGATAACATCATCTAGTAGCACTCTAATATCTCTTTTCTATCTTCATTTAGCTGTATGTATTTTGTATAGACTCTATCCATGAAGCTTTCTGCATACATATCATCTTTTTTATACAAAACTTCACCAGTTGAGACTATCTGAAAGTTTAGTACATCATTTGCACTACTCATATCAACCAAATCAACATCTACTAAAAGCCTAGATGCAATCCTCTCTTGAATCTCCCATCTTTGTAGATTGTCAACCTTTTTTTGTGTAAAAAATCCTATATCAACATCACTCTGACCTATTGCATTTTGGCTTACATAACTACCAAAAAGGATTATAAGCTGAGGATCAAAGATCTTTAGTGTCTCTACTATTTCTCTCTTTTGCATATCTTGGAGTGCTCTGCTCATATTTCAACCTAAAGATTTTCTTCTATTTTAGCATATTGTGAGCTATTTTCTAAGCCACTTTCTAGCGACTTCCTTAAGTCCTTCTGGGTTTTCTGAGGCGAAGTATTTGACTTTTGAGTTTTTTGCACTACCTCTTTGTAGTCCTTTTTGTTCTAAATACTCAGCTATAGCCTCACCTGAGTGAATAACAAGAGGTTGATTGGAAAAAAACCCCGCTACCTCCTCACTAATAAGTGGAAAGTGAGTACAACCCAAAATGATAGCCTCTGGTGGTTGGATACCCTCTAGGTAGAACTTCAAGGCACTATCAAGCACCTCTCCTTGAAATATACCCTCTTCTACTATTGGGATAAAAAGTGATGTTGCGATTTGAGTGATGTTTCTATACCCTGCTTGCTCTAAGCCAAGCTTGTATCGCTTACTATTCACTGTGGCTTTTGTGCCTAGGACTAGTATGTTTGCATCTCTGCTTTCTAGTTTGTTTATAACACTTGCTACACCCGGGTCTATAACACCTACTACATCACACCATGCACTCTCTCTTAGCTCATTTATAGCATAAGCACTTACAGTATTACAAGCGGCTATTATGATGTCAACATCAAAGTTTTTGAAAAACTCTAGGGTTTCAAGGGAGTAGCGAATGATAGTGTTTTTGTCTTTTACACCATAAGGAACTCTAGCAGTATCTCCATAGTAGATAATCTCATCAAAAAAGCCAGCTTCAAGGATTGATTTTAAAACAGTGATGCCACCTACACCACTATCAAAAACCCCTGCCCTCACACCTACTGCTCGCTCATACTTTTTAAGAACTCTTCATTATCATTTGTCTTTTTTAGCTTTCCATATAGAAATGTCAGTGCTTCCATCTCATCCATTTCTGCCATGACTGAACGCAATGCCCATATTCTTGGAAGTACATTTTCACCTACTAGAAGCTCCTCTTTTCTCGTTCCTGACTTGAGTATATCTATAGCTGGGAATACTCTTCTATCAGCCATATATCGGCTTAGGACTATCTCAGAGTTTCCAGTTCCTTTGAACTCCTCAAATATCACCTCATCCATACGACTTCCAGTCTCAATAAGTGCTGTGGCTATAATGGTCAGACTTCCGCCTTGTTCTATGTTTCTAGCTGCTCCAAAAAACCTTTTTGGCTTATGAAGTGCATTTGCATCTACACCACCACTTAGGACCTTTCCACTTGAAGGGGTAGCTGTATTATAAGCCCTAGCAAGCCTTGTAATAGAGTCAAGTAGTATCACTACATCTTTTCCCATCTCTACGCGTCTTTTTGCTTTTTCTATTGCTAACTCCGCGACTCTTATATGGTTGTGTGCTGGAAGGTCAAAAGTAGAGCTATAAACCTCACCTTTTACACTTCTTTCCATATCAGTAACCTCTTCAGGTCGCTCATCTACTAGTAGAACGATGAGTTCAACCTCAGAGTGGTTAGCAGTTATACCATGAGCTATCTCTTTTAGAAGCTCTGTTTTACCAGTTCTAGGAGGTGCGACTATTAGCGCTCTTTGACCTTTACCCACTGGAGTAAAAAAATCAAGCATCCTTCCAGTAAGCCTATCACTTTTATACTCTAGCTTTAGCTGCTCAGTAGTATCTAATGTGGTTAGGTTATCAAAA
>CAZAFM010000045.1:0-6618 GCA_964484395.1 uncultured Campylobacterales bacterium | reverse complement strand
TCTATTTTTAGCCGAGCGTAGTATCGCTCTTGGTCTGTTGGAGGTCTTACCTGTCCAGTTACAAGGTCACCAGTTCTAAGTCCAAACTTTCTTATCTGCGTGTTTGAAACATAAGCGTCATTTTGAGAATCACTAAAGTTCGCATCAATAGCTCTTAAAAACCCATACCCATCATGCATAATCTCTAAAGTTCCGCTAAAGAGGATAAAACCACCCTTGCTAACTTGAGACTTTAGAATTTCAAATATTAGGTCTTGTCTTTTATAATCAGATGGGTTTTCTACTGAGAGCTGATTTGCTATACTTACCAACTCCTCAGTTGGCTTTCTTCTTAACTCCTCTACCTTGTACCCTTCTACAGGGATGTGAGTTCTTGATTTATTGTGTCCGTTTCTGTGGTTCTCTGTCATTATTCCTTCTCTTAACTATTATTTGTGCAGATAAAAACTACATAAGTAGGCTAGCTTTTATCATTATACGAAGCACTTATTTACGAAAGGTTCCATTTGAGTTTGGAGGTTTGATTTAAGTAGCGTAATTGTAATAAAAACAGCCCCCATTGTCAAGATAAATCTCATCAATTCACCAAAGAGCTATAAAAACAAGCATAAAATACATAACCGGAGAGATGTACTTGAAAAATGGATTAATTCTTATATCACTTCCTTTTAGCCTACTCTCAAGATAGTCTTCACCCTCATTTTGTATTTTTGTAACCAAAAAAAGCTTATACCCAAGGTCAATACTCTTTAAGAGCAGAGCGATAAAAAGCATAGGAGATTGATACTTCAGATATAGTACTAGTAGAAAAAAGTAGGATGTGTGAAAAACAACATACATTAAAGGAGCATTATTAAACACATAGGAGTTGTATATTAATATCTCTTTTAGTGAGTTTCCTTTTTGATTGTACGCTTCAAAAAGCTCTGTACAAAGATAAAAAATCGCAATAATCTCAACACTCATAACTAACCCCTATCTGAAAGTGGCAAAGGAAGCAAAAACCTCTTTGCTAGCTCTATCTCTTTTTCTCTCATCTCTCCATCATCACACTCATGATTATATCCTTGCAGATGAAGCACGCCATGAATAAGAAGTATCTTTATCTCTTCAAGCTCACTATGACCTAGATGCTTACTAACTCTTATAACCTCATCTATGTTTATAACAACTGAGCCTAGTATATCAAATCCACCTACTCCTTGAAGTGGGAAGCTTAGCACATCCGTAGGCTTATCTTTGCCTCTGTGAGTTGCATTTAGTGCTTGTATCTCTTCATCATCTACAAAAACAACCTCCACCCCACTAACCTCAAGACTCTCCATAAACTCCTCTATTCTAGCTACATCTATATCTAGTGAGGTTTGGTTATCTATCTCTATATTCATGACCTTAGTATCTCTTTTACTCTTTTTTGACTTCCATGTCCTAGATAGCTCCAAAGCTCAGAGCTTTTTTTATAAAACTCATCTCTATCACACTTCTTATATGCACTAAGAAGCTTATCAACTCTCACATCACCTTGAAGTAGCTCTTCATGCACCTGCCCAAAACCACCATTTTGACCAAATATATTTGCAAGTCCAGCAAAATCCACATTTACAAGTGACTTCACTATCAGATAATCAAGCATCTTTGCTTTGTAGGCAAGCACAAGCGGAATACCCTTTAGGCTAACCTCAAGTGTAGCAGTCCCGCTACACACATAGGCAAACTCACACCCTACTAGTCCTTCATTTACATCTGTGTATAGCTCAAAGCCACTCACATCACCATATATCTCATCTACTCTATCTTTTAAAAAAGGAGGGATTATAAGGGTGGATGTTTTGCCAAGCTTTTGGCTTACTTCTTTAAAAAGTGGCATAAGTGATCTTATCTCACTGACCCTACTTCCGGGCATAAAGGCTATTTTATCTCCATTTGCTTTTTGATTCGGTCTCTCTATTCTATCTAGCAGAGGATGACCTACGAACTCATACTTTGTGGCATACATCTTCTGCTCAAATGGTATAATACCAAGTAGCTTATCGCAGTATTTTTCAAGCTGCTTTGCCCTCCAGCTCTTCCACGCCCACACTTGAGGAAGTATGAAGTAGTAGATGGGCTTATTTGGATAGTGTTTTTTTAGCTTTTTGGCTAGTGGGAGGTTAAAAGATGATGAGTCACTAAGAAGGACTACATCGCACTCACTAGCTATATCAAGCATATAGTTTTGCGCTTTTTTTATAAGTGGTAGCTTTCTAAAAACATCAGCAAACCCCATAATAGAAAAATCCTTCAAAGAGTACTCACCCCTTCTCCCACCAAAGTCAAATATCCCAAAAAGCTCCATATCATTCATACCCAAAAAAAGCTCATCAAGGTAGCTATTAGATGAATACTCAAGAGATGAAACTAAAACCTTCTTCATCTACTCAAGCTCCAAACTCATAAGATGCATCTCTTTGCCTTTTGTTAGCTTTGTCTGCCCACTTCCACACTTTGGACACAAAAAGTTATACTCATCTACCCCAAACTCCTCTTCACAAGTAAGACAGATAGCTTCTGGCTCTATCCTCTGCACATCCATAATAGCATCTTCACACACCGTTCCTTCCTTAAAAGTATCATACGAAGAGAGAAGCAAATCCGCTTCAACACCACTTAGTGATCCAATGGCAACTTTTAAGGAGATAACCTTTGAAGCCTTGTTTTTCTCAACATGCTCTTCACATAGGTCTATTAATGCGTTTACAATAGAGTACTCATGCATTAGCAAATCCTAGGCAGAAGCTCACCACTTGGGTAGTCAAGTAGTCTTTTTGTTCCATAGCTACTCTTTAGTTCTACTCTTACTTTGTCACTCTCTATGACTTCACCAATAAGAGAGGCATTTTTGCAGAGTTCATCTTTTTTTAGAACCTCTAATGCTCTACTACCCTCTTCATGATCTACACAGAGTAAAAACATACCTTCATTAGCTAGATTATAAGCTTCAAAGCCCAGTATCTCACATAGACCTTTTGTGCTGTCTTTTATCATCAAGCTTGCTTCATCTACTTCTATACAAGCACTAGAGGCTTTTGCCCACTCATTTAGTACTGCAGCGACCCCTCCTCTTGTTGCATCTCTTAGGGCTTTTATTTTAACTCCTGCATCTATTAGCTTTTTTATACTTGGATAGAGGGATGCACAGTCACTCTTAAGCTCACCACTTATACCTATACCTTCGCGAGAAGCGAATATAGTTGCCCCATGATCACCAATATATCCACTTGCTATAATCACATCCCCTAGAGCTAAAGATGACTGTGATATACCATCATATAGTACTTCACCCACTCCTGTAGTATTTATATATATTTTATCTAGTGAGCCTTTAGGGACTATTTTTGTATCACCGCATACTATTTTAGCACCGTTTATCTCTAGTTCACTCTTCATTGATTGTAGGATTTTTTTGAACTCATCTATACTAAACCCCTCCTCTATCAAAAAAGAGCAACTAAGATACATAGGTCTAGCACCCATCATAGCTAAGTCATTGCAGGTTCCACAAATAGCAAGCTTCCCAATATCCCCACCACTAAAAAAAAGAGGTGAAACAGTATATGAATCAGTAGTAAAAGCTAGCTTGCCACGACTATCAAAAACAGCAGCATCTTCGCTTTTTAGCAAAATATCATTTTTAAAATAGCTATAAATCAGCCCACTTATAAGCTCACTACTCTCCTCCCCTCCACTTCCGTGACTAAGTGTTAAAAATTCGTTCACCTATAAATCTCCTTTCCAACAAGTTGTAAAGGAGCTCTTCGGCAGAGTGCCCTCGCGACCTTGTCGCTCTAATGAAACTCTCAAGATTTTTATATTTGTTTGTGTTTTCTGAACTGAGCGTTTCATTTTTTCAGCTCAAAGGTTGCATGGACCGTGACTCTTATCTCTTTTTTACTACTCTGAGTGTTATAGACACCATACTGACTTACATCCGTACTATATGGCTCTGTGATTTGAAAAATCCCACTTCTAGCATTTATCATATCTCCTACTTTGTAGCTATTTCCTTTTGTAATCTCTACTGCTCTTTTTTTCGCATTTTCAGCAGCTAGTGAGAGAAGCTCAAGCTTCAAATCATCTAGTTTTGAGTAGAAAAACTCAAGATTATTAAGGTTCATATTGAGATTCAAGCTCTCTAGTTTTGAAGGCTTAAGTGCTAACTCCTCTATCATTTTTATGTTTTTTGAAATTACAAACATCTCTTGAGAGACATTATAAGAGCTTGGTTGTCCATCTCTATTGTAGTTTTTATAGTTTGTTGGGGGAATAATCGTAATATCCTCACTCTTAATCCCATTTTTTACCAAAAAATCACTAAATCTCTCAATTTGTTGCTGAACACTTTTTAGCCCTCTCTCAAGCTCATTTAAAGGAACTTGCTCACCAAAACTCACTTTCCACTTTACTATATCACTTTCAAAGTCTTTTTTTGCAACACCTGTAGCTTTTACAGTTGGGTTTTTTATCTCTTTTGATTTGTAGTAGAAGTCACCTAGTATCCAAGCCCCAGCCACTATACCAATAGCTAAAATCAGTTTTGCAACTATATTTTGCATAAGTTGTCCTTATCGTAGATATTTATAATACGCAGCACAAGCTCCCTCACTGCTGACCATACAGCTGCCTAGTGGATTTTTGGGAGTGCAGGCTTTTGCAAAAAGTTTACAATCATTTGGCTTTTTAAGCCCTTTTAGTATCTCTCCGCAGATACAATCTTTGAAGTCATCTATCTCTTTTTTTGGCAATATATCATCATATATGACCTCAGCATCAAGATGAGCAAACTCAGACTTTAGCTTCAAAGCACTTTTTGGTATTACTCCGATACCTCTCCATTTGAAGTCTCTTTGTTCAAAGTATTTGTCCATAAGTTCTAATGCTTTTGAATTTCCGTGCTCATTTACGCTTCTACTATACTGTATCTCTACCTTTGGCTTATCTGCTTTTAGCTGCTCTACAATCATCAAAAGCCCTTCAAGCACATCTACAGGCTCAAAGCCACTAACAGCTACAGGTTTTTTATACTTTTTGGGAAGAAAATCATATATCTTAGAGCCAGTAATAACGCTCACATGACTAGGACCTATAAAGCCATCTATTTTACTATCTGTAGAGATAATAGCTTCTATCGCCTCAGGTACCCTTACATGATTTATATGAAAAAGTAGATTATTCACTTCACTTTTTTTAAGAGACTCTAGCAAGCTAGCAGTCATAGGAGTTGTAGTCTCAAACCCTATGGCAAAAAAAACAACCCTCTTATCTTGATTTTTGTTTGCTATATTTAGACACTCAAGTGGTGAGTATGCAAACCTAACATCAGCGCCTTTTGCCCTCGCATCAGCTAGAGTTCCTTGTGAGCCCGGAACTTTTATCATATCACCTAGAGTTACTAGTATCACATCTTTTTGCATAGCTAGTGTATAGGCGTGGTCTATCCTCTCTTTTGGCATCACACATACTGGGCATCCGGGTCCGTGGATAAAGTCTATAGAGTCTTTTAGTAGGGTGCTTAGCTGATATTTGGCTATCACATGGGTGTGACCCCCGCAGACTTCCATAATGCTAGGCTTAAGACCTAGCTCTTTTGTGGCTTTATCTATCTTTTTTTTGAAGCTAATGATTACTTTTGGGTCTCTAAAGCCTTCATTTAGCTCTTTTAGCTCCATTAACTAGCGCACCTTTTGGCAGCCTCTGCCTCCTCTTTGTCCATCTGGGCGAGTATCTCTTCATAGATTTTTAGACTCTCAAGGGCGTCTTTTTCATCTATGACATTCATCACATAACCTATGTGAAGTAGTACAAAATCACCTATCTTTACCTCATCAGGGCAGATATCTAGACTAGCTTGGCGTATCACACCCATAGTGTCAACTTTGGCGCTGTTTTTTTCCTCATCTATTTCTACGACTTTTGAAGGAATGGCTAGACACATAAAAAACTCCTTAGATTCACAACTTTTGCAACTATAGCATATCTGTAGTGAGTTTTTGATGATGCACTGCACCAATAAAACATAAATAGTCAATAAAAAACTATACAAAATATCAAACTCTTATTGTAATTCTTGGCAAAAATTCTTTAAACTCTCGATCTAGCATATTAATTTGCTTCCTTATCTCTCCACGTTTTCTGCATGCTTCATCAAAGCAAAATGTTTTAAATTCATTCACATCAATATCACTAATATTTTCAGCATGCGGAAATAGCAATTTTAAGTATCCAGTAGTTATTCTCTTAACTGCTTTCACATCCCTTGTATCTGAATTTGAAGGAACATCTAACAATTCATCAACAATGGTAGAGAATACTGTATCATCCCTGAGGAGATGCAAAATTTCACTAAAATACTCCACATTTAAAGTATTGCCTTGCATAATCATATTTTGCTTTATTCTTGGCATTTCCCAACCCCTTATAAAACCGTGAAATCTATCTAAAAATGCAGATTCCCTAAAAACTTCTGGAAGGGGATCAAAGTAACTATTTGTAAGAGGCTGACTATCCTCATCTAGTGGAATGTTGCCTAATATAATAAAACCAGCATTAGAGGTTTGTCTAACATTGGCAATACTGAAGGTG
>CAZAFM010000044.1:0-19023 GCA_964484395.1 uncultured Campylobacterales bacterium | reverse complement strand
ACCTTGAAGCTCTTTTGGAGATATCATTTTATCAAGTATGATAGGATTTCCTGTTGCATTTCCGTTTTCATCCACCTCTACTGTCTCGCCACTTACCACTTCTGCTATGATTGCATATTCTCCTACATCTCCTGTTGTAGCGGAGATAGAAAATACACCCTTATCCCCAGTAGTAGCTGTTGGCTCACCACTATCACATTGTTGATTGTCATCTCTATCTACACATACTTTAGCACCCTTCCAGTATCCGTTTGATACAAAACCATCTATGTTAGCACTAGAGCTAGAGCTACTAGAACTACCGCATCCGCTCACCAACGCCAGCACTACTCCTATGGATAGAGTAAGCATGAGTTTTGAAGTTAACTTCATGTTGTTCCTTTTTAGAGTTTAATATACGCTTTAATCATATTACTTGTTGTATGAATTTATTATTAATTTATAGAACTAATTATCAACAATAGATAAGCTGGATAAAATTTTAGAGTTGATTGATATCAATTAAAGTCTCTTTTGATGCGAAATCTGCTAGTATTATTCAAACAATGTGGGTAAAAGAGGATGTTGATGAAAAAGATAGATAAAGTAGTCCTTGCCTACTCAGGCGGACTTGATACTAGTGTGATACTTAAGTGGCTTCAGGATACTTATGGTTGTGAGGTGGTGACTTTTACAGCTGATATTGGTCAGGGTGAAGAGATAGAGCCAGCTAGGGCTAAAGCAAAGGCACTTGGTATAAAAGATGAGCATATTTTTATAGAGGATTTAAGAGAGGAGTTTGTTAGGGATTATGTATTTCCTATGTTTAGGGCAAATACTATCTATGAGGGTGAGTATCTACTAGGAACTAGTATAGCTAGACCACTAATTGCTAAGAAGCAAATAGAGATAGCAAGAAAAGTAGGGGCAGATGCAGTAGCTCATGGTGCAACTGGGAAAGGAAATGATCAAGTTCGCTTTGAGCTGGGATACTTGGGGCTTATGCCAGAGGTTAAGATTATAGCTCCATGGAGAGAGTGGGATTTGAATTCTCGTGAGAAGCTTCTAGCCTATGCAGAACAAGCTGGTATACCTATAGAGAAGCAAGGGAATAAATCCCCATACTCAATGGATGCAAACCTACTTCACATATCCTATGAAGGAGGTATACTAGAAGACCCAGCAAGTGAGCCAGAAGAAGATATGTGGAGATGGAGTGTTTCTCCAATGGATGCACCAGAGGAGCCAGAGACTATAGAGCTAGAGTATAGGAGTGGTGATCCAGTAGCACTAAATGGTAAGCCTCTAAGCCCAGCCTCTATGCTTGAAGAGCTAAACCGCTTAGGTGGGAAGCATGGTATTGGAAGAGTTGATATAGTAGAGAACCGATATGTAGGGATGAAGAGTCGCGGATGCTATGAGACTCCGGGTGGGACTATCATGCTCAAAGCCCATAGAGCTATAGAGTCTATCACTCTTGATAGAGAGGAGGCTCACTTGAAAGACGAGCTAATGCCAAAATATGCAGAACTAGTATATAATGGCTACTGGTTTGCACCTGAGCGAGAGATGCTTCAAGCAGCGATTGATAAGTCACAAGCAAGTGTTAATGGTATGGTGAGGCTAAAGCTATATAAAGGAAATGTTATAGTTATAGGTAGAAGCTCACCAAACTCTCTTTTTGATGCAGAGTACTGTACTTTTGAAGAGGATAGTGTGTATAATCAAAAAGATGCGGAAGGCTTTATCAAGCTAAATGGCTTGAGGCTTGTTATAGGTGGAAGGAAGAGAGGTAGATAAACCTTGGCAAAGCTAGATAAGATAAACAAAGAAATCGATTTACTTCGTTCTTTTTTATTTTTGCTACTAGCTGTTTTTGTATCTATTGTTGTTGGTTTGATTTCTAGATATGATAGTGGTCGAGTCGATTTTATTTTCTGGATAGGTGTTGTTTTGGAGCCTATGATTTTAATTGTATCTATAAAAGTTACAAAGATTATAACTTCAAAGATTAAAGACCTTGAGAAGGAGTGAATATGTTTGAAATTATCATATTTGGCGGTTTGGCAGTAGCTTTTTTATATACTATATACTATATTAGTCAAGAAATAGGTAACGCTTGATTAATCTTAAATGAAGGAGGTTTAATATGTGTGCAGAGAGAGTTCAAAGAGTGTTGATGGCATTAGTGGTTGTGTTGGGTACCTATTTTGTGACGCTTACTAGTATTTGGGGACTTGTTATTATAGGGTTTGTAGTGGTTATGATGCTTATTTGGGCGTTTACTGATTTTTGTCCTAGTATTTGGATTTTGAAGAAGTTTTTGCCTTCATGTTATGATAGGTAGGTTTGATGCTGAGCTACAAAGATAGTGGAGTTGATATTGATGCTGGAAATGCTCTAGTAAAGGATATAGCTCCACTTGTTAAGAAGACTTTTTCTAAGAATGTCCTAGGTGGTATTGGCTCTTTTGCAGGAGCTTATGAGCTGCCTAGTGGATACAGAAATCCTGTTTTGCTTTCAGCTACTGATGGAGTTGGGACTAAGCTAAAAGTAGCTATTGAGGCGAAAAGATTAGATACTATCGGTATAGACTTAGTAGCTATGTGTGTTAATGATCTAATATGCAACTTCGCAGAGCCACTCTATTTTCTAGACTACTATGCAACTGGGAAGCTTGTAGTGGATGAAGCCAAAAGAGTGATTGCTGGGATAAGCGATGGTTGCATTGAGGCTGAGTGCTCACTCATAGGTGGTGAGAGTGCTGAGATGCCAGGAATTTATAGTGAGGGTGACTTTGATCTAGCTGGGTTTGCAGTGGGGATTGCTGAGAAAGAGGAGCTACTAAAAGGCTCAAGTGTAAAAGAGGGAGATATTCTAGTTGGGTTTGCAAGTAGTGGACTTCACTCTAATGGCTACTCACTAGCTAGGAAGCTTCTCTTTGATAGGCTAGGAATGAAGCTTGAGAGCATTATAGAAGATAAAAAACAGCTAGTAGATATACTTCTAGAGCCTACGAATATATATGTAAAGATGTTCAAAAAACATAAAAACGCCATAAAAGCACTAGCCCATATTACAGGTGGAGGACTACCAGAAAACCTCCCTCGTATTCTTGAAGATGGATTTGGAGCTAGGATTGAGGCTGCATCCATTCCTAAGCAGGCTATATTTTCAATCATGGGTGAGTATGTGGAGAGCTCTGAGATGTATAGGACTTTTAATATGGGTGTTGGGCTTGTGTGTGTATGTGCAAAAGAAGATGCTGATAGATTGGTACAAGAAGGTGGATTTGTGATGGGTGAGATTACTACAAAAGAGGGGGTAGAGATAGTCTGATGATTATTGATACGCATTGTCATTTGGATAGTTCTAAGTACAGAGATGACCTAGAGGATGTTATCAAAAGAGCGCTTGATAGTGGAGTTAGGGCTTTTGTACTACCGGGGGCTGAGCTAGAGGATCTGGAGACTTCAGCAAATCTAGCTTCAAAATACAAAGAGTGCTACTACACAGCAGGAGTTCATCCAGATGCTACAAGTAGCTTTGATATAGCCCCTCTAAGAGAGCATCTAAAAGATCCAAAGTGCATAGCAGTAGGAGAGTGTGGACTAGACTACTATAGAATTCATGCTAGTGATGTAGAGATAAAAGCAAAGCAAAAAGAGGTTTTTGTAGAGCAGATAGGTTTAGCAATTGAGTTTGATAAGCCACTTATTATACACATAAGAGATGCAACTCATGATAGTTTTGGACTCATAAAAGAGTATGCACCAACTCACAAAGGTGTACTTCACTGCTATAATGCAGCTCATGAACTACTTGAGCTTGCGCATAGCTACTACTATGGAATAGGTGGTGTAGTGACTTTTAAAAACGCTAGAAAACTTATAGAGGTATTTCCAAAAATTCCAAAAGATAGAGTAGTGATAGAGACAGACTCACCATATCTAACTCCCCATCCTCATAGAGGAACTAGAAATGAGCCAAGCTACACAACGCTTATAGCTCAAAGAATAGCAGAGCTTTGGGATGAAGAGTATGAGAGTGTATGTGAAAAAACAACAAAAAATGCAAAAGAGCTTTTTGTAGAACTAAAGGATATTGGCTGATGAGATTTATAGTTGCGTCGTTTTTAGGGTTTGTGTCACTTTTTGGGCTGAGTTTTCCCAATGTAGAGGCAAAAAACAACATAGAGATATTAAACAAATTTGATATAGATAGTAGTTTTTTGACAAATAGCTTTTTTATTGACTCTAAGAGCTACTTTTTAGATGATTACAAAAAAAAGTACATCTACGAAAGATTTGCTAGTGGAGTGGACTTCATACCAACTCTTAAAAGTATGCTAAATGAAGCAGGTGTTCCACCTGAGTTTTTGTATATGGCAATGGTGGAATCAGGCTTCTCACTAAAAGCACACTCATACAAGGGAGCTGCGGGTATATGGCAGTTTATGCCAGCAACTGCTAGGATTTATGGACTAAGAATAGATGAGTACATAGATGAGAGAAGAGACCCGATTAAGTCCACAAGGGCTGCTATTAGGTATCTAACTAACCTAAATAGTATATTTGGCAAATGGTATCTAACTGCTATGGCGTATAATTGCGGAGAGGGAGCAGTAATAAGGGCTATAAAAAGAGCTAATAGTGATGACCTAGCCACACTTATAGACCCTAATAAGAAGTATCTACCAAGAGAGACTAGAAACTACATCAGATATATACTTTCTTTATCTATGCTTTTTAACAATATCAACCAAACTCAACGAGATAATGTTAGCTACATACTAAATGCAGGTGCAAGTGATAGTATAGTTGAAGTAGAGGTTAGTGGTGGAGTGCACCTAAAAGATATAGCAGATAGTGCAGATATCCCATATCAAAAGCTTCAAGCCTACAATTCTCATCTGAAGTTTGACTACATTCCCCATCACATAGATAGCTACTCTATCTATATGCCTTATGACTCAATGGCGCTATTTATGGCTAACTTCGATAAAGAGAGTTTTAAAGAGAAGAGTAGAAAAAACTACATCATCCACATAGTACAAAAAGGTGACACACTATATGACCTAGGTAGAAAATATGACATCCCTTATAGGATGATAAAAGATATAAACCGCCTAAGTAGCACTAGACTATCACTAAAACAAAAACTCCTCATCCCTCAACTGCCAAACCCCATCACTAAGCTAGATGGTGATAAAACCAACACAGAGGGATAGAATGAAGCCATTATGTTTTCAAAACACAAACAAAAATCATAGGAGCTCCTTTGCAACTTGTTGGAAAGGAGATTCATAGATGAAACCATTGATTTTGGTAGCTCTAGCCATGCTACTTTTTCTAACTGGATGCTCTACTAAGTCTAGATATAAGTACGCTCCAACCACTACAGGAAGCACGACCCCACCACCACAAGAGGTGATGAAAAAAAAGTATTCTCACCCAACAATGAGACCATATCAGGTTTTTGGTAAATGGTACACGCCTACAACTGTTAGTGTGGGTGAGGAGTATGAGGGTATAGCTAGCTGGTATGGACCTAAGTTTCACGGAAAGCTTACTTCAAATGGTGAAACATATGATATGCACAAAAAAACAGCAGCTCATAAAACATTCCCAATGAATACCATAGTCAAGGTAGTAAATAAGAATAATGGTAAATCAACTGTGGTAAGAATAAATGACAGAGGTCCTTTTGTAGGAGACCGTATTATTGATCTCTCTAATGCTTCAGCTAAAGAGATAGACATGGTTGGAGCAGGAACAGCACCAGTTCATCTAACTATACTTGGCTTTGATGGGCAGATAGAGACTCTAAGTGCACCTAATCGTACTATAGAGCTAGATGACTTCGATGTGCAAATAGGAGCTTTTAGACTTCAAGAGGGTGCGCAGAGATACGCAAAGGCACATGAGAACTACAAAGGCAGATATAAAAGCATAGTCAAAGAGGGTCAGCACCAAGGAGCACCAATATATAGAGTGTGGTTAAGTGGGTTTGAGAGTGAGCAAGAGGCTAGAGACTTTATAGACTCTAGGGAGTTTGAAGGCTCATTTATTATAAGGGGTCACTGATGAAACGCTCATTTCAAAAAACACAAATTAATATAAAAATCTTGAGCGTTTCATTAGAGCGACAAGGTCGCGAGGGCACTCTGCCGAAGAGCTCCTTTGCAACTTGTTGGAAAGGAGATTCATAGGTGATAGAGTTAAAAAGAGAGACAAAAGAGACAAAAATAGAGGTAGTCTTAGAGTTAAGAGGTAGTGGTAAGGCGGATATTTCAACTGGTATAGGGTTTTTTGACCATATGCTTAGTGCTTTGACAAAACACTCTTTGATGGATGTGAAGCTAACTTGCATAGGTGACCTTGAGATAGATCAGCACCACAGTGTAGAGGATTGTGGAATTGCTTTGGGTGAGGCTCTACACAAAGAGCTCTTTCCCGTTCAAAACATAGAGAGGTTTGCTTCAACTACAGCAGTGCTTGATGAGGCTGCTATAGAGTGTGATATGGATATATCAAACAGAGCTTATCTATACTATGACCTTGAGCTTGATGGTAAAATAGGGGAGTTTGAAGCGGAGCTTGTGGAGGAGTTTTTTAGAGCTCTTGTGCAAAACGCCAAAATCACAGCTCATCTACACCAAAAAAGAGGAAAAAACCGCCACCACATAGCTGAAGCTGCGTTCAAATCCTTTGCTCACGCTCTAAAAAAAGCATCTATGATAAATGACAAACAGGGAGTGCCTAGTACAAAGGGTGTACTTTGATAGAGATTGTTTTTTTAGATATAGATGGAACTATGACAGATGGAAAGATAACATACTCAAATGGTGGTGAGAGTAAAAGCTTTAGTGTCAAGGATGGATTAGGAGTAGCCACATGGAACAAGATGGGCAAAATCAGCGCAATTATTACAGGTAGAACCTCAGATATAGTAGAGAGAAGAGCAAAAGAGCTAAAATGCAAATACATCTTCCAAGGAGTGTCTGATAAGGGTGAAGTAGTAGAAAATATACTAAAAAAAGAGGGTCTTAGTAAAGAGCAGAGCGCATCTATAGGGGATGACTTAAACGACTTTAAAATGCTAAAAAACACAGGACTTAGGTTCGCTCCTAGTGACTACTCAAAGCTCATAGAGGATGAGGTAGATGTAGTGCTAAACTCCAAAGCTGGAGATGGGGCAGTGAGAGAGATGATAGAGTATATTGTAAAAAAAGAAAACCTACTGGAGAGATTTGTTGGGATATACAAAAAATAGTTTTTTGCGCTACTTTGGAGTGCTTTTTGTTCTTATAGTACTTCTTATACTAAATGCGCTAAATAGTGTAACTACTATAGGTGACAAAAGTACATTTGAAGATAAAAAGGCAATTGTAGTTGCAAGAAATGTAGAGCTAACAAGAAGTAACAAAAATATGGTTATCTATCAAGGAAGTGCCCAAAAAATCATAAAAGAGGGCAGTAAAGACACAGTGTATGGAATGAGCCTTGAAAAAAGAGATGAACAAAAAGTGGAGTTTCTAAACTCTCCTAAAGCCGTAAATCTAAATGGTAAATTTATTTTTGAAGATGGTGTGAGCTATAGTGATTCTAAGGGTGTGAAGTTTTTTAGTCAAAAGGGTGAGTATTTGCAAGAAGATGAGGTGCTTATAGGAAGTGGAAAGTTCACTCTAGACTCAGAAGAGTTGGAAGTCAAAGGAGAAGATATATACTACAATGCAAAAACAAGTGAGATAGAGGCAAAAAATATAGAAGCAACTATCTATAGGAGTGTACTATGATAAAAGCAGTTTTTACCCTTTTTGCTCTTTTTTTGTCTGTACATAGTGCAGATATAGATATAGAGTCCAAAAGCTTCTATGCTAATGAGGCTGAAGGTTTTAGTAGGTTTAGTGGAGATGTAGAGGTCACTCAAGGAGAGCAGTGGATTAGAAGTGAAGAGCTTTATGTGTACTTTGATACAAAACAAAAACCGACAAAACTTGAAGCAAAAGGCTCAGCAGAAGCTTATGTTATCTTAGAAGATGGGCGAAAACTAGATGGTAGTGCAGTAAATATCATCCTATATCCAAATAATAAAGTCTTAGAGCTAATAGGTGGTGCGGTGGTTAAGGAGAGAGGGAGTAGTAATCAAGTAAGTGGTGAAAAAATAGTCATAGACAGAAGTAAAGGGGAGACAAGAGTAGTTGGAAGTGGTGATAAGCCAGCTAGATTTACTATTGAAGTTGAAGATGATTGATATAGTTGATGTTAGGTTTATAAAATCAGCCCAGTCTATTAGTGACTCCCCTCCTCCACTGCTTGGAGAAGTGGCTTTTTTGGGTAGAAGTAATGTTGGGAAAAGCAGTATCATAAATGCTTTGAGCAAAAGAAAAAACCTAGCCAAAAGCTCTAAAACACCCGGAAAAACAAGACTACTAAACTTCTTTGAGCTAGAGGCAAAAGTAGGTGAACTAACTCTTAAGTGTAATCTAGTAGACCTACCAGGATATGGCTTTGCTAAAGTCTCTAAAAGCCTAAAAGAGGAGTGGAACTCCAATCTTTTCTATTTTCTACAAAAAAGAGATAGCTTAAAGCTTTTTATCCACCTAGTTGACTCAAGACATACAGCTCTACCTAATGATTTAGAAGCAGAGGAGTTCTTAGCAAATATAATAAAAACAAGAGGTGATACAAACTATCTAAAAGTGTTTACTAAATCAGATAAGCTAAAGCAGAGTGAGCTAGCAAAGCTAAAAAACTCTAACCCAAATTCACCTGTAGTATCAGCTGAGAAAAAAAGAGGAATAGATGAGCTAAGAGTTACTATATTTGAGCATCTTTTTGAGCTAAAGAGTGGCGATGCTTGAGATAGTAAAACCAAGCTTAAAAGATATACCCACTATGCAGAAGCTCATAGAGCCTGAAGTAGTAAGTGGTATAATACTTGATAGAAGTGACAATGAGGTGGCAAATGCTATAAGGTCATATATCCTAGCAAAAGAGGGAGATGTGATATATGGATACTGTGCACTTCATATCCACACACTCCAGATAGCTGAGATAAGAAGTCTTATAATAGTACCAAAGTATAGAGGTCAAGGAGTTGGTGCTAGGATTGTTCAAGAGGCTTTGAATGAAGCACTAAGTCTTGGTGTAGAAGAGGTTTTGACACTCACTTATGAAGCGGAGTTTTTTAAAAAGCTAGGATTTATAGAGATACCAAAAGAGAGTATCCCTGAGCAAAAAATTTGGTTGGACTGTATAAAATGCAAACATTTCCCTATATGCAACGAAGTTTCTCTTATAAAGAAGTTGTAAGTGCAGCTCTTGCACTTATATTTCTAACTATATATGAGTCAATAAGCTCTATTTTCTACCTTCTGCCACCACTTCTTGGGGTGGCTCTTTATTTGTTTATTGATTTTTTGGAAAAGAGGGAGTATTTTAGAGTAGGGGTAATAGCGCTCTTTTTGCTCATCTTAGAGGCTGATAAGGGGTTTATTTTTGGGACTACTATTGTCTTTTTTCTGCTTGTTTACTTTTTTTTGCTACCTTTTGTAAATAAGCTAATAGGCTCTCCTGTTTTTTATAAATTAATTATCGTAAGTGTCGCATATACCGGATATACACTATTTTTGGTTTTTATTGAGTATATTCTTAGGATGCCACTTTTTGACTTTTCGTACATACTTCTGTACTACATAGTTTTAGAGACGCTTTTGGTGGTTTTTTTCTTATGAGTCGTGCTTCTATTCTTACTTATATAGGTGTTGCTGTTTTTTCTATATTTCTACTAAAAATCTACAACCTAACCATAAAGTCTAACACCTATTATGAAGAGCTAGCTAAAAACAACATCACAAGACATGAGGCACTTCTCCCAGTGCGTGGTCAGATACTTGATAGAAATGGACTACCTTTAGCTGTAAATGAGCTAGGCTTCTCTATAGATATAGCTCCTCGTCTAATAGGAAAAGTTGGAGAAGAGCGCTTAGCTGATATAAACTCTACAATAATGGGCTTTTTTCCATACTTAAAAGATAAGGATATAATCAAAACCTACAAAAAAAACAACTCAGCCTACAACCATGACTACATAACTGTAGTGGACTTTATACCGTATGAGGATATGCAGAGTATATATCCACTTCTGATACAAGAAGAGAGCATAAAAGTAACCCCAGCTACAAAAAGATACTATCCAAACTCCAAAATGGCTTCTCATATACTAGGCTACTTAGGCAAGGCAAACAAGCAAGATGTAGAGGGTAATAAGATAGCAAAGCTAAGTGGCAGGATAGGAAAATCAGGGATTGAGAAGCAGTATAATGAGTTGTTAGAAGGTGAACTTGGGTTCCAAAAAACAAAGATAACAGCCTTTAACAAAGAGCTAGGGGTGGTTGAGAGGAAGGATCCTAAGTCAAACAACAATCTATATTTAAGCATAGATACAAGCTTACAAAAGGAGATGGATAGACTATATGAGGGTAAAAGCGGAGCTGCTATTGTTTTGGATATAGAGACTGGTGATATAATAGCTGCGGGAAGCTATCCTGAGTATGATGCAAATATGTTTGTAGATGGTATAAGTACAAAAGAGTGGAATAAGCTCATAAACGACCCTCATAATCCATTCACAAACAAGCTAACAAGTGGACTCTATCCACCTGGCTCTGTTGTAAAAATGGGAACAGGGCTAGCTATATTGCACCAAGGTATAGACCCTGAGGATGAGGAGTATTGTAGTGGAGGTTTTGATTTTGGTGGAAGAGAGTTTAGATGCTGGAAAAAAGAGGGGCATGGGAATACTGACCTTAGAAAGGCTATAAAAGAGAGTTGTGATGTCTATTTTTATAAAAAAAGCCTTCATGTAGGGGTGGATGCTTTTTCAAAACTTCTTAAATCTTATGGACTTGGTAGTAAGACTGGAGTTGATCTTCCAAATGAGTTCTATGGAGTAGTACCCTCAATGGAGTGGAAAAAGCAAAAATACAATCAAAGCTGGTATATGGGAGAGACTCTTATAACTTCCATAGGTCAAGGCTATACACTAACCACTCCTATACAGATAGCAAAATACACTGCAGCACTAGCAAGTGGAAATCTCATAACCCCAAAGTTTAACCTAGCTAAAAAACCAGAGATAAAGCCTTTAGCTCCTGAGCTAACAGAAGGGCTTCCTATTATAAGAGAGGCTATGGAGGCTGTTTGTAATGAGCCAGAAGGCACTGCATACTGGAGAACAAGAGGAGCTAAAGAGAAGCTAGCATGCAAAACAGGAACTGCTCAAGTAACAGAGATTCCTCAAGGTATAGAGGAGAGGATGGAGGAGGAGGATATGGAGTATTTTCACAGGTCACATGCTTGGATGACAGCCTTTTTGCCTTCAAGCAATCCACAATATGTTATAACCGTTCTAGTAGAGCATGGAGGGCATGGAAGTATTGCATGTGGTCCAATCGTTCAGGACTTAAGTAACAAACTTGTATCATTAGATTACATAAAAAATTCTCAGGAATAACAATGCTAGATGGTAAAAACATACTAATAACAGGTGGAACTGGAAGTTTTGGAAAGAAGTTTGTAGAGGTTATATTAAGAAACTACAATCCAAATAAAATAGCAATATACTCAAGAGATGAGTTAAAGCAGTATGAGATGTCACAGCTCTTTAGTAGCCCAAAAATGAGATACTTTATAGGTGATGTAAGAGATAAAGATAGGCTTATACGAGCAATTGATGGGATAGATATAGTTATTCATGCAGCTGCTCTAAAACATGTACCAATAGCTGAATACAACCCTTTTGAGTGTATAAAAACAAACATACTAGGTGCCCAAAATCTAATAGAAGCCTGCATGGATAGTGATGTGACAAAGCTTATAGCACTCTCAACTGATAAAGCCGCAAACCCCATAAACCTATATGGGGCAACAAAACTAGCAAGTGATAAGATTTTTATCGCAGCTAATAACTTCAAAGGTAAAAAAAACATCGACTTTGCAGTAGTGAGATATGGAAATGTTGTAGGCTCTCGTGGCTCTGTTGTGCCTTTTTTTAAAAACCTTGTAAGAGAGGGGGCAACTGAGATACCTATAACTGATGAGCGGATGACTAGGTTTTGGATAACACTTGAACAAGGTGTAGAGTTTGTTATAAAGTCACTACAAAGAACAAGGGGTGGAGAGATTTTTGTGCCAAAAATCCCATCTATGAAGATAACTGATTTAGCAGAGGCTTTAGCACCCAATATACCTAAAAAAGTAATAGGTATTCGTCCAGGAGAGAAGCTTCATGAAGTGATGGTGCCAATTGATGATGCTAGACACTCATTTGAGTTTAAAGATCACTTTGTTATCACTCCTACTATACAGTTTCAAACATCTATTGACTACTCTGTAAACGCATACGGAGAGAAGGGTGAAGAGATAGTAGGAGACTTTGAGTATAGTTCTGAAAAAAATGATTTATGGTTAAATCATGAGGACTTACTAGAAATGACTAAGGATTTTTGACTTGGATGTAGTAGTTTTTGTTGTGGCTATGGCTGCACTTGTTTATGGAGCTGATTTTATCATCAAAGAGGCTGAAAAAATAGCTATTCACTTTGATATACCACACTTTATAATAGGTGCTACTATTGTGGGCTTTGGGACAAGCCTTCCTGAGTTAGCTGGAAGTGTAAGTGCTACATTGAAAGATTCTGATGATATAGCTGTTGCTAATGCTGTTGGGAGTAATATTTTTAATATTGCTTTAGTTTTAGGACTGACCTTTTTGATAGCAAAAAAGATAGAGCCAAAGAGAGATGTGTTTGCAAAAGATAGTGCATGGATACTCTTTCCTATAGTGGCTTTTATACTAACTGCTTATGATGGTGAGTTTAGTAGAATTGATGGGGTGCTTTTGCTTATTATGATGGGTGCGTATATACTTTTTCTACTTAAAGATGCTAGAGATGATATAGCAGAGCTAGATATAGATGAGAGTGAGGTAAAAAATAGTTTTGGTTGGTTCAAGGCTATAAGCTTGCTTTTGGTTGGGTTTGTGCTTGTTGTAGGTGGAGCTGACTTTGCTATAGATTCTGCTTCAAATATCGCTTATGGATTTGGAATAAGTGAGTGGATTGTTGGAATATTTTTAGTAGCCTTTGGCACTAGTTTGCCTGAGCTTGTTGTGAGTATTCAAGCAGCTAGGAAGAATAATGCAGATATGAGTATAGGAAACATCATAGGTAGTAATATCTCAAATATATTTGTTGTTATTGGTGGGGCAGCTCTAGTCTCACCACTTAGTTTTAATCTTCAAGCAAATATCTATGATGTTATGTTGATGGTTTTTGTTACTATTATGCTTGTTTTTATAGCTGCAACTAGACTCTATAACAAATCAGCAGGTATAGGACTACTTGTTATTTTTGCGCTACTTATACTACACAATGTAGAGCAGTATTTATGATAGAAAACATACTAACCCCTTGCTATGTGCTTGAAGTAGAGAAGCTAGAAAAGAATCTTAAGCTTTTTGAGCATATAAAAAGCAAAATAGACATAAAAATACTTTTAGCCCTCAAAGGCTATGCTCTATGGGATAGCTTCCCTTTGATAGCTAAGTATCTAGATGGGATAACTGCTAGTGGACTATATGAAGCTAGACTTGGGGCAGAGGAGTTTAAAAAAGAAGTACATACCTACTCTCCAGGCTTTAAGGAGCAAGATATTGATGAGATAGTAGGCTATAGTAATCATATAGTGTTTAACTCCATATCTCAGCTAAAGAAGTTTGCTCCAAAAATAGAGAGTGCAAAAAAAAATGTTAGTCTAGGTCTTAGGGTAAATCCTGAATATTCAGAAGTAACCCCTCCTATATATAATCCATGTGTAATCAATAGTAGGTTAGGGGTGATTAAGAGTGAGTTTGATGAATCTGTGTTACCACTTATAGAGGGACTTCATTTTCACACACATTGTGAGCAAAACTCAGATGCTCTAGCTAGGACTTTACCTCACTTTGAAGAGCGCTTTGGAATCTATCTACCTAGTATGAAGTGGGTGAACTTTGGAGGAGGTCATCACATTACTAGAGCTGATTATGATGTTGAGCTTTTTATAAGAACCATAGAGGAGTTTCAAGCTAGATATCCCCACCTTCAAGTCTATATAGAGCCAGGTGAAGCTATAGGCTGGGAGTGCGGGTTTTTGGTAGGAGAAGTTTTAGATATTGTAAAAAATGGAATGGAGATTGCTATACTAGATGTAAGTGCTGCTACTCATATGCCTGATACTCTTGAGATGCCGTACCGTCCTTTGGTTAGAGGCTCAGATGAAGCTGGAGTGGAGAAGCATACATATAGATTAGCAGGTCCTACTTGTTTAGCAGGTGATGTGATAGGGGATTACAGTTTTAAGCAGAGGCTAAAGGTTGGTGATAAAATTATCTTTGAAGATATGATTCACTACACGATGGTAAAAAACAATACATTTAATGGAGTTCCGCTCCCTAGTATTGCAAAAATAGATAGAGAGGGAGTGTTTCAAATAGTAAAGGAGTTTGATTACTTTGACTATAAAAATCGACTTTCTTAAAAAAAAATCTGTCTTAGTCGATATATGTTAAAGATAAGTTTAAGACTATAAAGCTCAAGGAGAGATGATATGGAAGTCAATAGTACAAACCCGACAATAATACCTACAAAGGGTTCTCAGCCCTCAAGTGGAGGTGTGGAACTCAAAACTCAACCTATAGAGAGAAAAGAGATTCCAAAGAGTCCAACTGAAAATATGGAGAAACTTCAAAAAGAGATGAGTAAAGAGGAGCAATCTGAAAATCTAAAAAATCTCGTAGAGGAGATGAATAGAAGGATTGACCCTCTAAATCTCTCTGTTAAGTTTGGTTTTAGTGATGATATTGAGGCTATGTATGTTTCAGTCTTAGAGAAAAACACCGATAGAGTTATAAGACAGTTTCCTTCAGAGGAAGCGATAGATCTTATGAAGAAAATGGATGAAATAGTCGGAATGATATTTGATCAGAAAGGATAGAAAATGGCAACAGGAGCTATAAGCTCACTAGGGATTGGAAGTGGCGTTCTAACTGGTGATGTGATAGATCAACTAAAAGAGGCCGATAAAAAAAATATGATTGATCCATATGATGAGAAGATAAAGACTAGCCAAGAGAAGCAAGCAGCTTTAGCAGTTCTAAAGTCATCACTTTCAAGTATGGATGGTCTAGCAGATACACTTTCTCAGTCTACTACATATTTAAATAGAAGTTCTTCAGTTGTTGGAGATGAGGTTAGTGCTAGTGTTGGGTCTGGCTTCGTTCCTCAAGATATAAAGGTTGTAGTAAATCAGCTAGCACAACAAGATTTATATCAGAGTGGGAATGGTTTTGCTTCTAGGGATTCATCTTTCTCTACCTCTAATACTGCTCTGACTTTCAGCACGGCTGGAGAGAATTTTAGAGTAGATATAAAAGCTAACCAAACCTTAGAAGAAGTGGCTCAAGCCATAACTGATGCTACTGGAGGAAAAGTAGCTGCAACTATTATGAAAACAGGCGGAACTAATCCATACCAGCTTACCTTAACAGGTTCTGATAGTGGAAAAGAGAATAAAGTCTATTTTGGTAGTGCGCTTCAGGCTAACACTAGTCCAAGTGGTAGCTTAGAACTAGGAGCGGGTGATTTTAGCTTTAGCTTTAAAGATGCTAGTGGTGTTACTCAGAGTGTAAATGTAACACTTCCTGCTACTGATTCAGAGAGTAGTAAATACGACAACGCAGAAGCCCTAAAAAGTGCTGTCTGGAATGCAGTTAATGATGCAGGATACGGGGATTTACTATATGATGAGAGTAACCCTGATGCAACCAGAGGCAATCCTCTAAAAATAGACTATGATAATAATAGTGGTGGCTTGATATTAAATGATACAAGAGGTTATGAGATAGGTGTAGCTGGTAATAAGGTGGGTGAGTTAGGCTTCACTATGGATACTACTGCTAGTAAAGAGAGTATTGTAACAAGTGATTCAGTCAATGCTGGCTTGATAGAGGGTACATTTCAATTAGGTGGCACGACCATAGACCTTTCAGCTGTAACTTCAAGCGGAAATACAAAAGCACAAAATGCTCAAGCTATAGTAGATCATATCAACAACAATATAGGAAGCCCCTATATAGCAGAACTAGATGGTCAAGATGGTTTTGCTATAAATAGAGATGATGGTGGTACTAGTATATCTATAACTAGAAATGGAATTGATGGCACAGCTGAGGCTAAAGAGAGTACAGCAGGTTTAGAAGCTATTGGTCTAAATGCAGGTACATACAAATCTGAAGCAAACTTACTTAATAACACTATGGATTTGCAAAACCTACAGAGTGCTCAAGACGCTGAGTTTACCTACAACGGAGTTCAGGTCAATAGAAGTACAAATACCGTAGATGACTTGGTAAGTGGACTGACTTTAACACTTAATGGAACTCATAGATCAGGCGATTCTTCCACTGTAAAAGTAACTGAAGACAAAAGTGGAATAGCAGATGATGTAATAGCTTTTGTAGAGGAGTACAACAACTTTACGAAGCAGTTAGCTGAAGATACTGATTATGATGAGGAGCTTGGCTCTTCTGGTGTTTTTCAGGGAGTATCAGAAGTATATAGTATAAGGTCATCACTAAACAACATCCTAACTTTTAGGGATAATGATGGGAACTCTCTGATGGAGTTTGGCATCTATCTAAACGAGGATGGAACATTAAATGTAGATGAAGATAAGTTGAACTCAAAGGTCAATAGTGATTTTGAAGGGACAGAGAATTTCTTCAAAGGTTATACAGGAAGTGTAGCTGGTAGAGAAACAGAGTTTGATGGTGTTTTTACTCAGTTTAGAGATAAGCTAGGTGAAATAGCAACTGACCCTGATTCTAGGCTAAAAAACTATGATGAGTATCTAACAAGAGAGATGAAAGCATACAATGAGAGAAAAAAAGATGCTCTAGAGTTGCTTCAGAGCAGATATGATACCATGACTATGAGATTTGCAGCGTATGATAATATGATAAATACTCTCAATGGTAAGTTTAGTGCATTGCAGTCAATGATACAAGAACAAAATTCTGGAAAATAGAGAGAGGATAGTATAAATGTATGGTGGAAATGCAGCGACTAATATGTATCAACAAAACTCAGTAAGTATAGAGTCGCCTGAAAAGCTTATTGAGATGCTTTATGAGGGCATCCTTAAGTTTTGCTCTCTTGCAAAGAAGTCTATAGAAAAAGAAGATATTGAGAAAAAAATATACTATATTAATAGGGCATCTGCTATTTTTAGTGAGCTTATAAACTCTCTTGATTATGATGGGGGTGGTGAAGTGGCTCACTATCTAAGTGGGCTCTATACTCATCAGCTAAAGCTTTTGACAGAAGCAAATGCTTATGATGATACTGAAAAGGTAGATACAGTACTAAGTGTGGCAAAAGGTCTATTAGAGGCTTGGAGAGAGATAAATGAAGACAAACTGGGTTGATAGCTTTAAGTTGGCTCTTATAAAAGAGGATGATAAAACAATTGGCAAACTACTAGAAGATATACCTGATTTTGAAGATGTAGAGGATATGAAGGTCGCTTCAAACCTCATAGAGGAGGCAATATCTACATTTACCAAAAAAAGACAAGAAACATTAGCACAGATGGACTATATTAAGAAATCAAGAAAGTTTCTAGAAGATAAAGAACTACAACAAAGAGAGAGGATAAATCTCTCTTTGTAGAGTGCTTAATTAGTTCCTATCTAGGCAGTTTAGGTCTGTATAGGCTACTTTGATTCTATCTCTCATAGACTCCTCAGCACTTCTTATCCACTTTCTTGGGTCGTAGTGCGATTTGTTTGGTCTGTCTTCACCTTCTGGGTTTCCTATCTGAGCTTGTAGGTATCCGTGGTTCTTTGATTCATATAATCTTACACCATCCCAATAAGCCCACTGTGTATCAGTGTCTATGTTCATTTTGATAACACCATAGCTAACAGCCTCTCTTATCTCTTCAAGGCTTGAGCCACTTCCACCATGAAAAACAAGATTTACAGGCTTAGGTGCCGTGTTGAATGTTTTTTGGATATGTTCTTGAGAGTTGTGTAGGATTATTGGGTTTAGTTTTACATTTCCAGGCTTATATACTCCATGTACATTTCCAAAAGAAGCTGCTATGGTGAAGTTTGGTGATATGCTCCCAAGCTCTTTATAAGCAAGTGCTACATCCTCAGGCTGTGTGTAGAGCTTTGAGTTATCAATATCTGTATTATCTACACCATCTTCTTCACCACCAGTACATCCTAACTCTATCTCAAGAGTCATACCAAGTGGAGCCATTCTTTTTAGATACTCACTACAGATGCCTATATTGTCCTCTAAACTCTCAACTGAAAGGTCTATCATATGTGAAGAAAAAAGTGGACGACCTGTGTTTTTGAAGTGAGTTTCACTTGCATCTAGTAGTCCATCTATCCACGGAAGAAGCTTTTTAGCGCAGTGGTCTGTATGAAGTATAACTGGCACTCCATAACTAGCAGCCACATTGTGAACATGTAGAGCTCCACTAATAGAGCCTAGAATTGCTGCTTTTTCATTCTCGTTTTTTATAGCTTTTCCAGCTAGAAAAGCACCACCACCATTTGAAAACTGAATGATTATCGGTGAGTTCACCTCTCTTGCAGCCTCAAGTGCTGCGTTTATTGTGCTTGTGCTTGTGCAATTTACTGCTGGAATTGCAAACTCCTGTTGTTTTGCTATTTCAAAAACCTTTGTTACATCATCACCAGTTACTACACCAGCTCTTACAACATCCAAAACTTTTGACATACTATCTCCTCTTTAGTTTTATGTTGTTATTATACTATTTGTTAGTAACTTAAATATTACTGTTGGAGATATATATGAAACGCTCAGTTCGAAAAACACAAATAAATTAAAAATCTTGAGCGTTTCATAAGAGCGACAAGGTCGCGAGGGCACTCTGCCGAAGAGAACTCAGCGTTAGCGTA
>CAZAFM010000043.1:0-19325 GCA_964484395.1 uncultured Campylobacterales bacterium | reverse complement strand
GTCGTACTTCTTAAAGTCTTCCCACTCAAAAGTGGTGATAAGATAGAGTTATAGGATTTTTGTTGCCCGCATTTCTTATGATATAATATTCCGTATAGACTGACAGAGGAGTAGCAACTATGGCAGTTGTAGATATAGAAAAAGTCAAAGATGAAATTGTGGAGCGACTAAAGCCACTTGATCCTGACAAGGTTATCTTATTTGGTTCTTATGCTTACGGCACTCCTAATGATGACAGTGATATTGACCTGTTTTTAATAAAGGATGACCTGAAGGTTGAAAACTTCGATGAATATGAATTGCTTGCTAGTAAGCATATAACAGATTTGATATATAAATATAAAATAGGATTTGACTTATTCTCAGCATCAAGTAGCTATCTGAACGAAAGGGAAGATTATTTTTATAAAATTGATATTTTAAGTAACGGAAAAGTGCTTTATGAACGAAACAGCAGCTAAAGAATGGCTTACTAAAGCGTGGCATCACTTGAGTTCAGGCAAGTTGCTGTATGAGGCAAATCATTATACAGATGTTATCGCTATAGATTTGCATTACTCTATTGAGGTGACTTTAAAATCTTTTCTTGCGTATGAAAATAAGCAAATCCCCAAAACACATAATCTACTTGAACTTCATAGCCACTTATTGCATTATATGGATTTTGATGAAGATGAAAAAGATCTTTTACGGTTGATAACAACTTATCATATCAAAGGTTCTTATCCACCAAAAGATAGAAAGCTTCCACCACGAGATGAAATAAAAAAAGCTCTTGAATTTGCAGATGAGATTTATAATCGTGTCTGTGCAATCCTAAGCATCGACCCAGATGAAGTAAAGAAATAAATATGCGATAAGATAGAGCTATAGGTTTGTAAAACATCTATAGTAAAGTGTCTGAATCTAGAGACACTTTGTGATGTAATATGTCAGTGCAAACTGACACTAAGGCATTGTCAAGTATTTTTTTGAAGTAGGAGGGCAGGGCAAGGAGTTTGGACAGATAACAAAAGATGAAGGCTATATCTTACAAGATGGTATAGAGATGGGGTGTGGCAAAAAGATTCCACTCTGGTTGCTTGGGTTTTTGCACTAAAGGAGGACTAAATGATACTATACATTCATGGTTTTGGTGGAAGTGGGCTTGGGAGTAAAGCAGGGGAGTTTAGGAAGTTTTTTGACTCTATAGGTGTTGACTATCTCTCACCATCTCTATCTTTTACCCCAACTCTAGCTATAGACACACTAACTCAGCTAGTAGAGTATCTGCTAAAAAAAGATGAAAATATAAGCCTCATTGGCTCCTCTCTAGGTGGCTACTACTCCATCTACCTATCTCAAAAGTATGACCTAAAAACAGTTCTTATTAACCCATCTATATATCCATATAAAACATTAGAGCGCTCAGTAAGTGATGGTGGTATAAACTTCTTTGACTGCTCAAAGTTTGAGTGGAGCGAGACTCACCTATCTATGCTAAAGTACTTTGAGATAAATACCCCTATAAAACAATCTAACTTCTTGACTCTGCTAAAAAAAGGAGATGACCTTCTAGACTATAGGGAGGCTGATAGTATCTTTACAAACACCATCATAGATGAAGGCGGGGATCATGGATATAGTGATATAGCAGATAAGTTTGAAGTTATAAATGAGTTCTTAGGATACAAGAAATAGAGCTAAAAGATATAGTAGAAGCGATATGAAGCGCCTCTACTTCCTTGCTGGTATTAGACTTGGTTTTTTAAGCTTAACTTCAAGCCAAAAAGCACCAAAAGGTATGAGAGATGATATAAATGCTAGTGTTCTAAAGCTATATGTCCAACTAGTTGACCTTGATGCATCATAAAGTGCAAGCATAAACAATATAAACAAAACACCATGTGCCATACCTACATATTTGACCACTATTGGTTCACCGCCTATGTATTTTATTGGCATAGCTATAAAGAGTAAAACCAAATATGATATACCTTCTAAAATAGCAACAACTCTCAACCTGTTTATTTTTCCTTCCATAACTCTCCTTTGTGATTTGAGTATTTTACCACTCTAAATCTGATAACTATTTTACTTTCTCAATGTAATAGTGTTGCATTATATTATGGAGTTATGCTAGACAAGATAGGTGTAATTGGTTATAATACTGTCAATATAATCCTCTATTTTTCTACAGCTAGGAGCTTCGGTGAAAATAAAATTTTGTGCTGTTTTTCTAAAAATCGCCATGCTACTAGCAGTGGTGCATATCTCTGTTTATGCAGAGCCAAATCTTATAAACCTTGATAAAAAAGGCTGGGAGTATAGATGGGGCGATTCTCCTTTTGTAGGTGAAAAGCCAGAGTGGAGTTTAAATGCTAATAAGTACAAATGGGAACAAATAGACTTCCCAAGTAATCCTAAAAATAGAGATGGTAAAACAAATATATGGTATAGAATACAGCTTCCTGAGATTCTACCTCCTGACCCATCTATTTATATTTATAGTGTAGACCTTATCACTGAGGTGTATTTGGATGAGAAGATGATATATGGGTTTGGGAAGTTTAATGAAGAGGGAAAAGGTAGCTTTGAAGGCTGGCCTTGGCATCTTATATCTATCCCAGAAGATAGTGGGGCTAAATACATCTACTTTAGAGTGTTCTCAAACTATCCTGATATAGGGCTATGGGGTGAAGTTCTACTTGGCTCAAAAGGTGATATATTAGAAAAACTTCTAAAAGATGACCTACTCTATATAGTTAGTGGAACTATTGCACTTTTTGTTGGAGTTATGCTTATCTTAGCGTTTTTAGGTAGATTTAGGGATGTTGAGATTATATCTCTTGGGTTACTATTTACTACTCAAGGTTTAAACCTACTCCTAAACGCCAAAACACTCCAACTCTTTTTTGACTACCCTTTGTTAAGTCAGTATCTATATGCTGCCTCATACTTTTTCTTACCTGTTGGGATTGCAGCTTTTTTAGAGAGTGTCGTAGGGAAGGGGTACTTTAGTGTGGTTAGGAGAATATGGCAGATTCATCTTGTATATCTTGTTCTCTCTCTTAGTGGTGCACTTCTTGGGTTGTACTTTTTGTCAGATACATACTTATACTATGACTATCTTTTCTACTTTGTCTCTTGGCCACTACTTACTTTTGTAGCTATTATGTATTTCAAAAGAGCTAGTGTTGATGCGAAACTATCTATTGTTGGTTTTATGATTTTATCTATTTTTTGGTTTTATAGTACTCTAATATCTTGGAATATTGTCCCTTGGGAACAAGGTCCAAACTACCTTCCTATCGCTTTGTGTCTAAGCTTTTTTGGATTTGTACTACTAAGAAAGTTCTTTAGAGCAGAGGAGTTGAAGCAGACAAACATAGCATTAGAGAGTGCCCTATATGAGCTAAGTAGTACACAGTCAAAACTACTAAATCTCAACAAAAGTCTAGAAAGCAAGGTAAAAGAAGAGGTAGCAAAAAGAAGGGAGCATGAGCACCTACTGATGCAAAACTCAAAAATGGCAACCATGGGAGAAATGGTAGGAGCTATAGGGCATCAGCTCACACAGCCTCTCTCAGTTATGCTTCTAAACATCGAATACATAAAAGATGAGCTAAATGACAAGGCTGATAAGGAGATTATACAAGATGTTCTAGATAAGCTTGTAGTGCAAGTATGGCATATGAGTGATACTATAAGGCATTTTAGTAGTTTTCTTAAACCATCTAGACACAAAGAGATTTTTGATACAAAAAATGCTGTCCTAGAAGTTCACAAACTAATAGACCTGCAGATACAACAGCACAATATTAGACTTGTTATACAAGGAGAAGGGTTTAAAACTCTAGGCTACTCAAATGAAATAAAGCACGCAGTCTTAAATATTATAAACAACGCAAAAGATGTTTTAAATGAGAGAAATATAGAGGACAAAGAGATAGTGGTTCAGCTAGAGAGTGACAAAAACTGCGGTATTATCAAAATAATGGATAATGCAGGCGGAATACCAGAAGAGCTTCTTCCTGATAAGCTTTTTGAGGCCTATGTAAGCACGAAGGGTGATAGAGGTACAGGAATTGGTCTTCAGCTTTCTCGAAGTATTATAGAGACTAGGATGGAGGGCAAGATATTTGCTAGAAACAACAGCAAGGGTGCTGAGTTTGTAATAGAACTACCTATTGTGAACTAATCATTTTTTATATCTAGAGATATTGCAAAAGTAGCACCATATTTATTATTGCAGGCTTTAATGTCACCATTTAGGTGTTTTTGAATAATCATCTTAGAAATAGATAGTCCAATACCTGTTCCGTTATCATCTTTTGTAGTGAAGTATGGTTCAAATATCTTGTTAGGAAGAAGTTCTTCTGGTATTCCGCCTCCATTATCTTCAATATATATCATCCCTTTTTGACCATCTCTATCTATAGTGATTTTGACTTTACCATCACTTATTCGTGACTCAGCTATACTATCTTTTGCGTTGTTTATGAGGTTTAATATTAGGTGCTTTAGCTCATTAGGGTAGCCATAAATAGTGAAGTTTTCTCTATTGTCTATCTCTATATCTATGCCCATTTTTCTAAGCTTAAAGCTCATAAGTCTTGATATCTCTCTAATAGCATCACTTATGTTAAAAAAACTCTTCTTTTTTGATGGCTTGAAAAACTCTCGAAAGTCTGTGATAGTCTGAGACATAAACTCTATATGCCCCATCACTAGACTCTCTATCTCTATAAGCTTGTTTTTGTCTATATCTTTGTCATTCTCTACCATTACTCCTAGTTGCTGGATTATAAGAGAGACTGTGTTTATGGGTTGCTTCCATTGATGAGCTATAACTCCTATCATCTCACCCATAGAGGCAGTTTTTGACTGCTGGATAAGGAGTGCTTCTTGCTCCTCTTGGTCTTTTATCATCTGTAGTTTTTCTGTTATATCTCTTATATTATAGACTCTAAAAGCCTCATTATCATAGTCAATAGTTGTGGTTTTTATCTCTACACTATACTCTTTACCATCTATATCTTTTATGGTGTTTTTCTTGCTATCTAGTAGTTTTGTTATGTTTTGGTTTTTTAGCTCATCTTCTTTGATGCCCAAAAACTCACTTGCTTTGGTGTTTATCTCCATTATGTTGTTGTCTTTATCAGTTATAAATGCAAGGTCAAAACATAGCTCAAAAATAGCTTTTTGGTTTTTTAAAAGTGAGTTTTTGTTTGTGTCTTTAGTAATCATAGTCTGCCTAAAATCTCTTGTAGTTCTAATCTGTTTATTGGTTTTATTAGGACTGCATCTGCATTTTTTGCATTATGAGCCTCATCTCTAAAAGCAGTGATGATTACAACTGGCTTATTTGGGTCATCTTTTTTTATCTCATTTAGAAGCTCTAGTCCGCTCATAATAGGCATCTCAATATCTGTAATAATTATATCAGGCTTAAGCTCTTTGTACATCTCTAAGCCCTCTTTTCCGTTACTTGCGGTATGTATCTCTTTTATAAAGCGAGAAAGTATGAGCTTAAAAACCTCAACCGTCTCACTATCATCTTCTACATAAAGAATACTCTTGTTTTTTAGATTATCACTGTTTTGCATTTTTCACCTTTAGTATTAGTAGTGCACCATCATCACAATTTTTTGCTGATATTATACCATTCAATCTATAGATTGCTAAGTTTTGAGCCATAAAAAGCCCTAACCCTCTGTTTCTGGATTTGAAGTTTGTAGTAGTGTATGGTTCAAATAGCCTATCTTTGATATCTTCATCTAAGCCACCGCAGTTGTCTTTGAACTCTATGTAAATGTACTCTTCATCCTCTTTTGAGCTTATAGTTATTAATGCTTCATCTATACCTCTTTTTGAGGCTGCTTCATTTGAGTTTTTTATTATAGAGCCAACTATCTCTACATAAGCTTTTATATCACCTTTTATATTGAGACTACTGTCTGTTTTGTTCTGTATTTCTAGTGTTGAGGTGTGTAGGAACCTTATAGCTGTGTCTATCTCATTATGGATGTTAAAAACTACATCATCACCTTTTTCATAAAATATTGTAAATTCTGTTATAAGGTTACTTAGCTCCTTTGTTTGGTTAACTATGGAGTTTGCTATTGTTCTTATCTGAGTTTTGTTAAAAGCCTCATATTCGAGTATATCATCTATGTTTATGGCTTTAAGAGCTATGACATTTAGAGGCTGTCTCCATTGGTGTGCTAGGTTGATAAGTAGCTCTATTAGCGCGTTTTGTCTGGATTGTTCAAGTATGATTCTATCTTTTTTCCTTACTGTCTCTACTTCCTCATCCACTCTTTTTTGTAGGTCTGTGTTTGTTTGCTGTAGGTTTAGGATTAGGTTTTGTAGATTTGTGCCTATATCATTCATCTCTTTTATGAGTGTTTTTTTGTATCTTGGCTCTCTGTTTTGGTTAATATCACCTTTGGCAAAAAGATGGAGCCTCTCTAAAGGTCTTACAAATAGTTTTTTTATAAGTATCTCAAGGGCTATGATAATAAGAAGTGTTAGAACTATTATGACTATAATATTTCTGTAGTTGTCCTGCTTGAGCTCCTCAAATATACTTGATGATTTGATTAGTGTTATTTTTAGATCAGTTTTTTCATTATTAAAAATAATTGGTTTAGTCATATATACATAGTTCTTGTATCTATCTATTTTATTTTGTAGTGGATTTGACTCAATGTGAGCAAAAAGAGCACTTGAATCCTCACTATCACTAGTTGTTGAGATAATATTATCACCATGAAAAAGAGCTAGTGCTTCTGAGCCAGTTAGCTTTTTTATGTCTTGTAGTAAAGAGAAGTTTCTGTTTAAAACAACACCAGCATATACCCATCCTAGAACTCTACCAGTTATTGGGTCAACTATTTTTTTTGACCCAAGCATCACATCACCCATATTTTTTACATAGATGATAACTACTCTATTGTTGGTCTCAATATCTTGATTTATTAGTTTTTCTATCATTGGGCGAGTATCTATTACACTAAAGCTAATATCATAAAATTGACTACTATCTACTGCTTTTAGAAATGCAATATCTATCTTGTTACTAAAGTTTATAGGAGAGTTGTCTGATAGCTCTTCAAAGCTTTTGCCACTTTTTAGCAGTAAGGTGATTTGCTCATCCATATCATCTAGTTCAGAATAGAGCATATCTTTATACCGTTCTTCTAATATTAGATTTGTGACTTTCATGTCTGTATCAAACTCATGACTTAGAAGTGAGTTTATTTTAGCTGTTGTGCTGATGTTCGCTTGATATAGGAATAGTGAGCTTCCTGCTAGCATTATAGATACTATGACTAAGCTTATAAGACTATTTAGCCTAAACTCTCTATGCCTCATCTAGCATCCTTATTGTCTACCAGAATATATAAATGCTCTATCTATCAAAGTATCTACCTTATCTATGTTTTGGCTATTTATAAGCTCTATCTTTCCTGAAAAAACAGTAGGAATCTCATCGCCTCTTCTTTCTAAATCAAGCTTAATGGCTTCTGCCATAGCTATTCCGTTATCATCATTCATTCTCATAGCCGTTACTGCAAGGTCTCCATTTTTTATAGAAGCTAGCTCTTTTGTGCCTCCACCCCAGCCATTTATTATAATATCCTTCCTTTGAAGCTCTTTTAGCGCTCTTAGCGCACCATAGGCTATATCTGTAGAGCACGCATAGATGAAGTCTAGGTTTGGATTTTTTTCTACTAATGCCTTAGTGGAATTATAGGCTCTATCAAAGTCCATCTCAGTATAGTATGAATCTACTAACTTAAAGTCTGTGTTTTTATCTATATAATCTATGAAGCTATCACCTCTCATCTCACTTAAATAGCCATCTTTAGTGTGAAAGAGGACACCGTATTTTGCGTTTTTGCTTACTGTTTTAATAAGATAGTCAGCTATCATTTTTGAGCCCTCTATATGGTCGAACCCTACATACAAAAAAGGTCCTCTCTCTTTCCACTCCTTTAGAGGGGTGGTTATGTTTTGTAGTATGAGTTTTGGCTTTTGTACTCTTCTTAGTTGTTCAATTAGCTTTTTGTGTTTTGTTGCTTCAAGTGTAAAGATAAGATAATCAGAGCCATCGTTTATGCTTTCTAATATCTGCCTTGCTTGTTCTCTTATCTCAGTATTTGGCTTAGTGAAGTAGTCTTTTAGCTCATACTCTATGCCGAGTTTTTGAAGTCTTTTTTCAAAAGAGACCTTACTTCGTCGCCAGTAGTCACCTATTTGTTTACCCGGATAGACAATGGAGATTTTTATCGGTTTTAACTGCTTTTTTGATACTTTTATAGGATTATTTTGTACAAGGGTATTAAAATTTTCGTGTTTTAGTTTTTCTTCTGGGAATTTTATAAAAAAATCATCCACATGTATATATTCACTATCATGAGCCAGAAGTAGAGAGCTAAAAATTATAAAAGCTAATATCACTAAACGCATTATAGACCTTTTTTGTTAAAAAGAGTATTATTATAGCATATATAAGTAGTGTAGTACAAATAGTTTTGTTATTTTTTATATAATCTATAGTGAAAACTCTGTATCTTCTACTGCTTTTCTAGCTGTAAATTTAAACATATATAGGTTAGAATTTGGCAATTTAAATTAATGAGCGGGTATGATTAGAAGGTTTGCAAAAAAAACACAGCACAAAGACAAAAAGAAGCTAGAGGAGTTTCTAGATAAGTACAAAATCCCACGAGAAGCCGTTGCAATTAATAGGCGTTCTGTATCAAGAGGTATATCTATAGGGCTTTTTATAGCTTTTATACCTATGCCTTTTCAGATGCTAGCACTTGTAGCTCTTTTTCCTGTTTTTAGGTTCAATATTCCTCTATCTTTTATTATGGTATGGATTAGTAATCCTGTCACAATGCCCTTTATGTACTACATAGAGTATCTAACTGGAAGTATGATATTAGGAAATAGTGTTACTAGTGTTGAGCTAACTCTAGAGTGGTTTAAAGAGCATATAGATGATATTTTTATACCTTTGTATATTGGAGCATTTTTTTATTCGACACTCTTTGCATCGATATTTTACTACCTCATAAACAGACTCTGGATATACTCTGTTAGACTAGAGAAGAGTCTAAAAGATAAAGCGAAAAAGGGTAGTGAGGATTGAAACACTCTTTTGGTTATGATACAATATTTTCAAATTTTAGGGTATAGAAGCAGATGTGTGTTTTATAAATATAGTGCTAGATATAACTATAGAACCTTTAGATACTAACAAAGATATATTTTATGAGATTTTGTATGAGGGATGTTAATGTTGATGATTGATAGCATTGTAAACGATTTTAAGATAGATAGAGAGTTGCTAGTTGAGTATTTATGCAATGAAAAGATTGACATTCTTATAGATAATTCAATTCCACAAAAATACCAAGATACAATTTTATCATTTATTGAAAATCAAGAGAGTAGAATTGATAAAGCTTTAAGTCAGCACAATTCAGCATTCATATCATCTGATGATAGGGTAAAAATATATAAGGATGATGCAATCTCTTTTTTAAAAAAAATTCCATCAAATAGTGTTGATTTAATAGTTACTGACCCTGCATATTCTGGCTTAAATAATAAGCTCCAACTAGGGAAAGGGCGGATAGTTGGTAAATACGCTGAAAAAGGCAAAGAAGATGCTAAATGGTTTGATGAGTTTAAAGACTCTGAGGAAAACTACTCTCTCTTTCTTACTGAATGTCAGAGAGTGCTTAAAAAATCAACAGGTCACATCTATATAATGTTTGACTCTTTCTCGTTGCTTACTCTAGGTGGCATTGTAAGAGATTTTTTTGATGTGAAAAATATAATTACTTGGGATAAAGTTAACATTGGAATGGGGCATTATTTCAGGAGGAGGCATGAATATATAGTGTTTGCTACAAATGGAAATTCTAGAAAAATTAGAAATAGAAGATTTCCAGATGTTTGGAGGTTTAAAAGAATTCATAATGCAAAATATCCAACCCAAAAACCTGTAGAAGTTTTTCAAGCCATGATTTATGCAAGCTCTGAAAAAGATTTTGTTGTTTGTGACCCATTCACGGGAAGTGCTTCGTCAGCTATAGCTGCTATGAAAAATAACTGTAAATTTATTGGTTGTGATATTTCAGAAAAATCTATCGAAATTTCACGGAGCAGGGTTGAGCATTATATTAAAAATGGTATAGATATCTTACAACCAAAATCTTCAAGTGCTGATGAAAATGTATTTTGGGAATAAATAGTGGCGCATTTGACCAAAACAAAGGCTTTGTTTGCCTTTACATCACCAAGGACAGTTGAAAAAATAATACCAGAAATTAGGATTCTATCTGAGAATTTTTCTGGCTTGCAGTGGTCTAGTAATGAAAAAGTTCAAACTGACTTTTTTAAACAGCTATACAATTCAGACTATTATGAGGGTGAGGTCTTTCCAGCAAATCCAGCACTAGCCGCAAGAGATAGAATAACAAGAGCCCCAAAGGCATTTGGATTTATTGATTTAACACCTGAAATTAAACTAACAAAAGCTGGCGAATTGCTTCTCTCTGAAAAAAGGTTAGATGAAACTTTCACAAGACAGCTTTTAAAATTTCAACTACCCTCTCCTTATCATACCCAATCAAGAATAGTTGAGTTTAATGTTCGACCATATTTGGAGCTACTTCGTTTGATTAGAGAGGTTGATAGTCTATCAAAGACTGAAATAGCACTTTTTTTCTCACAAATCATTAATATAAACAAGTTTGACACAGTTGTAAATAAAATAAAATCATTTAGAAAAAATGCAAAGAGATACAAGGGAAGCAGGAAAACTTATATTAATGAGTGTTTTAAGATTGAAATAGGTGAAATTTACAACAGTGAGTTTACAGATAAGGCATTTAAAACTAGAGAAAGCTCTGATTTATCATTAAAAAATTTTATCAAGACAAAAACAGCAAACATGAAAGATTATGCTGATGCTTTTGTCCGCTATTTAAGAGCTACTGAGTTGGTTACTTTTCAGAAAAAAACCTTCCGTTTAGTAATTTCACCTCAAAAGATTGATGAAGTTGATTACATACTAGAAAATACACCACGAGATGCTATAAAATTTGAATCTGTTAGTGGTTTTAAGTCATATATGTTTAATCCCTTTGAACTATCTCTACTATCTGATGATAAAGAGTTGTTGATTGCTAAGATTAAAAATTTAGGTATCAGTGAAATTGACAATACTGCTGATATTGAAAGCTTAAAAGATTTTTACGAAGATTTAAAGGATAGAATTAAAACAGAAAATATAGATAGAAAGAAAAAAGAGTTAAAAGATTTTAAAGAGCTTCCGGATATCCTTGATGTTTTTGATAAAATTAGGAAAAAAGATGTTCCAGATGCTGCTTTGTTTTTAGAGTGGAATGTTTGGAGAGCATTAGTTATGCTAAATTATGCAAAAAGAGTTGATGGTAATTTTATCATGGATATAGATGGAATGCCACTAAGTTTTGCTCCTGGAAATCAACCTGATATTGAATCTGATTTTGATGATTTTGGCATTATTACAGAGGTTACAATGTCAAGTGGGAATACTCAATACAATATGGAATCAGAGTCTGTTCCTAGGCATTATGGCAAAGCCAAAGAACTCTTCATGAAAGAGGTGTATTGCCTTTTTGTTGCCCCTAAAATTAGTGAAGGAACACTTGCTCATTATTTCAATTTGAATAGAATAAATACTAGGCTTTATGGCGGTAAGACTAAAATAATACCACTTTCAATAGAGCAGTTTATTGATTTTGTGAGGGTTGGTGTTGAAAAAAATTTTAACAATCCTGAAGTGCTAAAAAATTGGCTTGAACAGCAATGGGTATATAATCAAACATGTGATGATGAACAAAAATGGCAAGAATTTATTCAAATTTCAATACCAGAATGGGCATCATAATTTAGTCTACAACTCTTCTATCTCCTATCTCAAAAGGCGAGCCACCTTCGTTTTTTAGATATACACTCTGTGAAGGGAAAGCGAACTCTAGGTTGTTTGCTTTTAATATTTCTGATACTTTTACCATTACATCTTGCTTCACACTTAACCATTCATCCCAATTGACTGTCTTGCTAAAACAGTAGATTAGTATATCTATGGAGCTTGAAGAGTACTGGTCTAGATAGACAAGAAGTGTGTTTTTGATACCTAGTTGATCCTCTTTTACAACTATCCTATCAAATACAGCTTCACTATACTCATAGTTGTTTTTAGGGTTTGCTATATCTTTGTGATTTACTAGCATCTCTCTTATATCTTCTACTGCTTGTAGTATATCCTCCATTCTAGAGCCATAAGTGACACCTATGTGCATCATGATTCGTCTTCCTATTTTTCTTTTGTTCCAGTTTTTTATATCTGTATTTGCTAGGTATGAGTTTGGTAGAAATATCATAGCATTATCAAAAGTTCTTATCTTAGTTGTCCTCATACCTATATCAACGATGGTTCCCTCACCCTTATCAGTCACTATCCAGTCTCCTTGAGAAAACATATTATCCATAATGATAGATATAGAGCCAAATATATTACTAAGTGTGTCTTTAGCGGCTAATGCTACTGCTAAACCACCAATCCCAAGAGAGGCTACTAACCCTGTAACATTAAACCCCATATTGTTAAGTAGTATGACAAGAGCGGTTGTAGTTATTATGAACTTTAGGAGATTTACCAAGAAGTTAACCATCTCTCCTCGGATATTTGGGTATTTTTTTAAGAAGCTGTTTGAGTAGTGAGATACTGCATTATTAAGTAGACTAAAAAGCATCCACACAATAATAATCATATAAAAAACATCAAAAAAGTACTTAAGTGTTTCAGGATTTGAGTTTATGGTTAGAACCCTAAGTGCAAGGTCAGTTGCAAAAACATAAATCAAATAGCTAACCGGTCTATGGAGAGAGTTTTTTAGGAAAAGATGAAGTTTGCTTTTCTTAACCCCTGCTGATTTTTGTTTATCTCTCTCCTCTTTGTTTTTCAAAAGTCGCTCAAGTGTAGCTATAGTAATTGGTATGATGATGTTTTTAAAAGCCACTATGACCAAAAACACAACAATAGATGCAATAATCTGTCCAATAGTGACATTCAAAACTGACTTAGTAGCTCTGCTATACTCTGTGATTTCTGGTCTTGAGTCTACAAAGAGAATGAGGGATTTTATATCAAAAAAATCTATTAATCTGTTTGACTTTTGAAACTCCACTATCCTGTTTTTTGCATACTTGTATATCGCATCAAACACTAGTTGCTTACTCTTACACTCACTATATAACTCCAAAAACCGAAGTTCTAAGACTGAAGTGTGATCCTTGTCTTCTATGAGTGTCAAGGTGTTTTGGTATGAGTTTAAGTCTATTGTAATGGACTCTTTAAAATCAAGTAGCGACTTCTCAAAGCCACTACTGTCCTTAAAGCCCTCTATAATCTCAGTAGTATGATTAACAAAATTTACAAGACCTTGAGTCATCTTCAAAGATATAATCTCTAAAGAGAGATTTTTATATTCTAGACTTGATTTATCTTGTAGCTCATCTCTTGTTTCATTTAAAAGAAGAAGTTTTTTACTAGTTTCTTGTAAATCTACAAGCTTAGTCTCCCCAGATTTTAAATCATCCAAAAAAACCTCTATAGCTTCATTTCTCTGTTTTTTTAGTTCTTTTAAGGTGTCTGTGCTCTCTTTATTTGCTTGGATTTCTTCTATCTTTTTTTCTATTTTGAGTATGCGCTGAAGGTCATCATTGTCAAACTCATAGGTGACTTGCCCAAAAGCAGATATGGCAAATATTATGAAAAAAAGAGCTAGTTTCTGCATATTGTCTATTTAGCGCCTAGATAAGAGCTGATTGCTTGTTTTCCTTCATTTATGTTTTGTGGTATTTTCCATACATCTATACCTATATCCTTGAATACAGCTACACTGTTTTTGCACGCTTTTTTAACCAGAACTACTTCACAATCTTTTACAAGAGAGCCTAATATTTCGTGCTCTTTTTTGTGTGCTTCTGCATCATGGTCGCACTCATGATCTTCCTCTTCATGTGAGCATCCATGTTCTGCATCTAGGTTTACTCTTGGGTTTTCTCTTAGCTCTACAAGCTTTGTGCTCTTGAACATTCCACTACCAGCTATATCAAATATAGCAAAAAATGGAGTATGTCCAGTGTTGGTAAAAATATCAAAACTCTCATTTTTGACCGGAACTGCTATTCTCATTTGTAAATCCTTTTTGGTTTATTATATAGTATTCATTATACAAGTTGGGTTATTTTCTTGTATAAAATATAGATAAAAACTAGAAATATTAAAGGAAAAATAATAGTCTTAAATATAAATACAATCATCATCTGCTCTATATTTCTACTAGTATCTTCAGATAAGTTTGATATTTTGTTCTTATACTCATTATAGCTTTTTTTGATATCAAACTCATACCATGACCTTTTGCTCTCATCTAGATTGAGTTCTTGCCAGCTCCTCTCGTCCGCTTTTAGTTTTTTGTTTAGTTGTTCTATGTTTAGATTACTATGTTGTGCTAATATATGCTTCTCTATAAGAACACTTGTAAGACTTAGGGCTGGAATAACTATATATAAGGCAAAAAGTGTGAAAGAGAGTTTTAGCAAGAAGCTCTTAACTCCATCATATCTCTCATTGCTCTGCCATAAAACCACAGCACTTAGGCAGAAGATGGCTACAATTGTGTAGATAGTAAACTCATATCCAACTATTTGAAGCAAAATCTTCTGTCTGCCTATAGAGATAATAGCAAGAAGCATCACATTGGAGAAGAACTCAACTAAGTCATTAATTGGATCAAGTATCTGCCCTAAAGAGAGAACTACCCCAAAGTCAATCCCACTTCCTTGAATCATAGATATGATACCGTTTAGGAGTTTTGCAGTTGCAAAAACAGCCACAGCCTCCCCCATAGAGGAGTCTAGCTTCTCAAACCCTAGCTCAACTATTGAAGAGAGTAGTATTACGCCAGATGCTAGCAGAAGAAGTAGGGTAAGGGTGATTTTTTTGTTGAGTTTGTTCATTTTTTGAGTAGATTATGCCTTATTGGTCCACCGCATTTTCCTATATTTGGTGCATACTCTATTGCACTCTCTATGTACTGTTTTGACTTTTTTATTGACTCATCTAGGCTTAGACCTAAGGCTAGATTAGCAGCAATGGCAGAAGAGTATGTACATCCTGTTCCATGTGTGTTTTTAGAGTCTATAAACTTTGAGCCATATTTTTTTAGTCCCTCTTTTTGAAGTAGATAATCAGCTGAGTTTCCACTCTCTTTGAAGTTTTTGGCTAGTACATCTACACCTAGTTTTTTTCTAATATCAAAGCACTTTGTATAGATGTAGTTGGCATCAACTGCGGAGTCTTTATCTAGTAGTAGCTGAAGCTCTTTTCTGTTTGGAGTGATGAGTGTGGCTAGTGGAAGTAGGGCTTTTAGCTCTTCTAGCGCACTATCTTCAAGTAGTCTATCTCCTGTGTTTGTTACAGCTACTGTATCTAGGACTATTGGGATTTTGTTGTTGGCTTGTTCTAATATTTCTCTTGTTGTTTTGATGATTTGAGCACTAAAGAGCATACCGATTTTTATAGCCTTAATATCAAAGTCATCTAGTATTGACTCTATCTGTTTTTGTACAAAGCTAGGCTCAACAGGATATACTCCTTGTACTCCACAAGTGTTTTGAGCCGTCAAAGCAGTAATAGCAGTAGTCCCAAAAACTCCAAAATACTCAAATGTCTTCAAATCAGCCTGAATCCCAGCTCCACCGCCACTATCTGATCCTGCAATACTCAAAACTGTCTTCATAAACTATCCTCCAATATAAAAAAATCTCCCAATCCCAAGCGTAAAAATCAACCACCCGTAAAGTGTATGCTCAAACACAAGCAGGATAAAATTCCTATGCCTATAGTAGTTGAGCGTAAAAATAGCTCCTCCAATGATTGATAGAAGTGGTGCATATATGTTATCAAAAACTATATGCATATAAGCAAAAACGAAAATATTTATAATAACAAAAGCGTAACTTTTGGCAAAAAACCTCTCATACCGCTCAAAGAAAAACACCCTATAAATAATCTCCTGAGGCACAACTGAGAGTAGGGGATAGAGCAAGATAACCGCTGCAAAAATATAGGGCATATTAAGCACAAAAGAGAAAAGCATATCATTAAAAAACAAAACCACCATCAAAGCCAAAGCCGACCCAAAAAAAGCAAACCTATAAACAACCCACCTTAATTGCTTTGTACTAGGCAGTTGGAGTAGTCCTCTAAAATCAAACTTCTTAAAGTATAGAAACAAAACAGGATAGATGAGTGAAATAAGAAGTAACCATATCTCAAAAACATCCACAATCTTAAAAAACAGCAACAAAGGAACAACTACAAAAAGCATCCCTTCTAAAAAGAGCAGGGGGAATTTCAAACTTTTAGAAAACATTGCTTCCACTTATGAATTCCTTTATCAGTGAGTTTTAGAAAATGATGCTTGCTACATCTTTATAGGTGGTAAATGTTGGGTTATCTTTTGATTGGTAATAGCTGTTTGTGTATATGACTATACTTATACCATCTTTATAAAACATCTGAGTCTGATACCCAAATACAGTTCCATTATGACCTATAGTACCATCATCTTGTATGAGCATACCAAGTCCATATTTTGCACCCTCTCCCATATCAACATACTCTAATTGCTCTTTTTGTGTAGTTTTATCTAAAAGATGACCTTCTCCAAAAACTTCTGCCCAAGCTAGAAGCTCTAAAGGCGTAGAAATAGCTCCGCCCGCTGCCCATGTAGATGAAGGGCTTTGGATGGTGTAGTCATATAATACACCATCCTTATATCTCTCATAATAACCTCTAGCAAATTCATTACTAAAACCATTAGTTGTTGGAAAAGATGTTTTTTTTAGATTCAGAGTGCTAAAAATGTTATTTTCTGTATACTCTTCATAGCTTTTTTTAGATATAGACTCTATAATCATTCCTAGAAGAATATAGTTTGTGTTTGAGTATAGAAATGAGTTTTTTGACGAGTCGCCATCATCACAGGCTATACCTATATCAACTAGTTCTTTTGGTTCCCACTGAAGCTTAGGGTTCTCTGCTAGGAAATAGAATAGCAGGGTGTCTTTATAGGGACACCCTATGTAGTCCTCTATCCCACTTGTATGGTTTAGAAGCATCCTTACGGTTATATTACTATCAAGAGAGTTTTTGAACTCTGGGAGTAGTGAGATTACACTATCATCTAGTGATAAAAAACCTTGCTCATAGAGTAAAAGTATGGCTGTAGCCGTTATAGTTTTTGTTGTACTTCCGATGCGAAACTGTTGAGTTGCCTTAAGTGGTAGCTTTTTTAGTCTATCCGCATAGCCTATAGAGTCTATAAAAATAGAGCCATCTTTAAACTTGATAGCCAGAAGAGCGCCCGATAAGTCATACTCTTTGTAGGTTTTTTGCAGTACAGATGATAGGCTAGATGCATAAGTAGAACTACTCGTAGTCGTAGTAGATAAGCTACCCCCTTGACTACAGCCAGTTAGAAAAACCAAAACTGCTAAAAGATAGCTCAATGTTTTTACATACAACTTGTCTCCTAAATATTTTTTAGTCATCTTTCTATTTTTTTCATTTTTTGCTTCTCCCTCACGCACTCATCCATCTTTTTTTAAAAGCTTTAAAACATCTTTTGAGCTTATAACTCACCTCCATTAGTGTGTATGATTATACTTATACTATTAAAAAAAGTAAAACAGTTAAAATATCTTCTTGTTCTCTCGTTGTCAGGAAAGAGCTTTATCATAGTCTCTAGAGTTTGCCATATCTGCTCCATTTTTTCTATAGACTTTACTATAAGTTGGGTTAAATTTTTTGTATTCCTTATCATACTGTACTGCACTGCACTTGTCTTATTCCTAAAAAATATGTACAATACAGACGATAATCATGTACATATCAAGGAGAAATTATGACTGTGACCCCTACAGAGTTTAGAAATAATCTTTTCTCAATGCTTGATAGTGTTATAAATGAAAAAGAACACATAGACATCAACAGAAATGGCACAATCATCCACCTTGTACCTGAAAGAAAGAAAAGTCGCCTAGAGAGTCTAACCCCTGCTAACTTTCAGAACTGTAGTGATGAAGAGTTAGAAGATAGTGTTCTCATAACCAAAGACAGAAAGATAAGGGAGCACTATCCTAAAAGCAAAATTTGATAGTAAAATCATCTATAGTTTCAAAACCACATCTTCTCAAAAAAATCTTCACTTTCACTAGAAGCTACTATTTTTTAGCTGTCTTGCTAGATTTACCCTCTTTGTGGTTTCTGATAGCTCTAGTAGTGTTTCAGTTATGGGGTACTTTTTCTTTTTCTCTACTATCCATTTAAGCACTTCTGATAAGTGCCAAACGGAGGGGTTTCCAGTATGTACTGGCAAAGGAGTTTCGCTGTTTGATAGTAGGAGTTTTCTAGCGTTTTGTCTTGAGTGTCCCAAAATCTCTGCTATATCGGTGATACTAACATAATCAGGACTTGCTTCTATAAGCTCCGCTTTTGGTATGGCTTTTTTAATATCTTTTATTGCACTTGTTAGAGCTTTATCTGCATCTATAGACTCTCTTGTAAAGTTTAGAGCTATAACTCCTTTTTTGCCTATACTCACTAAAGCATCATCACATCCTGCTTCATAGAGCTTGTCTACATAGCTATCTGGGTCATCACTGCTTAGCGGTAGTCTAAATATAAGTTCAAATTCATATTTATTCATTTTTTACTTCCTTTTGGTGTATACATCTATCTACTATCTTTTTTATCATCTCTGCGTGATTTTCAGGAACTCATAGATATTGTTCTTTTCGTATCAGTCCCATAGATTTTGATTGAAAATGCCAAGTATAATGATTTTGTTGTGTGGTTTATCTATCTCAAAAGGTATAGTATAACCTTTATAGATAAGTTCTCTTATATTTTCATCTTCATCTCTTTGGCGATAAACTCAACTATAATTTTAAGTTCATTCTTAAACCTGTCAGATTTTTCTACTACGAAAGCCTCGATACTAGACTCTCCCTTATCTCATCCAATCCTTCCATAAATAGCGTAGTTTTCATTTTGCCACTTCTGTACTCTTGTGATCTTTTTTTGATTTCTTCATCTAAAGACTTTTTACCTCAACGGCATCTTCTGGTAAAGATTTTAACAGTGCTTCAAACTGTTCTATGTACTGATCTTTTATGTCAATTCTCATAGTCATTTTGCA
>CAZAFM010000042.1:0-19456 GCA_964484395.1 uncultured Campylobacterales bacterium | reverse complement strand
TAGAGCAAATCCTTCTCCATGCATCTTTTTTATAGATGCTGAGTAGCCTTGTATGCTTCTTACTCCTTGAAGCTTTTTAGCATTTTTTAGCTTCTCTCTTAGATAGTCGTGAGTTGCCACCACCTCATCAAAAAACTCCTCCTCACTTATACCTCTACTAGTAAAATACTCCTCTTCACACACAATCCCCATAGATGTAGTCCCATCGCTAAAAGGGATGATCCATAACCACACCTTGTTGTTATCATGTATGACTATATCTATAAAGCCTTCATGATAGCCCTCTCTTCTTATCTCACCCTCTATCCTAGTAAAGATGGCACTTCTTAGCTTCAAGTCTGAGGGGATATCTAGGTCTAGTAGCTTTGGAAGCACTCTTCCATAGCCTGAGGCATCTAGTACAAACCTAGCCTTAAAACTACTCTCTTTTCCATCACTATCTACTGCTTTTATGATGTTGTTCACTTGATCATACGCACTTACACTCATTTCGTGGAGAACCTCCACACCTGCTTTTTTTGCTTCCTCAAGAAGTACGCTATCAAACTCCTCTCTTTTAACTTGAAAGCTACTTCCCCACTTTTGACCTATGTTTTCTGAGAAGTCTATAATCTCCTCTTGTTTGTCTTCATCTATAAATATAGCTCCACCTTTTATGATGTAGCCTTGTTTCTCAATAACATCAAGAAGTCCGTTTTTTTCTAGGATTTCATTACATCTAGGAAGGAGTGACTCACCTATGACAAACCTAGGGAAGTTTAGTCTCTCTAGTATGACTACACTTAAGCCAGCTTTGGCAAGCTTATGTGCCCCCATGGAGCCACTAGGTCCAGCTCCTATTATTACTACATCATAACTACTTCTCATCATTACCCCGATTTTTTGTGTATTTTATCAGAAAGCATTATTTTAACCCAAATTTTGTAATAGGATTTAGCAAGGTAATATCTATGCTTGCAGTAGTGGGGTTTTGATAAATTCTGTAAGACTACTAATGAGTCATTCAAAAAATTAAGCCAAAGTCCTAGCTACAAAAGCCACTCTCAATCAAAAAAGCTCTATAATCTTAGAACTTAATAGCTAGAGGGATAGATGGAACTGTTAATAGATGGTAGAGAAGTTGGGCTTGATGAGATTATTAGTGCAGGGTGCATAAAGATTTCGGATAGGGAGGACTTTGTACAAAAAATAGAGCGTGCGCATAGCTTTGTTATAGAGACTATTAAAGATGGAAAGCCAATATATGGAATTACGACAGGATATGGCGCAAGTGGAAAGAACTATATAAGCTATGAAGATAGCAAGACTTTACAAAAAAACCTCTTTAGATTTCATGGATGTGGAGTAGGGGCAAATCTCTCACACAAAGTATGTAGATATGCCCTCATGATACGAACCATATCTCTAAGTAAGGCTAGATCAGGCGTAAGCATGGAGCTACTTTTAAGACTTCAGATGCTTATACAAAAAGACATCATCCCAGTTATCCCATCTCAAGGCTCAGTTGGCGCTAGTGGTGATCTAACGCCTCTATCATATATAGCGGCTGTTATTGCGGGAGAGCGGGAGGTCTACTATGATGGAGAGATAAAAGATGTAGCAGAAGTTTATAGAGAGCTATCTATCACTCCTTATGAGTTTAAGCCAAAAGAAGCCTTAGCCATCATGAATGGAACTGCTGTGATGAGTGCTATAGCACTAGTAGCGCTTGAAGAGTTTGAGATCATACTAGAATCTATGGAGTCATATGTAGCAGGGATGTTTGAGGTACTGCTAGGGGATGATACACCTGTTGATGAGTTTGTACATAACTCAAAGCCTTTTAGTGGACAGAAGCAGAGTGCAAAAAATATCAAATCAAAAATAGCAGGTTCAAAGCTAACTCACAGAAGAGATGATAGATATGATAGGTTTTTTGAAGAGAATGATCTAAATATCCAGGATAACTACTCTTTGAGGTGTGCACCACAGGTGCTAGGAGTAATAAGAGATAATCTAGAAATCTCAAAAAAATGGATACAAACTGAGATAAACAGTGTCAATGACAATCCTCTAATAGATGGTGAAAATAGAGTAATCTACACCTCTGGAAACTTCTATGGAGGCTATGTAGCCCATGCTATGGATACACTAAAAATCTGTGCTGCCAACATAGCTGACCTGCTTGATAAAGAGTTTGCCCTACTGGTTGATTATAAATTCAATCGCGGTTTAGGAGAGAACCTCAAGCTTTTAAGTGAGCCTTTTTATCATGGCTTCAAAGCTATGCAGATAACCCTTAGCTCCCTTAGTGCTGATGTTATCAAAAACACAACAGCCGCCTCTATCCACTCAAGACCAACAGAGTCTCTAAATCAAGATAAAGTATCTATGGGAACAACTGCTGCACTTGATTTTGCTAGGATGATGCCTGATCTTTATAGTATGCTTAGTATCGCATTTTTAGGAATGGCTCAAGCAGTAGAGATAAGAGGTGAAGATGGGATATCACCATTTCTAAAAACTATCCATAATAAAGTAAGGGAAGTTGCAGCCCCTCTATATGAAGATAGACGCATGGATATAGATATAAAAAATCTAAGAGTTTTAATAGAAGAAGGCATGTTGGTTTAAGATGCAAAAACTACTAGTCACAGGAGCAACTGGCAGTATAGGCGAGGCTATAGTAAAAGAGTTTGCAAAAAACAACTTCTATGTCTACATACACTACAACTCAAGTGAGCAAAAAGCAAAAAAAATCCTCCAGAATATAAACCATCAAGGTGAAATCATCTCTTTTGATATGAAAGATAGGGATGAGATACGCAAAAAGCTAGAAGGTGTAGAAGTAGATGTACTTGTAAACAATGCGGGAATCATCAAGGACAACCTCTTTTTTTTCATGGAGGATAGCGAGTTTGAGGATGTTATAGATACAAACCTAAAGGGTCTATATTATGTAACAAAGATTTTAGCAAAACCGATGATACTCAAAAAAAGAGGAAGTATTATAAATATGACCGCTATCTCAGGTATTGTGGGTAATCAAGGACAAGCAAACTATGCAGCTTCAAAAGGGGCTATCATTTCACTTACCAAAACCCTAGCTATAGAGCTAGGCAGATACAAGATAAGAGTAAATGCAGTAGCCCCAGGTATAATAGAGTCAGAGATGACAAAAGATATTCCGCATCTAAAAGATATCAAAAAAACCATCCCACTAAATCGCATAGGAGAGCCTAGTGAGGTCGCTAAAGCTGTCTATTTTATGGCAGTGGATGCGACCTATATCACGGCTGAAGTGTTAAATATCAGCGGAGGCATGGTTAGGTAGTGAAGCTAGAAGTCTATGATGATAGTGGTGAGGTTAGGGTATATGATATATCTTTTGCAAACTACAAAAAAACAATGCAAGATGAGCTAGTAGATATAGATGGAGTGTCAAAAGAGGCTGATTTACTAAAGCTTATAGATGCTTACTGTAGTGACAAAAAGCTTGTAGCTTATGATAAAACCAACAAGCAGATAGAAGAGAAGCTTAGTTCACTTGAGTTTGAGAGGCTTTTGGAGTATGAGTTCTCTTTTATCTACTTTACTTCTGGGACTACTGGAGTGGCGGTTGGGGCTTTTAAGACAAAAGAGAACATCTTAAAAGAGCTAGAAGAGTTACAAAAGCTTTTTTCAAGATACAGAATAGAAAAAGTAGTAGTTACAGTGCCTTTTGTACATTTCTACGGCTCACTGCTTGGGGCTTTTTATGCACTTGAAGGTGATATAGACATTGTGATAAAAGAGCACTTTTTACCAAATGACCTACTAGCCATGTGCAACAGTGGTGTCATGGTAATAACCACACCTCTGTATATAAAATCACTAAATAGACTAGGGACTGAAAAAAACCTAGAAGAAACACTCTTTATAAGCTCTACTGCGCCACTTTTTACTGAGACAATAAGGGAGTTTCAAGCTAACTTCCATGCAGATATCATGCAGATATTTGGTTCAACAGAGAGTGGAGGTATAGCTTATAAGCTAAATGACCAAGAACTTTGGACACCAATAGAGGGAGTGGAGGTACTTCAAAAAGAGAATGGAGGGCTAAAAGTAGCATCTCCTTTTATCTCAAAACTCTTACTTGAAAAGAGCTTCAAAAAAACAGATGGAGTTTTAGAGACTTTTGACTTTATAGAGATGTATGAAAGTGGCTTTAAGCTAGTAGGTAGAAGCTCACAGATTATCAAAATAGCTGGAAAAAGATACTCAACAGTAGAGATAGAAGCCCTCCTAGAAAAGGATAGTAGAATAACAAACGCTCTAGTTTATGTAAGTACAAACAAAGATGCCCTAAGGGGTGAGGAGCTAGACATTACTCTAGAATCTAAAAATATAAGTAAAAAAGACATAAAAGAGTTGCTAAAAAGAGAGTTTAATAATATAAGATTTACTATAAACCTAAGGCTTGTAGATGAGATAAAAACAACATCTATTGGCAAGAAAATGCTGATACAGTAGATCTATCTATGTAAGTTAAGTAACTATCTAGTGCAGTACATCTCTATCTGGCTTTATTGGTGAAGGAATGTTTTTTTGACCCAAAGACTCCAGTAGGTCTATCTCTATGGTTCGTGCTAAAGCACTTATAGGTACATCGTTTATTCCCCCTTCAAAAGGATCCTCTATACTATCACTTATCTTTTCCATCATATAAAAAACCCACGATATTAGAACAGTAAAAGGCACCATGGCGAACATATAGAGTCTTTGTGGTGCTTCATTGTATGCGTATTTGACGCCCTGATACTCAAATATATCTATAAACCCAAGAGGTAAAGCGATAATGAAAATCCAAGTAAATATTTCTCCAAAGTATGCAAAAGGTCTAGGGAAGGGGGTTTTTTTGATTCTCTCGCACTTTCCTTGAATATGAAGACAGTTATTAATCGTGCTTTGTATGTGAACCTGCCTAATGGGGTCTAGTAATCCTGTTTTTGCCAACTCTTTTATGTACTTACTTTGTGATATTAGTATTTGCACTGCTGGATTTGAGAATTTAGATATCTTTTGTCTCTCATCATCAGCTATATATCTTAAGAAGCTCTCAGTATTATCTTGTGGTACTACCCTTTTATTAAACATTCCAAATCTTTTCTCTTTGAACCTTGAATTTAGGCGAAGCTGATATTTTAGGGCTTGAACCCAAGCTAGATGGTTGTATATTAGTTTTTGACTTATATCCTCAATAGAGTGGGTGTCTTTAGGGTTATTGCTGTGCAATAAAGAGTGAACTTCAGCTCCAAAAGACCTACTACTGCCAATAACCTCACCCCAAAGCTTTCTAGCCTCCCACCATCTATCATAAGTCTCTTTTCCTTTAAACCCTAGATATATGGATATAGCTATCCCTATAGTAGATAGAGGCTCAATAGGTATAGATGCAAGTCCAAATCCTATAAAATCATGTATATATACTACAAATGCAGACCATAAAGATGCACCTATAATAAATTTCCATGATCCAGCAATAAGTAGATTGAGCTTAATATCTCGTCTTATGTACATCTGTTATCCTTATGTAGTGTAAACTCAGAGAGTTTTTTATTAGTATCATTTAAAACGACAATTTTTGTCTTGTTGCCTTTTGATATAAAGCTATAAGTGAGTCTATCTTCTGGTAGGGCGTGTGCAATAAATTTGGCTGATTTTATACACTTAGGTGTAATTCTCAGTACCTCTATGGCTATCTCTATAAGCAAAAAACCAGGCATGATAGGGTAATTTGGGAAGTGGGCTTTGAAGATTGGATGATTTTTGTTGCTCAAAACTACAACAAAACTACTCTCTTTTTCTTTCACTAATTGGTAAAGGTTTTTTGTAAACTCCATCTAAACCTCTTTTATCACTACAGTAAAACTTCCACTAACTACCACAATGTCACTATTTTTAGCAAACACTTCAAAACTAAACTGTAAATATTCACCAATTTGGGTTTGAAGGTGGAGTGATACAATGTATGCTAAAGAGCTAAACCTTGTGTGCTGTTTTATATCTTTTATCTTAACCAAGAAGCCAAGCATGGGCTTAGTAGGCTCTACAAAGGATGAGCTTGACTGAGCTACTGCTTCTATAAAAGTTGTTAATTTTGGTATCTCTTCAAAAACACACTCTACCTTTGTAGAATCTTCACTTCTACTAATAACATCTTTTGCAAAAACAAGAGGTTCTAGGTGCGGTAGTTTCATACTTCTACTTCTATAATATTTCTCTTTTGTTTATCATATTTTTTTGCTATTTTAAGCATAGTTTGCATTGAATTTGGGATGTTTTTAAGCTCTTTCCCCTCTATTTTTAGAGTTGGTGTAGAGTTTGTGACTTTGATTTTTAGTGCGACTCCACACTCTAGGAAGTCTTTGCAACTATTTATCTCTTCTACATTTGGGATATCAAAAGTCTCTGTCCCTAATAATACTATAGTATCACCATCAAGTGCTTTAATTGCACCTAGCTTTAGAATTTGCCCAGAGGTGTTATCTCCACTTGAGATTGTCATGATTTCACTTTGATTACTTGTTAATATAGAGAGGTATGATACTGCTGTATTGTAGACTGAGTTTTGAAAACTTGTAGGGCTGATACTCTGCTTATTTTTAATGCTTTTAAGTATATCAGTAGTTGCAGGAATCTCCCCAAAACTACTTCCATACACTATGCGCTCTCTACTAACTCCTATCATATCTGCTAGAAAAATTACTATTTTAGCAGCCCTTGTTAGCCTTCTTCTCTGTATCATTTTAGGCACTAGCTTTTTTGTGTTTAGTTCATCTATCATTTTTACATCATATACAAAAGCTGAGTCTAATATTTCTATGTTTATCTTCATTGAACCCTCTTAAAAACTAAACTACAGTTATTGCCCCCAAAGGCAAATGAGTTACTCAAAACATAGTTTACTTCCTGCTTTTTACTTTTGGTTAGAAGGTTGATATTTCTATTTTCAGGATTCTCTAAAAATGTATTTGGTGGTAATATTTGGTTCTCTAGTACAAGCTTTGAGATGATAGCTTCTAAAGAACCAGCAGCACCTAGAGAGTGCCCCGTGATTGATTTAGTGGAGCTTATATCTGGATTGTGTCTAAAAATAGATTCTAAAGCCATAGCCTCTATATTATCGTTTGCTTTTGTACCTGTTCCGTGGGCATTTATATACTCTACTTGTTCACTTTGTATGTTTGCACTATCTAGAGCGTTTTTTATAGCCTTTTTTGCTCCTAAGCCTTGCGGGTGTGGGTGAGTTATATGATATGCATCACTACTATATCCGACTCCGCATATTTCAACACTATTTTTTGTAGGTTCAGACTGTATGAGTAGATATGCTATAGCTTCAGATACATTCATTCCATCTCTGTTTTTATCAAAAGGATTGCAAGGCATTGATGATAGAACTCCTAAAGAGAGAAAGCCACCCATCGTAGTTTTTGACAAAGCATCAGCACCTAGGACTACCACATTTTCATATAAACCCTTTTTGACCACCTCATACGCAAAACCTATGGCATTAGCACTTGAAGTACAAGCAGTTGAAAAAGAGAAGCTATCTTTGAATTTAAACTTTTTTTGAAGAAGAAAGTCTATAGTATTTATATTATGGAGATTTGGGTTTATGTTTGTATAATCCCCATCTTTTATGTAGATTGATTCTGTAGTGTTCATCCCCCCTACTGAAGAGCCTATAAGGAGTAGGGTGCTTTCGAAGTTTTTTATATTACTTTTATCTAGTAGTTCTTGAGCTTTAGACTCTAGACACTCATAAAAGGTAAGCTTTGACTCAAGCCTTCCTATGGCTATAGAGTAGTCTAAGAAGTAGTTTTCTACTACCTCTATGCCACTATTTTTGTTTAGGATGTTTGAAAAAAGCTCACCTTCACTATCACCACCACAGCAAGATAGTGATGTTGCTGTTATGAAGACTTTTTTATCAGCATCCATCTACCTATCCTCAAGCCAGAAGTTATAAAGATTAAACCACTGATACGGATACTCTCTTAGAATATCCTCATACATCTTTATGTATATCTCCATTGCTTCGCGTACCGCCTCATCAATATCTCTATTATGATCAAATGATATAAATCTATAAATGTACTCATAGTGTCTAATACTCTTAAAAACTATAAATGATACAACCAAATCTTTTTTGCATTTATAAGCTATATCAAAAGGGTTTCTATTAAACTCTGCATCTTTTCCAAAAAACTTCAACACTACAGAGCTTTTTGAGGCACCAACCCTATCTCCCATCATAGCTACTATCTCTTTGTTGCTTAGAGCATTTGCTGTTTTTATCGCGACACTTATTGTCCCTTCACTTAAGTCTATAATATTTGTTTTTTGCTTCTCCTCTCTTTTTTTAACAAGACTATCCTCTATAGACTTTATGGACTCTATCATCTGCTCATTCATAACAGCATTTACCTTCCCACCTAAAAAGCAGTTTGGTGCTACAGCCCATCCACCAAAATGAGACATAAGAAGTACCACCCCTTTTTCTAACTCCTTATGAAAAAACTCACTATCTTCAATATCAAAACTATAAGTCTTAGGCTCTATTATGGAGAGAAACCTATCAGTCATACATATGGCAAAATGTCTTAGATGCTCAAAATATCTCAACTCACTAAACTCCAAGCCTATGTTTGAGTAGTAGTTTTTGAGGATAACTTTTAGCTTTGGGGATAGAAGGTAGTAAAACCCAGCTATAGGATAGAGGAGATAAAAAAGTACCCTATAGCCAAAAAGTTTATAGATAAAATAAGCAATCTTTATGCTCCATCCACTTCCTCTTTGCTCTGCTTGCACTAGATAAAGCCTTTTAAGAGTAAAACTCTTAGAGGTAGTAGTTTTACATGCACAACCACTATTTTCATAGTATCAGTAAACTTTTTAAAATGGCTTACACGCTCCTGTGGTTTAGGATAGAAGCACTCAATAGATGTCTCTTTGATAGCTCTTTTTTCCCATGCATGTTTGACTAATATCTCCATCTCCCAATCAAAGCTAGTAGTTGAAGTGTGTAAATCCAGTATAGTTATAGGATAGAGTCTAAATCCAGATAGTGAATCAGTAATTTTTTGTGAAGTATCAAGAGTTGCCCAGAAGTTGCTAAACCATCTGCCAAACTTTGAACCAAATGGGACATTCTCTATACAAAAGTTTCGAGCACCTATAACTATACTGCTATTATCATTTTTTTCTAGTAGCTTTGATATTTCACTTACTAGGTGCTGACCGTCTGCATCCATAGTTACAAAAAATCTAGCCCCTCTGTTTGCTACATACTTTGCACCACTTTGTAGAGATGCTCCCTTTCCTTGATTGACTTTGTGGGTTATGATTGCTATTTTTTCTTCAAAGTTTTTTAGCCAGTGTTTTAGAGGAGGGTTTGAGCCATCATCAACAACTACCGGGCTGTAGTTATAATCTAGTAGATTTTGTATAAGAGGTGTTATGGTTTTATGATTATCAAGTGTTGGTATGATTACATAAACAGTATTTGTACTATTATCAAAATCCAAAGAAACCCCTCTTCAAAGTTTTGGTAGTTATTGGCTGTTTATATAGTTATAAAGTGATGATACATTGCTAAATATCTTGTTGTAGTCTGCATCATCAGTTATCTTGACATTGTATCTGTTCCCAATAGCTATAACTAGTTCTATAGAGTCTACACTATCAAGGCCAAGTCCATCATCTCCAAAGAGAGTATCATTATCACCTATATCTTTGGGCTCTATATCCTCAAGTCCCAAGCTATCTATCAAAAACTGCTTAAACTCTTCCATCATTATCACTTTTTGAGGGTATCTTAACATTATTGTTTTGAAATAGTCATAAACTACTCACTTGCATCTTTTATACTCTCGCCAGCACTATCTAGACCATCCCCAACGCTTTTGTCTATGGTTTTTATAGTGCTCTTTGTGCCGTCCTTTATTTCATCTCCTACATTTCTTGATGCTTCACCTATATCTCTTCCCATGTTTTTAAACCCACTCTTAGTACTCTCACATCCTATAAAAACTAAACTTGAAATACCAATTAAGAACATGAGTTTCTTCATATCATTCCTTCTGTTCTTTTAAAGTATTATATCAAGTTTCTCTTTTTAAAAAACTATTTAGCACTAACACCCCAATCATTGCACTACTTATGACAACTCCTATAGAAAACAGTGCAGGGAGTGATGAGAAGACCAATATCCCAAATCCAAAAAGTGTTGTAAGAGCTGCATAAAATATAGACTCTCTACCATGCTTATTATTTACATAAAGAGAGAAATCTACCAACACCAAAAGCGCAAGCATGAGCGAAAAAATATGTAGTATATTTAGTGCCCCATAGATAGTAAGTGTGGCAAAAACTGCAAAGACTAAAGGTGTTATCAAAAATATCATGGAGACTACTCTGTTCTTTGAAAAAATAAGCACAAGTGAAGTGAGTAGTATAAAAAAAGTAGTAAATGATATATATAGATTATGCTGATTATTAGAGATCTCTTTTTTTGCAATTTCAAGTGGTGAAATTAGATTGTGACCCAAATCTACATCACTTCTATTGGCACTTGCCTTTGCATAATATCTATCTTCAATTTTTATCACATCCTGCTTCTTACACTCTTTAGCAATGAGTTTTGGATTATAACTATCTTCAAAGAACCCATCTTTAAAGCCTAGTAGTTCTGCCTCTTTTTGAAGAGTTGATTTTATACCTTGTAGTTTTTTTTCTAGTACATCTCTATGTAGAGTGCAGTTGTCGCAAAAAGACTCAAAGCTATCGATTTGATTTTTTAGGCTTTCACATTTGGCATATATCTTCTCAAAGCTAGAAGCATCATAGAAATACTCTGATTTTGATATGTTTGAGGTAAATATATCTGCTCTTTTGTCTATATGTGGAGCTGGTAGCTTGAAGGTTGATATATCAAGGTCTGTTCTGTATAAAAAAAGGCTATAAATTGCAATAATAGCTGTAAAAATAACAAAATACCGTCCTTTTATGCTTGCTACTACTATGTTGATATCTCTTTTTTTACTTCCAATATTTAATTTTTGAAAGGCAAATGAGTAGATTAGATAGTTTAGCAAAATAGAGATACTTGAATAGAGTGCAATCTGCTTAAGAATCATCATATCAAGAAGAAAAAAGAGTACAACAAAACCCAAAAAGGTACTCAAAAAACCAAAAAAGACCTCTAAACTTAGTTTTTTGTTTTTTAAGTACCCACCTAGATAATTATGAAGAAGATAGTCTACCCCAATAGAAGAGAAGCTAAGCCCAAAGGCTATGGTGAAGATATGTATAGACCCAAAATAAGTAAAAACAAAAAAAGATGCAACAATAAAAACAGGAATCTGAACACAGAAATGGAGGATGATGAGCTTGAGATTTCTAAGCACAAGATAGTAGAGAGCAAAAAGCAAAAACAGACCTATGCTAATTAGTAAAAAAACATTCTTTTTTGTCTTCACTTGGTTGTGGTGGTGATACTCTTGAGGTGAGAAAGCTGTGATATTGTGGAGTGAGTTTAGTGTGTTAGCTAAAGAGACTATATCTGCGGTGTCTGTAGTTTTTAACATAGAAATGAGTAGGTAGTTACCACTATCTAGAGTTAGATAGCCATTATTTGAAGTAATACTTGGTCGTTTTGTTGGTAGAATATCTAATGGGTCATCTATGTTTATGGGTGTATATAGGGCAGAGGTTTTTATATTCTCTTTTAGAGAGTTTAGTTTTTGGCGTATTGTTTTAGTATCTATATCTTTTATATGGGTTACTTGGTTGCTTGGGTTACTATCTAATAGGTCAAAATGTATTTTATCTGCAATATTTGACTTGGCTATTATTTTTTCTGCTTTTTTTATATTCTCAAGTGAGTTCGAGCTTACAAAAATATAGTGTCTATCACTTTTTAGCTCTAGTAGTGTAGCAGTCTTTGAGCTACTATCAAAAACTGCTTCAAGCCTATAGTCAACAAAGGATGCAAAAAGATTCACACAGAGTAGTACAAACAGTAAAAGACCTTTAAAGCCTTTCAAACACTATCCTATCACGGTTTTTAAGTTCTATGCTTATTGTGTTTGAGTCTTTTTTGATACTTTTGATTGTTGATTTTAGTGCACTCTGTTTTGGAAGTAAGTTGTTACCATCTTTTTTAAAAAATCTATCTATGTTTTCATCTCTTATGATTTTTTCAAAAACCTTAAGAAAGAGTAGTGTATTTTTATTATCTATAGATTCTCTCTTAGCATCTTTTAGCACAGTAACACTACTGTCTAATATGATTATATCCTGCTTAATGGGGTGATTGTAGGATATAGTAGTTGAGTTTTTATCATAACTAATAGTTCCAGTTGATACTCTAGTAAAATCAAGAGCATCATAGTACCTACTCTCTTTGAAGTCAAATTCTGTCGCTAAAGAATTTAAACATAGAAGTGATATTAAAAAGATTTTCATCAGCACCTAGTCCTAATTGTTTAGTAGAAAAATCTCACCATAAGCAATATTTGCTATTTAATTGTGATACCGATTTGTTTTTTTCTAACCGCATCTCTTAGTACATTTTACCACAAAGTATGGTATAGTAAGCAAAAATTTAGGTGTTTAGTATGAAAGAAGCAATTGTTATTTTTAAGAAAAATAGAGCGACTGTTGAGAGTTTTTTGCGCTCAACCATAGATTTGAACCACATTGAAGCTTGCAAAAGTGATGACTACAGTAAGCTTTTTTCTGTCTTCCCTGCTTTAGAACTTGTATATAAAGTAGATAATAGCTTTACTCAAGTTAGTACATACTACTACAGAGATAGAGAGGATGACTCTACAAAGGGACTTGTGAAGTCTCATCTATTTAACAAAGCGTTAATAAACAAGGATGATCTTTTTATAAGTAATCCATACATAAGCTCTCATACCGGAAATCCTTGCATTACTGTCGTAAAACCTGTTACAGATGGATATATTGTTTTTGATTTTAACCTCATAAAAGTCCTTACCCAACTAAAGCTTTTAGAGATATATGCTCCTTTTGATTTTGCTTCAAAGGTTATTTACGCGATTATAGGTTTTGGCTTGATGATATTTTCCATATTTTTGGCAATATATAGTGGATACTACTTTGTAAGTTCTATAGTAACAGATGGGTTAAATGACATAAAGACTATGTTTACACCTATTATTGCGCTCACTCTTGGGCTTGCTATATTTGACCTCTCAAAAACCATTTTAGAACAAGAGGTATTCTACAAAAACCACCACACAGAAGCAAATATAGAAAACAAAATCCTAAGCAAGTTCCTTATCTCAATTATAATTGCACTATCTATAGAAGCTCTTATGGTTGTTTTTAAAATCACACTTAGTGATTATTCAGAGATGATAAACGCTCTATATCTTATAGCTGGTATCTCTTTTTTGATACTCTCACTTGGGATATTTAATTATTTTGGTAAAAAAGCCTATCTGCTAAAAAGAGGAGAGTAGGGCTAAGCCTCTACCTACTTGGAGTATCTTAGTCGCTATGCTCAAAAAATAAGCAGATATAGACCCAATGGTAGCTATAAACTTGATAGACTTATCAAAAAGGTTTTTCTATGGAGGATTTTCCAGCATATCTACTAGAGGCTGCAAAAAATGAAAGCAAACAGAGCTTCAAGCTAAAAGAGCCACTTGTTTTTAACAACTACACAAAAGAGTGTGTACCATATAGTTCATACCAACCAAAATCAAACCCAGATAATGCCTGGGATGAAGAGGTGAAAGGCTACAAGCTAGGTGATTCATGTGGAAACTCTCTGTACACAAAAGATAGGATACAGTGTGCTATCTACTATGACAAGATGGAGCTTTTGATGTTCAAAAAAAGTATAGATGTCATAGATGACCCACTTACTTACATAAGACGACTTGCTGATGAGAGATTCTTGGAGATATGGGATGATGAAGAAGAGATAGAGAAGATAGAAGAGCTAGAGGAGCTTGCACTATATTTAGGTGAGCAAATAGTTAAGTACAAGCTTTATGAAGAGTCATAATCTAGCCAGCTACATCTATACCTTTTCCACTACTTAGGGCATTTTTTAGTCTCTGCATAAAATCAAGCATATTTTCATTCTCACCTGCCATATTTTTCAGAATATCTGCACCCTCTCTTATGCTAAATTCGGAGATTTTGAGCATTGCACTATCTCCTAATAGACTTTCAAGTGAGCTATCTTGGTCATTTAGCAGTGACATACCATTGCTACTATTTGTTGTAGCGTTTATAAAAGTAGCACTAAACATCTGAAGGGAGTTTGCGTATCTACTTTTTGTACTATCATCTTGCTCTTTTGTTGCTCTTAAAAAGCTATTATACTCCTCCTCATTCATAAGATTGAGCAGTGGTACGCCAAAGTCCTCTCTTTTTTTCTCACTGCTTTCTTCAGTTTTAGACTCTGAGCTAGTAGCTTCAGCTGGTTTTTGAGCCTCTTTTGTGGTGATGTTTTGAGGGCTGTTTTGCTGGTTATTTAGGAGAGGGTTGTTTAGTACTGAGTTTAGGGAGTTATCTATCTGCATAAGCGTCCTTATATTTAAATTTAAAATCTTCAAGCAAAATCTATACCTATCTTTTTTAGCACTATACTATATAAAGTGCTAAAATATTAAAAAACTCTTGACAATGATATAAAAAAAGAGTTATAATCTATAAGTTGATATATTAACTATCAACTTAAGTAAGTCAATAACAGTCATTAAAGGAGGATGTAATGTATATCACTAGATTTGACCCATTTAAAGTGTTTAAAGAGCTAGAGGAGGGTAGTAGCAACATCTCAAGCTTTGCTCCATCTATAAACAGTAGAGAGGATGAGCAAGCTTACTACATAGAAATAGACCTACCTGGCGTTAAAAAAGAGGATGTGTCCATTGACCTAGATGGTAGAGTGCTAAACATAAGTGGTGAGCGAAAGTTCAAGACAGAGGATAAGGAGAAGGATTACTACAAGACAGAAAGCTACTTTGGTAAGTTTCAGAGGAGTTTTACACTACCAGAATCAGTTGACTTTGAGAGTATAAAAGCAACATCAAATGATGGGGTGCTAGAAGTAGTAGTGCCAAAGTCTCAAAAAGAGAGTGTTAAAAAAATTACAATAGAGTAATTACCCAAAATGAGCAGAGCCTAGCTAAAGGCTCTCTCATTTTTTAAATGTAGCTTTCTAAAACATCTCTGTTTTCAGCTATTAATAAAAAATCACCAAGCTCTAAAGCCTTTATAGAAGCGTACTTAATTCTATTTCCATCATTTTCTTCATTATTTATACGGATTTTGAGCTTAACAGGTTTTTTAATAACTCTTTTTCTCTTTTTCTTTTCATCTATCTCTTTGAGTGCCTCTTTAGCTATTTCATTCATCATTTCAGAAGGTGAAGACTTTTTTGTATGCTCATAAATCCTATCTTTAAGGTTGTGTGTTACAACAACTCTCTTCCCCTCAATACTCCCTTGATCAAGTAAAAGACCAATTCTAAGTGACTCTTTTATATTTATCTCAGATGCTTTCATTTTTTTTCCTTGTTGGTTTGAGCTATGATATTTTATCTATAGTTTCCTAAAATGTCTAAAAAATCATAGTTTATGTTAAATAAAGTTGTAGTTTACCTATATTTTTTAAAAGTTTGATAAAATATCACAGCACAAAATGAGGTGAAACCTTGAAAGTAAGAGTATATTATGAAGATACAGATATAGGTGGAGTAGTCTATCATGCAAACTACCTGAAATTCTGCGAGCGAGCAAGAAGTCAACTGTTTTTTGAAAAAAATATAATACCACAAGATGAAAATAGTGGTTTTGTAGTAAAAGAGCTTCAAGCAAAATACATAGCTCCAGCTACCCTTGGAGATGTGCTTGAAGTTAGTGTAAAACTAATAAGCCTAAAGGGTGCATCACTCAAAATTCATCAATTAATATGCAGAGAGAATGAGAAGATATTTGAAGCGGAGTTTACGCTTGTTTATGTAAAAGATAAAAAGCCATGCAGAATACCATCTAGCCTAAAAAATATTTTCTGACCTATTTTTGCAGTGTCTTCTCTTGAGATATTTTCTTATATGCGTATATGTAGTCTCTGCCGGTTCTCCCGAGTTGCTCAAAAACAACCTTTCCTTCATTATCTATGTAGTTATCATCAGTATATACAGATTCAATTTTTAGAAGCAATAGAGAGTTCACAGACCCCTCAATCCTAATATCATCAAAAAGAGTGCAAAAAAGTGCAGCCTTAGCTTTCTTATAAATAGGCGGAAAACCCTCTTTTTTAGATACTGTCTCTATATTGTATGTAGATGTCTCACTTATTCCATATCCTAGCGCATCACTACTTTGACTAACCTCTTTTGCATGAGATATATCTGGTATGGAAATAGCGCATTTTTTGTTTTCACGGATGTTTTTTAGAGTATCTTTACTCTCTCCACTTTTTTTGATACCAATAGATACTGAGACCAAAGGAGGCTCACTAGAGATAGGTATGAAGTAGCTAAAAGGAGCAAGATTTATAGAAGAGTCATCATTTAGAGTGCTTATCCAAGCTATTGGACGGGGTGCTATGGCCTCACTCATTATTTTATATCTATAGAGTTTGTCTAGATTTGTAAAATCAATTATCATCTTGAACCTCTTTTTGGATTTTTTTCTTTTGAGCTTTTATCTTTTTCCACTCAGTTCTGTTTTTCTCAGCCTCTATTTGTAGTTGTCTCCATTTTTGATTTGGATTTTCAGCCTTTAGGGCAGGGGGGCATACACTCTCTTCTTGCCAAAGAGCTCCATCTTTTCCAGGCTCTGGACATGCTCTGACACACTCTTGACAGTATATACAGAGATATGGGTTGTAGTAATATGTCTGCTTCCCCTCTTCTAGCTCTGTATCAAAGACTATAGCCCTTGGAGGGCAGACGCTTTCGCATTTCAAGCAGAATATACACTTCTCTTCATTATACCCTATAAGCCCTCTTATATTTGGCGGGGTGTAGGTTTTTTCAAATGGATACTTTTTTGTATTTGGCTCTTTGAAGAGGTTTGTCCATGCTAGTTTTATCGCATCTATCATTACATCTCCTACTTAGCCGTACAACTCATACAAGGATCCAATGAGGCTAGGATAGGTGGAGCACTAGCGTACTCCTCACCTTTAAAAACCTCTATCATGGAAGGAATGTTTGAGTAAGTTGGGGTTTTTATCCTTACTCTATCAAGGTATTGCTTTTTAACACCTTTGATGTAGTAGCATAACTCACCTCTTGGTGCCTCTACTCTTGCGATTCCTTCACCTTCTGGCATTCCCTTGACTTTTACATCTATCTCCCCATCTGGTAGGTTTGCAAGTATCTGTTCAATCATATCAAGAGAGTTGTCTATCTCTCTTAGCCTTACTATGTTCCTGCTATGTATATCTCCACCACTCTCAGTTGCAATCTTGAAACCAATCTCGCCATAAGGAAGCTCAGTGGTCTCCTCCCTAGTGTCACTTGCAATCCCAGTAGCCCTTAGAAGTGGACCTACTGCACTAAGCTCTAGTGCCTCATCACTTGTAAGCTTTCCTACGCCTTTGTATCTAAGTGAGAGGGAGTAGTTTTTAAGAAAAAGGTCTGTTATCTCATCTATCTTTTTTCTAAAGTTGTAGAGTTTTTTTTCTATTTCGCTCTTTAGAGCTTCATCCACATCTCTATTGACGCCACCTATTGTCGTGAAGTCAAAATGGATTCTATTTCCAGTCAAAAGCTCTTGAATCTCCATAATAGACTCTCTATCTTTCATTATACGCATAAAAAGAGCCTCAAAGCCAGCACTCTCAGCAGTATGAGATAGACAGAGCATATGAGAGTGTATTCTATCTAGCTCAAAAGTTAGCATTCTTAGATACTTAGCTCTTAAAGGCACTTCTATACCCATGACCTTCTCAATTGCAAAAGTATAAGCACTAGCGTGCGTAATAGAGCATAGTCCACACACTCTTGAAACTGCATAAGAAATCTGCTTAAACTTGAAGTTTGTCTCACAAGCCTTCTCATAGCCTCTATGGACATATCCAAAGTCAGCTTCTACATCAACTATCTTTTCATTCTCTGCTTTAAATATAAATCTCAAAGGCTCAAGAAGTGATATGTGTTGCGCGCCTATTGGGATGTTTACAGTATTACTCACGAGTTCTTCCTTAGGGGAGTTTTGGGTGCATCAGCTTCTAAAAAAAGATGTGGAATAGCTCCATCTACATTTGCTCCAAGTAGATCTTTTATCTCAGCTTCACTAACCCATGCTGTTGGGATTATATCTTTTATAGATGGGATTACTTCATCATATTCAAACTCCGCATAAAAAACAGTTGGCTCATCTTTACTATATCTTTTACAAAAAATCCATTGAAGCTCAAGCCTATCACCTAAGTCAAGTCCATTTATCATACTAAAATGCCACACCCTTTTATCGTAAAACTCTATTATCTTATCTCTAATTTCTGCTTTATCTATCTTAGTTTTGTTCATCTCTAGCTCCAATCTTTGCTCTCATATCTCGTCTTATTAGCTGATGTTTTATAGTTTTTGGAAGATTAAAGAACCTTTTTGGAAGCTCCAGTTCGGAGTTTTTCTTGTTCAGTACATCCAGAGCTTGAACTATTCCATCTATCATCTGCTCAGGTCTAGGAGCGCAACCACCTATATAGACATCTACTGGTATCACAGTATCTACTCCGTTTTCCACATGATACATATCTCTAAAAACTCCTCCAGTACAAGTACATGAACCAACAGATATGACAACTTTAGGCTCAGGCATCTGAGAGTAGATATCTATAAGTCTCTCTCTAACCCTAGAGCTAACTGCACCAGTAACTAGAAGTACATCAGCTTGCTTTGGATTGCCTCGATTAATCACTCCAAAGCGCTCTACATCGTACTTTGGAGAGAGGAGAGAGAGTATCTCAATATCACAGCCGTTACAACTTCCAGCATTGAAGTGAAGTAACCAAGGTGATTTTTTCATAAAATTTTTAAACATATATTATCTCCTCATAGCACCAAAAGATTGATTATGGAGAGTCCAAAGCCAAGAATACCAACAATCCAGAGCATCTGCTTGTAGTTTACTCTTGCCGTAGAGTTATCTATAAGGTTAGAAGCCACGAAAAACAGAAGACTAAGAACTATAAAAAACAAAAATGACCCAGAGCTAAAAAGATACAAAAAGCCATAGATGAACACATAATTCAACCACTTAGCCCCATAAACAGCCTCATAAAATATCCCACTATACTCTATCTCAGCCCCTCCTGCTATCTCTTGATGAGCCTCAGCAATATCAAATGGTGACTTTCCAAGCTTTATAAGTGAAGCTATAAAAAAAGCTATAAAAATACGCGGAAGCCAAAAGAGTGCAATCCCATC